>JBHJOH010000170.1:0-23863 GCA_050329955.1 Acidimicrobiia bacterium | reverse complement strand
CTGTCACCGACCCCGGCGAGATGGCAGCCCAGATCGGGTAGGGTCCCGCTGCCACGATCAGGGAGCACCCGTGTTCACACACATCGCCATGTTTCGCATCCGACCCGACGTCGAGGAAGCGGAGATCGAAGCGGTCAGGGCCAGGCTGCTGGAGCTGCCCGGGCTGGTGCCCGATGTGAAGACCTTCAGCGTCGGCCGCGACGCCCGCATCTCCGAAGGCAACTGGGACATGGTGGTGGTGGCCGGATTCGAGGACGAAGCCGGATACAAGGCTTACGCCGCCCACCCCGACCATCAACCGGTCATCATGGAGGTCCGTCAGATCATCTCCGAACGGGCCGGGATCCAGTTCGAGGACTGAATCGACCGGAGTGGGTCAACCGGCGGCCATCTCGGCCAGTGCAAGGGCTCCGGCGGCGCCGGAGTTGACGCCCAGCCCCGGCGGAACCACGAAGTCCCGCTCATGCTCGGGCTGGAGGGCGTAGCCGTTCATGGTGACCAGCAGCTTGGCCCGGACCGTCTCGATCAGGCCAGGCAACGAGGACACTCCCCCGCCCAGGATGATGCGTTGCGGAGCCAGGGTGTAGACCATGCTGCGCATCCCCGACGCCAGGTAGCCGGCCTCCAGGTCGACGGCGGGGCCGAGCAGCTCGGCGAGATCCTCACCGCGCCGACCCCAGCGTTGCTCGATCGCGGGTCCGGCCGCCATCCCTTCCATACAGTCACCGTGGTACGGGCAGCGGCCCGGGTAGTCGTCACCAGGTTGGCGTGCCACGACCACATGGCCCATCTCCGGGTGAACCAGCCCGGGAATCGGCTTGCCGGAGATGAGCGCACCACCACCGATCCCGGTGCCCACAGTGATGTAGATGATGTTGGACAAACCCTGGCCGGCACCCCACCGCCACTCCCCCAACGCCGCGCCGGTGACGTCGGTGTCGATGGCCACCGGCACGCCCAGCGCCCGGCCGATCCGTCCGGCCAGATCGGCGTCCTGCCAGCCGGGTTTGGGAGTGGTGGTGATGAAACCCCACTTGGGATGGTCCCGGCGCAGCTCCACCGGCCCGAAGGTGGCGATGCCGATCGACACCGGACGGTGCCGCTCGAAGAACTCGATGCAGGCGCCGACGGTGACATCCGGTGTGGTGGTGTCGACCCGCAGGCGATGGCGGATGTCATCCGGTCCGGTGCCGACCACGCACACGAACTTCGTTCCACCCGCTTCGATTCCGCCGAGCAGCTCCGCCATACGTCGGGACTCTAGAACCACCGGTCAACCCATCACCCGAAAGCAGTCAACAGGTCAACAGGTCAACAGTCGATGCTCGATGCTCGATGCTCGATGCTCGAAGCTCGAAGCTCGTCGCTCGCCCGCTCGAAGCTCGAATCTGTTGGCATGATGGACATGGGACCTCACCCCGACGTAGATCAGCCGACCAGATGGGAATCTCCGGCCATGACCGACCCAACCCTCATGCATGCGTGGAACGAGCGCGCCGACCTGTTGGCACACTCGCTGGTGGGGTACGCAGTCGAACGGGTCCGCCTGGCCAAGAATCCCGCCTGGGGCGCCCGCCCCGCCGACGAACTGACAGAGGCGCTCACCGGCACCATCGCACCCGACGGATTGGGCGGCCATGAAGCTCTCCGGCTTTTCCGCGAGATCCTGGTCCCGGCCTGCCGCCCCATGGACGATCCGCTCAACCTCGCCTACGTTCCGACGGCGCCCACCAACGCCGCCATCCTCTTCGATCTGGTGGTGAGTGCATCTTCGATATTCGGAGGCAACTGGGAAGCGGGTGCCGGTGCCATCGCCGCCGAGAACCAAGCGCTGGGCTGGTTGGCCGGACTCGCTGGATTCCCCATCGAAGCAGGCGGATGCTTCGTGTCCGGTGGTTCAGCCGCCAACCTCAGTGCGCTCGTCGCCGCCCGGCACGGGGCGATAGCCCGTCTCGGCCTGTCGGAGCGGCCCACCAGATGGCGCTTCGCCGCCACCGAAGAGGTTCACGCCTCGGCCCGGGCGGCAGGCCGGGTCATGGACGTCGACCTCATCGACGTCCCCACCGACAGCCGGGGCAGGATGACCGGCCAGGCTCTCGAGGAAGCACTCGTCGGGGCGGGGCTCGACGGAGTGTTCGCGGTGGTGGCGAGCGCTGGCACCACCAACGCCGGCGCCATCGACGACCTGAGCGGCGTGGCCGAGGTCTGTGGCCGCCATGGCTTGTGGATGCATGTCGACGGCGCCTACGGCGCAGCCGCGCTGTGCTCACCCACCGCCCGGCGCCGGTTCGCCGGTATCGAGTTCGCCGACAGCTTCTCGGTTGATCCCCACAAGTGGCTGTTCGCCCCCTACGACTCCGCCGCCCTCGTGTACCGCGATCCAGGTGTCGCCGCAGCGGCGCACACCCAGACCGGCGAGTACCTGGCCGAGGTCGATCGAACCGAGTGGAACCCTTCTGACTATGCCTTCCACCTGTCGCGGCGGGCCCGCGGTCTGCCGTTGTGGTTCTCGCTTGCCACCCACGGCACCGATGCGTACACCGCCGCCATGGACAAGACCCTCGCCACCGCCCGCGCCTTCGCCACCGCCGTCGACGGTCACCCCCGCTTCGAACTACTACTCGACCCAGACCTGTCGGTGGTGCTGTTCCGCCGCACCGGCTGGGGTATCGACGAGTATCGGCGCTGGAGCCAGACCCGCTCCGCCGCCGGTACCGCCCTCATCGTCCCCACCACATGGCATGCCGAGCCCTGCTTCAGAATCTGCGTCGTCAACCCCCTCACCGAGATCGAAGACCTGATTGCGCTACTGACGGACATGGAGTGAGGAAGCTGCTGGCTACTGGCTGCTGGCCACTGGCCAGAATGGCCTCGTCGCTCGTCGCTCGTAGCTCGTCGCTCGTCGCTCGTCGCTCGTCGCTCGCCGCTCGCTACTCGACTTCGGTGACGCGTCCGTCTCGAATCCTGAACATTCTCAGCTCGGGTTCGGGTCGTAGTCCGATCACGATGTGGAGCCAGTCCGGTTCGGCTGCCTGGGCGATGTCGGTGGGCGAGGGGTAGGGCTCACTGGTCGGATGCGAGTGGAAGGCCCCGATCAGCTCCCAGCCGTTCCGGTCGGCGTGTTGAAGGGCCCTGAAGTGTTCGACGGGGTCGATCGTGAAGGCGACCCGTGACCTCTGGGCGTTGGTCAGCGGATACACCATGCGGATGGCGCCTTCGCCGTCGCCGGCGATCAGACCGCACGCCTCCTCGGGCAGGCACGAGAGGGCGTGACGCAGCATCGCCTCTCGTGCCTGGGCCGGGATCAGGATGCCCATGCCGCCCAGTCTGCCGCCCCCAGCACCGCGGCGCGGCCACTGCGGCGGGCGACCACTTCTCCCGACCCGTCGATCCGGAAGAGGGTTGGAACCGATCTGATCGCCAGTTCCGGAACGTCGGAAGCGTCGACGAGCCGGAAGTCGAGCCCGGCTGCCTCCAGGGCACGTTGTGCGGGGCCGCACAGCGTGCAGCCGGGCGAGGTCACCAGCAGTAAGCCCGGTTCCAGGCCACGACGGGGACGACCCTTCCAACGTTCGAACAGCCGGACGGCGAGCAGAGCGAAGGCCACCACCCCAACCAGAATGACGATGCGGGCGGTCATCGGGCCAGCACCTTCTCGTAGAAGATGCATCCGACGCAGATGCGGGCCAGTGCCGCCAGCGTGGCCAGGGCCATGACGAGGAGCGCCAGCGCCCACCCGACCGTCGGGGCTCCCACCAACAGCGCCAGTGAGGCGGCGGTCAGGAAGCCCGCCCCCAGTCTTTGCGAGAAGCGGGGCGGGGCGGCCGGCTCGAACTCGGTGGGCCCGCCGGGTTGAAGTCGGGGACGAATCAACCGGGTGTAGAGCAGGGTGAGGGGACCGTACGAAGTGAACGCCGACACCGCCAGAACTCCAGTGGCCAACAGCACCAGCCATGCGGATTGGAACAGGAAGGCGAGGCCGATGATGACTGCGATGACGGCCTGATTGAAACGGGGAACGTTGACATCGACCACGGGGTCGGCGTCGAGGGGTGGTTGCGACATGTGTCGACTCCTGAATGCGAACAAGGTGTGTGAGGAGGATCGGCCGGGGCAATCGGGGGGTCAGATGACCCGTGCGATGGACCCGGCCGGCGTACACAACTGGTCGTACTCCACGATCGCGGGAGGCATCGTCTCGTCCGAACAGGCTCGGCAGGAGGGGTCACGACGCAACTTGAGCGACCGGAACTCCTGGTCGAGGGCGTCATAGGTGAGCAGCCGACCCACCAGCGACTCCCCGATGCCGAGCAACAGCTTGATCGCCTCCATCGCCTCGATGGAGCCGATGATTCCTGGCAACACCCCGAGCACACCCGCCTCGGCACACGAGGGCGCCAGCTCGGGGGGCGGAGGTTGCGGGAAGAGACAGCGGTAGCACGGGCCCTCGTACGGAGAGAACACGCTGGCCTGACCCTCGAAGCGGAAGATGGCGCCGTGCACCACCGGGATCCGGAGATGAAGCGAGGCGTCGTTCACCAGGTACCGGGTGGGGAAGTTGTCGCCCCCGTCCACCACCACGTCGTAGCCCTTCATGATGTCGAGCACGTTCGAGGCGGACAGCCGCTCCTGATACGGAACGACCTTCACGTCGGGATTGAGCGCCCGGATGGTCTCTTCGGCGGATTCGACCTTGGGGCGACCGATCCGGTCGACGGTGTGGAGGATCTGGCGTTGGAGGTTCGAGGCGTCGACCACATCGAAATCGACGATGCCGATCGTCCCGACCCCGGCGGCGGCCAGATAGAGAGCAGCCGGAGATCCGAGCCCTCCTGCCCCAACCAGCAGCACCTTCGAGTCGAGCAACCGGGATTGACCCTCCTCGCCCACTTCGGGGAGCAGTGTGTGGCGGGAGTAGCGGATCTTCTGGTCGGCGGTCAACGCCCGTGGCATCACCCAGGGGCGCCCCTCGGCCTTCCAGCGGCCGAACCCGCCCGCCATCGAAGAGACGTTGTCGTAGCCCATCTCCTCGAGCGCCTTGGCCGCCAACGCCGAGCGGGCACCCCCGGCGCAGTAGATCACGACTTCGGTGGTCGGGTCGGCAACGACCCCGGCCACGTTCGACTCGAGCAGGCCCCTGGGAATCGCCTTTGCTCCCTCGATGATGCCCTGGGAGACCTCGTCGGCCTCGCGTACGTCGAGTACCACCACCCCCGAGTCCAGACGCTCGGCGAGCCGAGCGGGATCGATCTCCCGGATCTCCCGCTTGGCTGCGGCCACGAGTTCGGAATAGGTCAACGGCATGGGTTCATCCGATTCTAGGGACGTGACGCAACTCCCACGCCAGGCAGGTACGTCGCGTCGTGAGGTGCCGCCCAATCCCGCGCCCCCGTCGGGCACAACGGTCCAGGGACCGGGTCGAGTGAGTCCAACGGCACTGGTTCCGATGTGATCCCGCCATCGATGATGGCCTCAGTCCAAGGGCTGGCCCGAATCCGGACATCCCGAAACACGGAGGTAGGAGGGCGTGATGGACGCCAGAGACAGGACCGGGGCCGCGACCGTTCTCGTTGGGATCGATGGGTCGAAAGGGTCCCTTGCCGCGCTTCGGTGGGCCAACATGCTGGCAGGCGAAATCGGGCTCGGGCTCAGAGCCGCCATGGCCTGGTCCGATCCCGACGAAGCGGCCCGGGAGGCAAGCGACCCGGTGGCGGCGATGCACCAGCGGACCGTTGCACGCATCGCCGACATAACCCGGTCGGTCGCCTGCGAGGACGTCGAGCCACTCTCACTGCACGGACAACCGGCGCAGACGTTTCTCGAAGCCGAGACCCAGGCTGATGTGGCGATGGTTGTGGTGGGGAGCCGTGGCCTCGGAACGATCCCCGGACTGCTACTCGGCTCGTTCAGTCGGCGGGTCCTCTGGCACACGGCCAGACCCCTCGTACTCATCCCCCACACCTGGCCGGCTCTCACCGGGCGCATCGAACACGTGTTGGTCGGCACCGACCGCTCGCAATGCGCTCAGGACGCCGTCGACTGGGCAGCGGGCCTGTGCGCCGCTCTCGGCGCCTCGGCAACCGTGCTGCGCTGCCTGGATCCCGGGGCTGAACTCCGCGTCGGTCGACTCGATGAGATCAACGAACGCGCCCGGGTCGAGGCCTACGAACAGTGCGAGCGGTTCCGCTCCCACGGCGTGGCATACGAGCCGATCGTCTCCAACAGCGACCCCCGAACCGAGATCCCTACCGTGGCAACTGCGACCGGTGCGGGATTGATCGTCATCGGCAAACGGGGAGACAGCCAACTGGAGGCGGTGGGCGGCACGGCGTCCTATCTGATCCGGCACAGCCCCCTGCCCCTGGCTGTCATCCCGTCGCCCCAGCAACCGGCACACTGACTGGTTCCCGACGTCGCATCCCGGGTTTCGCCGGAGCCTCCGGCCGTCAGGCCGCCGACAGCGCCGGTGACATCGCCTGGGACAGCTGCGCCGCCGCCCACACCCATGCGATCCAGAGCACGTCGGCGGCGAGCAGGTGGATGATCGACATCCACGTCGGGGTGCCGAGTACCACGTTCAGAGTGCCCAACACCATCTGGGCCGCAACCGTGGCCATAACGATCCGACCAGCCAACGCTGCGGCGGTCCCGGGAGTGTGCCGTCTCGTCCACCACACCATCGCCACTCCGACCACGATCGAGACGATCGGGTGGATGATGCGCAGCTCGGTCAGGAAGTGCTCCCCGGTTTCGAGGCTGATGATTCCCCCCACGGTGAATCCATCCCGTGGGAAGAGCGTGTCGGCCAGCGCCGTGACGCCGCCGGTGGCTGCGATCAGAAGCATGCCACCCGCAAAGCCGATCAGGACACGACGATGGGTGCGATCGACGAAGGGGCCGCCTCCGGACACCCAGTACACCGTCATGGTGAGCACTGCGAGCAGGAGAAAGGTGTTCACCAGATGGATCGGCACCGAGATGGCCCGCGCCACCGAGGCGTCGTCGGCCACCCACTCATAGAACACGATGACGGCCCCGACCAACGACTCGACGATGATCAGCACCCCCGACCAGAAGGCGCCCCTGCGGGCCGGTTCGCCCTTCCCATAGGCACGGAAGATCCGCCAGATGAGGGCGGCCACCAGGATGAGCGCCACCCCGCTGACTGCCCGGTGACCGAACTCGATGGCGGTGGCACCCCTCAGCTCGGGCAGGACCGATCCTTGACAGGTCGGCCAGGACCGACCACATCCGGCCCCGGAGCCGGTCGACCGGACCAGGGCGCCCCCCAGGACGACGAACACGGTCCATCCGAGCGTGACCCTGGCGAAGCGTCGCAGCGGCATCCCGAAAGGCTAACCGGCCGGCGCGGTAGCGGTATCCGGCCGAAAGGCCCTGCCTGCCAGGTACTGGAGGATGGCGACAACGTCGGTCGGGCTGGCGACCCGATGGCGGGCGGAGGTCGGCCCGGGGCCCACCTTGATCCCCACGTCTCTGGGCCTCAGACGTTCGAAGACCGTCTCGTCGGTGGTGTCATCGCCGGCGAACACGACGTGCCGGCATCCCAGACTATGGCGCAGACGCTCGACCACCAGCCCCTTCGATATCTCCACAAAGCCGACGTCGACGATGTGCTTGCCGATGTGTAAGTTGTCATGGCCAAGCGAATGCAGCGCTTCGACGGCCGATCCCAGCGCCTCGATCTCCTGGCGTGGCTCCATGCCCCTGGTGTGGACGACGAGCGATGCTGCCTTGACTTCGACGCGGCTGCCGGGGTGTGAGGCCGCAACCTCCTCGAGAACGGCGCGGACCCGGTCGAATCCGTCAGGGGCGGCGGGATGCTCGCCTTGCCAGGCGGCGCCGTGCTCGCCCACCAGGGTCACGCCGTCCAGCGGGACCATCCGAACCAAGTCGGCCATGGAGCGCCCCGACACCACGGCCACCTCTACGTCAGGCCGGGCGGTCAGTTGTCGCAGCGCCTCCAAGGCACCCACCACCGCCACGGTGGCGTCCGGGTCGATTCCGAGCTCTGCCAGCGTGCCGTCGAAATCGGACGCCACCAGCAGGCGGCCCGGCAGGCGATCGAGATCATCGAACAGACTCACGACAGAATCGCCTCCAGGCACTGCTCGGCCCAGGTATAGACGTCCCAGCGGGTGACCGTACGCCGCAGGCTCCGCATCCGTTCGCGCTGTTCCTCGGCGGGCAGTTCCACCGCCCGCTCGAGAGACAATGCCAAGCCATCGACGTCGTAAGGATTCACCAGCATCGCCCGATCGAGTTGTTCGGCTGCGCCGGCGAATTCGCTCAACACCAACACGCCGGTGCCGTCGACCCGGCAGGCGATGTACTCCTTGGCAACCAGGTTCATCCCGTCGCGCAGGGGCGTGATCAGCATGACATCAGCAGCCCGGTAGTAGGCCACCAGCTCCTCGCGGGGGAGGCTGCGATGGAGATAGTGGACGGGCACCCAATCGGGTCGGGCGTGCTCCCCGTTGATGTGGCCCACCATCTGCTCGATCCGTTCGCGGATGATCTGGTACTCGCCCACGCTCTCCCGGGACGGGACCGCCACCTGCACGAACACGACGTCGCCCACCAGGTCGGGGCGCCGCTCCAGCAGAGTCTGGAACGCCCGCAGCCGCAGGTCGATGCCCTTGGTGTAGTCGAGCCGGTCGACGCCGAGGATGATGCGGCGGGGAGTGCCGAGGTCCTGGCGGAGGCGATGGGCGGCCGCACCGGCATCGTGACTGGAAGCCGCCTGCCTGAAGTCGGCGGTGTCGATCGAGATGGGCACCGACTCCACCGTCACAGTGCGCCCCTGGTACGCCAGCGCCTCGGCGGGTCCGCTCGCGCGGCCATACTCGCGGGCGGCACGGGCGAAGTTGAGGGCATCCTGTCGGGTCTGGAAGCCGACCACATCGGCCCCCAACAGTCCGGCGATGACCTCCGATCGCCATGGGAGCCGGCCGAAGATCTCCACCGGCGGGAACGGAATGTGCAGGAAGAACCCGATGCGTCGGTTCGGGGTCCGCTCCCGCAACATGCGGGGAACCAGCTGGAGTTGGTAGTCGTGGACCCAAACCGGCTCATCGTCGGAGGTGTTGGCGAGCACGGTCTCGGTGAACCGTCGATTCACATCGACGTAGGGTCGCCACCAGTGGCGGTGCATCTCGACCGGGCGGATGGCGTCGTGGTAGAGCGGCCAGATGGTGCCGTTGCAGAACCCCTCGTAGTAGCCGGCCACCTCTTCGGCAGACAACGACACCGGAACCTGTCGGATCCCATCGACCTCGAATGGCTCATCCAGCCGGTCGGGGGTTCCCGGCCAACCCACCCAGGTTCCTCTCTTGCTCTGAAGGATCGGGGACAGTGCCGACACCAGTCCCCCGGGACTGGGTGTCCACTGATCCTCTCCCTCGTCCCAGGCGACGGGCAGCCGGTTGGCCACCACGACCAGCCCTGCGGCGTTCACATCCATGACACCGACCCTACCCGGTAGGCTCTCACCGAACTCATGGAGATCCTCGAAGACGTCCTCGCCGCAATCGGAAACACCCCCCTGGTACGGCTGTCGCGCCTGCACCCGCCCGGCAACCTCGTGGCCAAGGTCGAGTACACGAATCCGGGGGGCTCCATCAAGGAGCGCATCGCCGTCTCGATGATCGATGCCGCCGAACGCGACGGGTTGCTGAAGCCGGGTGGCACCATCATCGAGCCCACCTCGGGGAACACCGGGGTCGGGCTCGCCCTGGTCGGAGCGATACGTGGGTATCGAGTGATCTGCACGGTCCCCGACAAGGTCGCCCAGGCCAAGATCGACCAGTTGGGTGCCTACGGAGTCGAAGTGATCGTCACCCCCACCAACCTGCTGCCCGACGACGCCGACTCGTACTACGGCGTAGCCCGACGCCTCACATCCGAGATTCCCGGCGCATTCAACCCCAACCAGTACGCCAACCAGGCCAACCCCGCCGCCCACGAGGCCACCACCGGGCCCGAGATCTGGCGGCAGACCGACGGCACCATCGACGTGCTGGTGGCAGGCGTCGGCACCGGCGGGACCATCACCGGCTGCGCCCGCTCCATCAAGCCGCTCCGACCCGAGCTGGAGGTGGTGGGGGCCGACCCCGAGGGCTCGATCTACTCGGCTGGTCCCGACGACGAGATCCACCAGTACTTCGTCGAAGGTGTCGGCGAGGACTTCTACCCCGAGACCGTCGACCTCGACATCATCGACCGTTTCATCAAGGTCACCGATGCCGATTCGTTCGCCATGACCCGCAAGCTGGCCCGCATCGAAGGCCTGCTGGTGGGAGGCTCGTGCGGGATGGCGGCCCACGCCGCCATCCAGGTCGCCCGCGAAGACACCTCCAGACTGGTGGTGGTGATCCTGCCCGATTCCGGACGGGGCTACCTGTCGAAGGTCTTCAACGACGAGTGGATGCGCCACAACGGTTTCGGAGCGGTCCTCGACGCCGAAGGCACCTGACCGGACCGACGCGTGCCGCCGATCAGATCGTGGCGAGTGCCCGATCGAGGGCGTCGATCAGGTCCTCGACGTCCTCCATACCCACCGAGAGCCTCACCAGACCGTCGGTGATGCCGGCGGCGTAGCGGGCCTCACGACCCATGTCGCCATGTGTCATCGTGGTGGGATGGGTGATGAGCGATTCGACCGAACCGAGGTTCTCGGCCAGCGACCACAACTCCACGGCCTTCATGAGCGCCTTACCGGCGTCGACCCCGCCAATCACCTCGAACCACACCATGGCTCCAAAACCCGACGCCTGGGTCCTGGCCAGTTCGTGCTGCGGGAACGACTCCAGGCCCGGGTACCCGACGGCCTCGACCTTGGGGTGGCCCTCCAGGAAGCGGGCCACCGCCATGGCGTTGGCCGACTGGCGGTCCATCCGCTCCGAAAGCGTCTTGGTGCCGTGCAGTGTCAGCCAGGCCACCTGGGGCGACATGATGAGCCCCATCGACTTCATGATGAAGCGGAACCTGGCATCGAGCTCATCGTCGGCCGTCACCACCGCCCCACCCAGGGTGGCGTTGTGGCCATCCAGGTACTTGGTGGTGGCGTGGACCACCACGTCGGCACCCAGCGCCAACGGCCGCTGGTAGTAGGGGCTCAGGAACGTGTTGTCGACGGCGTGGACGATGCCCGCCGCCCTGGTGATCTCCGACACAGCGGCGAGATCGGTGAGCTTCAAGGTGGGGTTCGCCGGCGTCTCGGTGAACACCAGCTTGGTACCGGGCCGCAGCGCGGCACGCACGTTGTTGGGGTCGGAGGTGTCCACGAACGAGAACTCGACCCCGAACCGCGCCAGCACCTGCGATGCGAAGCGGTGCGTTCCCCCGTACACGACATCGGACACGACCGCATGGTCACCGGCGCTGAGCAACGCCATCATCACCGACACCGTCGCAGCCATTCCGCTGCCGTAGGCGGTGGCCCCGGTACCGCCCTCCAGTGCCGTCATGCGCCGCTCGAACGCAGCCACGGTCGGATTGCCCGCCCGCGTATACGAGAACCCCTTGGCCATATACTCGTCCACCGAGTCCTGCACGAACGTGGTCGACTGGTAGATCGGCGTGATGATCGCCCCCGTCAACGGATCGGGCACGACACCTGCATGAATCTGATCGGTACGGAATCCCATGGGGGCATTCTGGCAGGAACCGGGGAGCACGGCCGGTGCGCTCCACGCAACCCCCGCGCTGGCGCGCCGCTCGGGGGCTCTCACGTATCCGCTCGCTAGCGCTCGCTGTATTCGCCGGCTCGCAGAGCGAGCCGAGCTGTATTCGGTCGCTCACCAAGGGGCTCGCTCCCTGTACAGGCCACCAGCACGCGTGCTCGGATTGTCGGCGCCCCACGTAACTCCACGCGAGCTGGGCGCCGCTCGGGGGCTCTCACGTATCCGCTCGCCTGGCGGCTCGCTGTATTCGCCGGCTCGCAGAGCGAGCCGAGCTGTATTCGGTCGCTCGCCTGGGGGCTCGCTCCCTGTACAGGCCACCAGCACGCGAGCTGGGATTGTCGACGCCCCACGTAACTCCACGCGGGACGGCCTTCCTTCGTAGGGGCTGCCGAGGCTTTGCGAGGCCGCCCAAACCCGGCACGCCCAAACCATCGAGATCCCAGCTATCGCGGCCTCCCACGCGCCAGAAGCCGGGTCCCACCCCAAACCACGCGTTTTCCCGCAGGAGACTGGGCGCCCTCGTACCTCGGTCGCCCCACGTATGAAGGCCATTCCGTCGTGGAGTAACGAGCCGCCGGCCACGCAGCACGCGAAGAGTTACGTGGGGCTTCGCACACGCCTGACGGCGTGCGGTGGCCTGTACCCAGTACAGCTCGGCGAGCTCTGCGAGCCGGCGAATACAGCGAGCCCGCCAGGGCGAGCGAATACGGCGAGCCGCCAAGGCTCGCACGCGAGAACGCCCCGCCTAGGGCGGGGCGTTCTCTCAATGCCTTCGAGACGTTCACATCCGTTGACCGGTTGCGGCCATCGGTTGCTCTGGGGGGACCAGCTCCAGAGATCTCGCAGGACGGTGGTCCGAGACGGAGTCGCCACCTGTCTCCCCTGTGGGAGGAGTGACGCCTCGCATGGCAAAGCGCCGCTCAGCGCTCGGCCACCTCCAGAGTCCCGTAAGAACTATGCAACTAGGACCACCTCCTTTCTCTGGTCCGATGATTCTGCCACGAAGTACGAACAATCGAAAGGAATTTCCCGGCGGCTAGCGTCTCGTCGTGCTCACCCCCCTCGAGTGGACGATCGCTGTCGTCATCACCTTCGTCGCGTCGGTCGTGCAGGGAACGATCGGCTTTGGTCTTGGGGTCATGTCCGCTCCCCTGTTGACCCTGGTCAACCCGGTGCTCACGCCGGTCCCACAGCTGATGTTGTCGGTCCCGCTGGCCATCGGCACGGCGTGGCGGGAGTGGGCCAAGGTCGACCGGGCCGGTCTCGGATGGATCACCCTCGGAAGGGTGCCCGGGGCGATCGCCGGCACCTGGATCGTCACCCAGGTGACCGAACGCACCCTCGGCATCGTGATCGCCATCGTGGTGTTGGCGGCGGTAGCCGCCACCAACAGCGGCCGGGTCGTGCCGATCAACACCTATTCGCGCTTCGGGGCCGGGCTGACCGCCGGGTTCACCGGCACCACCTCGGGGATCGGCGGGCCGCCGATCGCCTTGCTCTACCGGGCGGCGGATCCGGAAACGGCCCGGTCGAGCGTGGGCGCCGCGCTGGCGCTCGGGTTGGCGGTCAATCTCACCACGTTGGGCGTGGCCGGGGCGATCGCCGTCTCCGACGTCGTCGTGACCGCCTGGCTGCTGATTCCGACCATGCTGGGATTCGCCGCATCGGGCCCACTGCGGGCGATCGTGCGTGCCACCGGTTTCAAGCGGGCGGTCTTGATGATCTCGGCGCTGGCGGCCGTGTTCCTCCTGATCCGGAGCCTGGCGGGTTGATCAGAAGTCAGGATCGTCGAACACCACCACCGAGGACGGTCCCAGGTCGTCGTCGGTCACTTCCCGCGTGATCCACACCCGGGGAAAGTCCTGGCGGGCGACCCCGATCGATGTCTCCACCAACCCGGGGCCCGAGAACGTGCCGCCAGAGACATGGCGGCCATCCGCTGCCGTCAGCCAGATCTCGTAGTAGGCGTCGTCGCCGGCGGCTGTCAGCCCTTCGATCTCGAGGCGTATACGTGTCCCTTCAGCCGTCTGCCAGCCCTGGGCGAATGCCTGGGCGACAGGGGCGTTGTCGGTTGCGACCAACTGAACCTGCCAGTCGGGCCCACTCCTCAGGGAGAGACCCACGACCACCGCAACCCCGGCAACGGCTGCAAGTGCCGCCCATCCGGTCCACCCCCTGTGTCCCGGCCCGGAGCCTGCTGGCCCAGCACCTCGGCGATGACCCGATCCTCCAAATCCGCTGACGGCTCTTCCCACACCGTCGGGTCTGCCAGAGCCGAACGGAGACGCCCCAGGCCATCGAGCTCGGCGCGGCAGCCTGCGCAGCCGGTTGCGTGAGCATCGATCTGACCCGACCGCTCCCCTGCCAGGAACCTCGACTGGTACTCGTCACAGGTCATGCCGAGGCCTCCCTGAGGTGGGCCAGCAGGACGGCCAGTCGTTTGTGGGCGCGATGCGACCGGGACCTCACCGTCCCGATCGGAATTCCCAGCTGTTCGGCGGTCTGCTGGTGGGTGAGACCCCGGTGGTGAATGGCACGGACGATGCTGCGCTCGTCATCGGCGAGCCGATCGAGCGCCGAGCGGACCTCCCACGCCTCCCACATGCCTTCGAACGAGGGCGGGAGCGCCACGATTTCGGTGTCTTCGTCGCGGTCAACCCGGGGCCGACGTTCCCGACGATACGCATCGACCGCCGCCCGGCGGGCTATGGAGTACAACCACGGGGCCGGATCCTTCTCGGCATCGACGCGGTCGGCAGCTCTCGAGGCCTGCAGGAATGTCTGCTGAACCACTTCCTCGGCGAGGCTGCGGTCGCCCAATGCCCGATAGGCCACCGTGAACACCGCCCGCCCGTAGCGCTGGTACAGCTCCCGCACGGGGTCGGCGTCACCTGCGCGGAATCGCCGCATCAGCCACTGGTTCGCCGCTATGGGAAGGGACACTCAGACGATGGGTCATTGGCTCACCCGGCCGAGGTGCACGATCATTGCACCCGGGTCGACCAGGAGCCCTCGCCGTGGAAACCGGCGAGGTTGGCCCGGAACACCTCGAGGAGACGCTCGCCGTACCGCGGGGAGAATCCAGCGGTGTGCGGGGTGATGACCACCCTCGGATGGTCCCACAACGGGGATGTCGCCGGCAACGGTTCGGTGGCGAACACGTCCAGCCCTGCGCCGCGCAAACCGCCGTTGTCGAGCGCCTCGATCAGTGCCTCCTCGTCGACGACCCCTCCCCGGCCGACGTTGATGAGCCAGCCGGCGCCGAGTGCCGCCAGTGCGTCCGTGCCGATCAGTCCCTCCGTTGATGGTGTAGCCGGCAGCACACACACCACGATGTCGGCCGCCCGACAAACGTCGATGAGGCCGTCGGGTCCTGACACCATCCGGGCGCTGCCGGCGTAGCCGGCCGGGTTGGATTTGATCCCGATGACGTCGAGACC
The DNA here is from genome assembly GCA_050329955.1 of Acidimicrobiia bacterium. GTDB lineage: Bacteria > Actinomycetota > Acidimicrobiia > Spongiisociales > ZC4RG35 > JAOUGY01. The sequence continues at coordinate 8,721 of JBHJOH010000170.1, read as the reverse complement.
CCAGGCGGAAGCCCGACGGGCGATCTCCTCGCCGATGGTCCCCAGCCCGATGACCGCCAGCGTCCGACCCGTCAGTTCCTCGGCCATCCGGGGTCGCCACTCCTTGCGGGTGGCATCTCGCATGGCGATCCCGATGCCCCGCGTCAGCGAGAGCAGCAGGGCAAAGGCGTGTTCGGCCACCTGGGGAGCGTGCACGCCCCGTGCCGAGGTCAAGGTCACGCCGGCTGCGGTCAGCTGCTCCAGCGGGAACTGTTCCACGCCGGCCGACACCGACTGCACCCATCGCAACGACGGTGTCAGGAAGGCAGGCTCCCAGGCGTGGGTGACGAGGATCTCGGCACCGCCCACGGCCGCTGCCACCTCGTCGGCAGCGGGTTCGAGCAGTTCGATCTCCCGGGCGGCACGTAACACGTCGGCCACACCCCGCGGATGGCGAGGGTGGAGGACCACTCTCACAGGTTGGCGGTCAGTTCTTCCCACACCGAGCCCAGTGCTTCGAGGAGATTGGAGGCGGCCCAACCGAGGGCGATGAACAACGCAACGACACCCACCGCCGTGTAGATGGCACGCAGTCGGTAGGACCAGCGTTCGGTGGGATCCTCCAAATACGACGGCAGACGTTGCGCGGGCGCCATGGTTGTGAGTGCCGCCGGCTGCGAGGGCCGACGCAAGGTGGCGCCTCGCAGCCGTTCGAGAACGTATGCCGAGTCGCTCCGGGCCCGATGCCGCGGCTCCTTGACAGCGGTCTCCGCGACGTTGGCCGGAGCAGATATCGGCGGGGCGGTGGGGATCGGGGCAGGCGGGGCGAAGAGGTCCGGTGTCGGTGTCGGGGTGGGCCGGGTTCCGCGGGAGCGACGGCGCTCCGCCCTCGGGACCGGGTCCGGAGCGAACGTCGAGATCTGATCTGACTCGTCGACGCCTGCGGGATCGGGTTCGACCACCGTGCCGGGGTCCGGGGAACCGGTGGTGGATGGCTCCTCTTCGGCGGCCGCCCTACGGGCGGCCGGAGTGATCGAGGACAACGCTTCCCGAACGCTGGGGGCCGAGTCGCTGACAGGGGGCTCCAGCCCGGCGGCTTCGAACAGGCTCACCTCGTCGATGCCGAGCACTGCGGCCAGGGTCGAGACCACTCCGGCATCCGCCGGAGTGGAGGTGCCCTTCTCCCAGGCGCGGATGGTGCCTGGGGCGCGACCGATCAACTCGGCGACACGTGAAGGCGTGAGGCCGAGCCGCTCCCGGCTCTGCCGGATGAGGACACCGAAATCCCGGTCGGACACCTCGGCAGGTTAGCCGGGGCCGGTCACTGCGATGCACGCTGCGGCCAAGGCCAGGGGCGGGGCTAGGGTTCATGCTGGAGGTGTCCGAGCGCCTGGTGGGCTCCGCGGTCTTCAAAACCGTTGGGGGGTCGAGAGGTCCCCGGCAGGTTCGATTCCTGTCCGCCTCCGCCACCGCCTGACCGTCTCCGGTCAGGCGTGCCCTCTCAGAGTCCCGGTCAGCCGTGCCGGGATCAGCCGGGCCCGATCAGGACTGGGCAGCCGGCAGGTCCAGCTCGAAGCAGGCGCCCACCCCAGCGCCCACACAGCGCAGGTCCCCGCCCATGGCGTGGGCGAGCCGCCGTGAGATGCCGAGCCCGAGTCCGGTTCCGGTGACAGCCGAGGCCCCGCCCACCTGGGCAAAGTCCTCGAAGATGCGTTCTCTGTCAGCTTCGGGTACGCCGGGACCGTCGTCACAGACGGCAACCACGATTCGCGAGCCCTCCCGACGGGAGCGGACCAGGGCGGTGGATCCGCCGTACTTCTCGGCGTTCGACAACAGGTTCCGAACGATCTGGCCCACCCTCGCCCGGTCGGCGGTGGCCACATGTCCGGGATCCACCACGACCTCCACCGCCAGGCCCCGCGGTCGGAACGACTCGACGATACCGCGGGTGGCGTCGCCCACCGCCATAGGCTCGATCTCGAGGCTCAGCTGCCCGGCGTCGAGCCGGGCCGCTGCCAGCAGATCATCGACGATGCGCCCGAGGTGTGCCACTTCTGCCGCCACCTGGTCGGCGAAGTCGACGCGTTCGACGGCATCGAGGTCCGGCGAAGCCAGGAAGTGGGCGAACCCGCTGATACTCGTGAGCGGGGAACGGATCTCGTGGCTGACGCTGCGCAGCACCATCGCCCGGTACTCGGACATGCGCCGCTCGTTCTCCAGGTCCCGCTCCCGGTGGGCGGAGACCCTCCGCAACACGCCCGACACCATGTCGAGGTCCACGAGGATCATCACCACCCCGGCGGCGATGATGATGGCTTCGACGATCAAGACCCTGGTGTCGGTCAGCTCGGGAGGCACCGGCCTCCGGGCGGCGACAGCCGCCACGAGCAACGCACAGGTGTACCCCGCGATCAACCACGCCTTGCGCCGCGGGAGGGTGAAGAACGACACCGCAATATGGCCCGCCATCAGGAACGATCCAGATGCGGGACTCACCCCGGAACCCATCACCACCAGGGTGACACCCGTGATGTCGATAGCCATCCAGATCGGAGCCCAGAAGGACCGATCGCCTGTCCTGCCCAGCAGGCCGGTGGCGGCGAGCAGGACCATCAGCGCCGTCAGCCACCACATCGCCTGGCTGTCCCACAGCTTGGCGGTGACAGCGATCAGGGCCGCCCCGGCCACGTACCCGGCGGGACGCGCCACCAACATGCGCCGCGTGCGCTCCCGCTCGAAGTCACCGTCGGAGACGGCCAGCGCCGGTGCCGCTGTCATTCACTCCCTATCGGCATCCGGGACAGCTCAGGAAACCACCTTTCGCTGAGCGTCCGCAACGGCAATGGCCGTCAGATTCACGACGTCGCCCACCTCGGCGTCGCGCTGGAGCACATGCACCGACTTCGCCAGACCGGTGAGAATCGGGCCGATGACCTCGGCGTCACCGAGATGGTTCAGGAGCTTGTAGGCGGCGTTGCCGGCGGTCAGGGTGGGGAACACCAGAACATTGGCGGCCCGATCCAGTGGACCGTGCGGGCGGCGCGCCCTGATCAGCTCACCCACCACTGCCGTATCCGCCTGCATCTCGCCGTCGGCGGGAACCTCCGGGCACCTGACCCGGAACATCTCGACGGCCCGCCGCACCCGCGCCGGCTCCTCGCCCAGCGCCGACCCGAAGTCCGAATAGCTGAGGAACGCCACCGCCGGCGCCTGGTCGAACTGATCGCGGGCTACCTCGACGGCCGCTTCGGCGATCTCAGCCAGTTGTTCGGCCGTGGGCTCGATGTTGACGGCACAGTCGGTGAAGAAGTAGGGCTTGCCCTTGGCCATGACCACGTACACCGACGAGGCGATGCTACGACCGTCCTCGAGCTGGATGATCTGAAGCGCCGGCCGGATCGTCTCGGGATAGAACGTGGTGAGGCCACCGAGCACGGCATCGGCATCACCCTGTTCCACCATCACTGCCGCGAAGACGTTCGGATCGAACACCATCCGCTCGGCGTGTGCCTCTGACATGCCCTTCGAGCGACGCAGGTCCACCAGACGGAGGGCGTAGCGCTTGCGGAGCTCTGTCTCCGTGACCGGGTCGATGACGCGCATGCCATCGAGGTCGATGCCGAGTTCGCTCGACAGCTCCCGGATGAGCCCGGTGTCTCCGAGCAGGACGGGACTTCCGATGCCTTCGTCGATGACACGACGAGCGGCCCGGATGATGCGGAGATCGTCGCCGTGAGGATACACCACCGTCTTGGGCCGCGACTTGGCACGACCGGTGACGGCACTGATGAGGCCGTAGGACGACTGGAACCGCGCCCGTAGTTGGGCCCGGTACTCCTCGATGTCGGTGAGCGGCTCCCGGGCCAGGCCCTCGTCGCACGCCGCCATCGCCACCGCCGGTGCCACCGTCCACAGCACTCGGGGGTCGAACGGCTTGGGGATCAGGTACTCGCGACCGAACGACAGCCGGTCGAGATCATAGGCCTTGAGCACCGACTCCGGGACGGGTTCGCGGGCCAACGCGGCCAGCGCCCTGGTGGCGGCGATCTTCATCCCCTCGCTCACACCGGTGGCACGAACATCGAGGGCGCCCCGGAAGATGAACGGGAAGCCGAGCACGTTGTTGACCTGGTTGGGGGTGTCGCTCCGACCGGTGGCGACGATGGCATCCGGGCGGGCGGCCTTGGCATCGTCGTAGGTGATCTCGGAGTCGGGGTTGGCCAGGGCGAAGATGATGGGCGAATCGGCCATCGATCGCACCATGTCCTGATCGACGGTGCCGGCCACCGAGACACCGACGAAGGCGTCGGCGCCGACCAGGGCATCCCGCAGGGTGCGGGCGTCGGTCTCACGCACGAACTCGAGCTTGAGCCCCGAAATGTCATCACGCTCGGCATGGATCACACCCCGGGAGTCGAGCATGAGCACGTTCCCGGGTTTGACCCCGAGGGACTGGAAGAACCGGGCGGTGGCGATGCCGGCGGCACCCGCCCCGCTGAACACCACCTTGACCTCCTCGATGTCCTTGCCGGTGATCTCGAGGGCGTTCAGGAATGCGGCACCTCCGATGATGGCCGTTCCGTGCTGATCGTCGTGGAAGACCGGGACATCGAGGCGCTCACGCAGGGTCTGCTCGATGTAGAAACACTCCGGCGCCTTGATGTCCTCGAGGTTGATGCCGCCCACCGTGGGCTCGAGCAGCTCACAGAACTTGATGACGTCGTCGGGGTCTTCCGAGTTCACCTCGAGGTCGTAGACGTCGATGTCGGCGAACCGCTTGAAGAGCACGCCCTTGCCCTCCATGACCGGCTTGGATGCCAGCGCCCCGATGTTGCCCATCCCCAGCACGGCGGTGCCGTTCGAGACCACCGCAACCAGGTTCCCCCGGTTGGTGTAGCGGAAGGCGTTGAGCGGATCCTTGTGGATCTCCCAGCACGGCTCGGCCACACCGGGTGTATACGCCAGACTCAAATCGTTCTGGGTGGCAGTCGGCTTGGTGGGCCGGACTTCGAGCTTTCCGGGACGGCCTCTCTCGTGGTAGTCGAGAGCTTCGGAGAACTGGGAACGATCAGTCATGACACGAGGCTACCCGACCGCACACGCCCGACGTACAGCTGACGGATCAGAGGTACTGGCCCTCGTCGCCGACGTGATCGAGCTCCTCCTCTGCGATGATCTGCGACTCACGAACGGCGATCACCGGCTTGCCGGATGGGGGCCAGATGAATCGCCACGCTCCCGACGGCACCGCCCAGAAACGCTGGCCGGTCCGAACATCGACCAACGTGAGGGCATCGTTGCCCTCCTTCGTTCCGATGGGCACCAGCAGGCCGGACTTGGTGGTCGACTCGTCCGGTGTCTGACCGACTCTCCAGCCGTTCAGGACGCGGAATCCGTTGTCATCGTCGAGGGGCTTCATGACTCCATCAGTCTGCCATGTGCCGCGACCAGCAGGCAATACGAGTCGGCCGACGAAGTGCAGCGCAACCGGGCCGCAGTGTTCCTGTCAGCAACTCAGAACAGGGCCACCACGGCGGCCGCGCCGAAACCGAAGACGGCGACGACGCCCACGATGATTGCCACCCACAGGAGGAGCTTCGGCAGGTCTCGAATCGTCACCCCGTGACTCTACCGGTGGAGCCACGCCCCACCGTGCCTGCCGCCACCGGTTGCCGACGCCCGCCGCGGCGCTAGAGCACACCCGCCTGTCGACCCTTGAACTGGTAGTGCTCCCACATCTTGCCGGGACGATGGCCCCGCTTCCCGGAGCTCGCCTCGATGAGGTCGGGCTCGGTCGGAGTGAGCGGCAACATCGTTCCCAGCTGGACGGCCGTCAGAAGCGTCCTGGCGTTCTCCTCGATGTCCATACAGTCCATGAACAGGACATCGACCCGGTCGCCCACCACCACGGTGCCATGGCTTCGCAACAGGCAGGCACCGGCCTGGCCGAGCGTGGCGGCAACCGCATCTCCCTGCTCCCGGGTGCGGATGTGGGTGGGATCGGGGTGAACGGCGAGGCCATCCCTGAACCGGTATGCGAAGTGCCTCATTGGCAGGAACGGGTGATCCGTCATCGAGAAGGTGGTCGACAGCTGCGGGTGTCCATGACAGACGAACAGCACGTCGGGTCGGTTCCACCGGAGGCAGCGGCACTGGGGCCAACGACACCCGCCGGTGGCCGGCACGACGGATGCGCTCGGACTGCCCACAACCACCGCGTACTGCCTACGCTGAACGAAATGCCCAGACACCGGCGCGACCCAAGCGTTACCTTCAAGCCGTGACCTACGACCATCAAGCGCGCGGCCGTCGCCGGCTCACCGCCACAGTCACCGATCTCGAAGTCGTCCGCCAGAAGGCCTTTTTGGTGGGCGTGCAGTTCCCCGGCATGGACATCGGCGACTCGGAACGTTCCCTCGAGGAGTTGGCCCGCCTCACCGACACCGCCGGGTCCGATCCGGTCGACATGGAGCTGGTCCGACGCAAGGACCCCGACCCGGCCACATTCATCGGGAGCGGCAAGGCTGCCGAGCTGGCGTCGCTCACCAAAGCACTCGACATCGACGTCGTGGTGTTCGACAACGAGCTATCCCCGGCCCAGCAGCGCAATCTCCAGAAGCTGTTCGAGGTCGACGTCGTCGACCGCGAGGCGCTCATTCTCGACATCTTCGCTCAGCACGCCACTTCGAGGGAAGGCGCCATCCAGGTCGAGCTGGCGCTCTACCGCTACAACCTTCCCCGGCTGCGGGGGCGCGGCAAGAACATGTCCCAACAGGGGTTTGGCGTCCTGGCCCGCGGTCCGGGCGAGACGAAGCTCGAGACCGATCGACGCCGGATCCTCGCCCGAATCTCGAAGCTCGAACGCGAGCTCAAGGCGCAGGCACAAACCCGGGCCACCCAGCGCAAGGCGCGCCGACGAAGCGAGATCCCGCAGATCTCGTTGGTGGGATACACCAACGCCGGCAAGTCGACCCTCCTCAACCACCTCACCGCCGCCGAGGTGTTGGCGGAGAATCGCCTGTTTTCGACGCTGGACTCGACAGTGCGCCGCTGCTCGTTACCCGACGGGCGCTTCATCCTGTTGTCGGACACGGTTGGCTTCGTCCGCCGCCTCCCCCATCATCTGGTGGAGGCCTTTCGGTCGACCCTCGACGATGTCAAGGACGCCGACCTCCTGCTGCACCTGGTGGACTCCTCCGATACGGACCCGGTGGGTCAGATCGCCGCCGTCCGGGAGGTGCTCGCCGAGATCGGCGCCACCTCAGTCCCCGAGCTGATTGTGCTCAACAAGGCCGACGTGGCCGATCCGATCACCGTGGGCCGGCTCCAGAACGCCTATCCGGATGCGGTGGCGATCTCGGCCGTGACGGGCAGCGGCATCCAGGAGATGCTCGCTGCCATCGCCACAACCCTCGCCGACCGCACCCGGCTCGTCCACCTCGTGGTGCCCTATGAGCGGGGCGATCTGGTTGCCGCCGCCCATCGCCTCGGCGAGGTCGTCTCCGAAAAGCACGACGAAGACGGGACGATGATCGACGTGCGGCTGGCCCCCGAACACTTGGAGCGTTTCGAGGCCTACGCCGCCGACTGACCCGAACGACCCGCCACCACCGTTGTGGCGTCAGCCCTCGATCACCCTGGCACCGTGATACCGCCGGTGGCGGCGATCGCCGCACCGACGATGCCCGCCTCGTTGGCCAGCTTGGCGGGGACGGTACGAACCGATACATCGAGGTACTCGGAGAACTTCTCCCACTTGCGGGAGATGCCACCCCCGATCACGAACATGTCGGGTGAGAACAGCCGCTCGAGATGGGCGAGGTACGCACGGACCCGCACCGCCCACTCCTGGTACGACAGGTCCTCGTCCTCCTTGGACCGAGCCGATGCCCAGTCCTCGACCGAATCGTGTCCACCGAAGTGGACGTGGCCCAACTCGGTGTTGGGGACCAGCTTCCCGTCCACGAACAGCCCGCTCCCGATCCCGGTCCCGAAGGTGAGCACCAGCACCACGCCCTCGACACCCTGGGCCGCCCCGAAGGCGACCTCGGCGATCCCGGCGGCGTCGGCGTCGTTCACGACCGTGAAGTCGAGCCCGCAGCGCTGCTCGAAGAGTGCTTCGGCGTCGGTCCCGATCCAGCTCTTGTCAACGTTGGCCGCGCTCAGCGTGACACCTCGACGGACGATGGCGGGGAAGGTACAGCCAACCGGGCCGACGTAGCCGAACACCCCGATCATCTCGACCACGACCTCCGCCACCGCGGCCGGGGTGGACGGCTGCGGTGTGGCGATCTTCTGTCGTTCGGCCATCAGCGATCCGGTTTCCGGGTCGACCAGGTTGCCCTTGATGCCGGAGCCGCCGATGTCGATACCCAGGATGCCACTCGCCATGGCGCAAGCTTAGAGGTCGCATCAGGAGCCACGAGCGACGAGCGACGAGCGACGAGCGACGAGCGACGAGCGACGAGCGACGAGCGAGATTGGCTGCTGGCTACTGGCTGCTGGCTCGGAACGTCCGACGCAACACGCAACACGCAACACGCAGGGAACGCGTTCTGGCTGGAAGCTGGAGGCTGGAAGCTGGAGGCTGAAGTCAGCGACAAGCCTTTCTGGCCCGGTCCGGTACGTTCTACGTTCTACGTTGTACCTTCCGGGCGTTCTGCGTTCTGCGTTCTGCGTTCTGCGTTCTGCGTTCTGCGTTCTGCGTTCTGCGTTCTGCGTTCGGCGTTCTGCGTTCCAGCG
>JBHJOH010000169.1:0-4383 GCA_050329955.1 Acidimicrobiia bacterium | reverse complement strand
CCGCGACCGGCCCACACCCGGCCGCACCCGAAGAGTTTCGTGGTCTCGGAGGTGGGTGAGGTCACCCTCATCGAGTGGGAATGGGCCACACTGGCGCCTTCGGAATGGGATCTCAGCCTGGCAACCTGGCGGTTCACACGTGAGTTGGGGCGCGACGCCGCCGAGGCGTTCTGGCAGGGCTACGGGGCTTCCTTCCCACAAACGCGCCTCCGTCCGTGGATCGCGTACCATGCAGCGATGGCGATGCTCGAAGCGGCCGAACAGCGGGATGGGCGGCTCGGTGACCTCGCCTATCTGGTGCAGGACCTGTCGAGTTCCGTTGGTTGATCGAAGTCGCGAGTTCCCAAGAGATCCGTCGTACCCTTTCTACGATGCAGCCGAACGCATCGAGGAGCAACGGGTGTTAGAGGTCATTCGGAGCGGCGCCATCAAGACGCCAAAGAAGATCGGTCTGGTCGGCAAGCGGGTCTCGGGCCTGGAGTTCGCCAGTGAGGACCTGCCGTGCCCCTGGTGCCATGCCGACACCACCGAGGGCGATCCCCGCTGCCCCACCTGCGGCCGCAGGTTCGGTTGAACCAGCGGTGTCCTTCAGCCGTCACAGTTCCCTGACGAGCGACCGATCGACGTGGTCGAGGCGGAAACCGAGCTTCTGGTACAGATCCAGGGCGGCCTCGTTGCCCGAGTCGACGTAGAGCATCGCCCGGGAGAGTTGCCGATCGTCCGCCAGGTGCCGGAGACCTTCCAACACGAGCGCCCTGCCCAGACCCCGACCCTGCGCCTCCGGTGCGACCCCGATCACATAGATCTCCCCGACGCCGTCCTCGTGGACTTTGGTCCAGCAGAAGCCGACCAGGGTGGTGCCGTCCCATGCCATCCGGAACCCGTCGGGGTCGAACCAGGTCTGGTCTTTGCGGTCCTCCAGGATCTCCTCGGTCCAGGCACCGTTCTCAGGGTGTCCGGCGAAAGCGGCGTTGTTCACGTTCAACCAGACCGCCTCATCGACACCCGGTCTGAAAGGACCCACCTGCACCCGATCGGGAAAGACCGGACGTGAGGCGATCGGGAGCCCGACCCGAAGTTGGCGCAGCTCACGTTCAGGACGGAACCCGGCATCTTCGAGCACGGACACCAGGTTGGGAAGGAACGCCCAGCACCGGACGCGATCGGCTCCCGCTTCGACCGCGCGACCCACACCGGCATCGACCAATCGCCGCGTGGTGCTCCGATCCCGATGGAGGGGGTGCAACGCCGGTTCGATCGCCCAGGTACCGCCGTCCTGGGTGGGGCCCACCGCCACATAGGCGATTGGTGCCCCCCGGCTCTCCCCCACGAGGCCGGTGACGTGCTTGGGATCGGAGTGGAGGAGATCGAGGTACTTGTGCTCCCCTATCGGCGAATGCCCGTCACACTTGGTGATCGTCTCGAACAGCGCTTCCAACGTCGGAAGGTCGTCTGGTCGGCGGACGGGTCGGAACAGCACCCGAACACCGTAGCCGCGTCCGTTGGGGGCTCTATATTGCGAAGTGAATGAGTTCTGTCGGTCTGGTCCTGGGAGGTGGTGGCGTCACCGGCGCCGCCTACGAGATAGCCGCGCTGATGGCGATCGAACTCGCCACCGACTGGTCGTCGAACCAGTCCGAGGTGGTGATCGGAACGTCGGCCGGTTCGTTCGTGGCGTCCCTGGTCCGTCATGACCGTCTCGACCTCGACAGCCTGGTCCGGAGAGGCGACGATCGGGCCGATGTGGCCGAACGAGTCGCCGGGCACCTCTTCATGAAGCGGCCCGGCGTGAAACTCGGCACCTGGGTCCGTCACGGTCTCATTCCCGGCGTTCGCCGGCCCGGTCTGACGATGCTGCTCGGTTCCCCCGCCCCGTGGGAGGCGACTGGGCTGGCGAATTGGGTGCGGGAGCAGATCGGTGACGCCGGCGCCGGCTGGCCGTCCAAACCGACAGTGGTCACCGCCTTCGACGTGGGTGCCCGCCGCAGGGTGGCGTTCGGAACGGAGAACGCACCCGAGGTCGGCATCGCCGATGCGGTGGCGGCATCGTCGGCCATTCCCCTCGTGTTCCGCCCGTACCCAATCGACGGTCGCCTGTATGTGGATGGTGGCGTGGTCTCCGGGACGCACGCCGACCTCGTCCTGGGTAACCCAACTCCGCTGGACCTGGTCCTGGTGCTGGCACCGATGGCGGCCGACGAGATACGCGACGGCGCATGGTTCTACGAGAAGATGTTCGACCAGGCAGGCACGACCGCCCTCACCCAGGAGATTGCGAGCATCCGGGCCGCCTGGCCCAACGCCGACGTGCTGGTCCTGCGGCCCTCTCCGCAGGTTCTGGCGGCGATGCGACCCAATCCGATGGATCCCAAGGCAGCAGTACCGACCTTCGTCCGGACGTTGTCGTCGATGAAACGATCGCTGGCCCGACCCGAGGTGTGGTCGGTGCTGGAACGGCACCTGGCGCCGGCATCCTCCCGCACGTGACCGGACCCATCCGGTGGATGGTGGTGGCGGGCGGCATCATCGGCACAACCGGGCGAGCGCTGGCGGGTGCTTCGGATCCCGGTGCGTTCCCCTGGCGAACGCTGATGGTGAACCTGGTCGGCACGGCGCTGCTCGGGTTCCTGATCGGAAGAGTCGAGGCGACACCGACCAGCTCGCGCTGGATCCCCTTCATCGGGGTGGGGGTGATGGGAGCGCTGACCACGTTCGGAACGATGATGGTGGAGCTGGTGGACCTCGTCGGGAGCGGCGCCATCTTCGTTGCCGTCACCTACGGCGTTGTCAGCGTGGGCGCCGGTCTCGCCATCGGCCTGGTCGGACTCCGGGTGGGCGTGGCCGGGCGCTGATGGACACCATGATCGGGGTGCTGATGGCGGTGGCGGGCGGGCTGGGCGCACTGGCACGGTTCGAGATGGCATCCAGGGTGGGCCGGGATGGTCGTTTCCCATTCGGAACGCTGCTGGTCAACACTTCGGGCGCCCTGTTGACCGGGTTCGCCGCCGCCGCCAACCTGCCACCCGAGGTCCATCGGGTTCTGGTGACGGGATTCCTGGGCGGATTCACCACCTTCTCGACCTGGATGGTGGAGACCGGGCTGCTCGCCAGAGACGAGCCGACCTGGAAACCGGCCGCACTCAACCTGGGTGGGATGCTGGCAGCCGGGTTGGTCGGCGTCGTCCTCGGCGCGACCTTGGCCTGAAGGACCGGTGCCGCAACTGACAACGATCGGATGCCGTTCATAGGATGCATCCCAGAGCAGAGGAGGACCATGGAATTCGAGAAGATCCGCTTCGAAGTCGACGGCAACGTCGCCACCGTCACCTTCAACCGACCTGACAACGCCAACTCCATGGACCGTCAGTTCATGTACGAGCTTCTCCACGCCGCCATCCGCTGCGACGAGGACCGCTCGATCAGGGCGGTGGTCGCCACGGGGTCGGGATCGTTCTTCTCGGCAGGTGGGGACCTGTCCGCCTTCGCCGATGCCGGCGACGGCGCCGGCGCCCTGCTCAAGGAGATGACCACCTACTTCCACGGCGCCATCTCACGCTTCTCACGGATGGACGCGCCGATCATCGCCGCCGTCAACGGCACCGCCGCCGGAGCCGGCTTCTCGTTCGCCGCCGCCTGCGACATCGCCATCGCCGCCGACACCGCCATGTTCACCTCGGCGTACACGGCGGCCTCGCTGACACCGGATGGATCGTCGACCTACTTCGTCCCCCGGCTGGTGGGAATGCGGCGCGCCATGGAGCTGATGCTCACCAACCGCCGGCTGTCCGCCGCCGAAGCGTTGGATTGGGGCCTGATCACCCAGGTGGTCCCGGCCGATCAGCTGATGGAGACCGCCACCGCCCTCGCCCACAAGCTCGCCGCCGGCGGAACGCTGGCTTTCGGAGCGGTGAAACGGATGCTGCACGAGTCGTTCTCGGCCACCCTGGAGACCCAGATGGAGATGGAGGCGCGTTCGATCGCCGCCATGAGCCACACCCTCGACGGCCAGGAAGGCATCACGGCCTTCTTCGAGAAACGCAAGCCGGAGTTCCTCGGACGCTGAGTCGACCAGGAAGGCAGAGGAAGGCGAAGACCGGAAACGTGGGGAGCGCATAGGCCCGGGGCGAGTCGACCGTTCACTGTTCGCCGTGGCAAGGCAGCGGCGCGGGCAGTGCGAAATCCTCGGCCACGCACGCGTTCACCCGGGATCACTACCGGCGGGGGGTTCGGGGGGTCGCCCCCCCGGAAGTATCACGGGTCGCCCCTGGGAGAGTGGACCGCGAATTGTTCGCCCTGGCAAGCCTGCGCCGCGGGGAGCAGCAGGCAACCCCCGGCCAAGCACGATGATGCTCAGGGGTCAGTACCGGCGGGGGGGTCGGGGGG
>JBHJOH010000168.1:0-10434 GCA_050329955.1 Acidimicrobiia bacterium | reverse complement strand
TGATGCCCGCGATCAGCGATGCGATGTCTTCCTCATCGACGGGCAGGTCTCCTGCAAGGTTGTAGAAGCCGACGCGCTGGATGCGGTCGCCGTAGCGTGACCGGATGAGGGGGCCTATCTCGTCGGGTGCGCCGACCACGGCCACTTCGTGGACCACTTCGTCGGGGATGACTTCGGCCATGCGATCCCATTCGCCGCGGCGGCTCATCATGGAGAGGGTGGGGCCGAAGTCCCATCCGTGGGTATCGAGGACCACCCGGTAGCTGGGGGTGGATGCGTAGAAGGCGATCTGCTGTTTGGTGGCCGTCATCGCCGCCGCCATCTCGGTGGGGTCGCGACCGGTCACCACGAACACGGTGGAGATGCGGGTGACGTCGTCGAGTGCCCGACCGGCGGCGGCGGCGCCTTGCGCCATGTTGGCCAGCACCACCTCGTCGAGGTACTTCACGGTGTGGAACGGGTGCACGTGGAACCCGTCGCACACCTCGCCGGCCATTCGGCTCAGGTAGGGACCCACCCCGGCGATGGCAACCGGGATGGCGGGATGCTCGATGGGTCCGGGCGTGAAGAACGGCGTCATGAGCGAGAAGCGGTAGTGCTCGCTCTCGAAGGACAGGGACTCACCGGTCTGGAAGCAGTCCCAGATGGCCCGGAGCGCCAGCACGTAATCGCGGAGACGGGGACCGGGCGATGTCCAGTCGGTCGAGAACCTCCGGGTGATGTGGGCTTTCACCTGGGTGCCGAGCCCGAGCGTGAATCGTCCCTGCGAGAGGGAAGCGAGGTCCCACGCCACCTGGGCGGTCACCATCGGGGAACGTGGAAACGCCACCGCGATCGCCGTTCCCAGATCCAGTGACGGTGCGGCCTGTGAGGCCAGCGCCAACGGGAGGAACGGCTCGTGAGCGGTCTCGGCCGTGAAGAAGCCGTCGAACCCGAGGTCGACGGCCCGGCGAGCGGCCGCGGATGCTCCGACCGGCGGGGCGGGCGGGAAGTAGAAATCCACCTTCATGTCCGGGAGCGTAGAAGAGCCTTGCCCCGACCGTCGCCGGAGCTTCGGCTCTCCCACCACTCCAGGTACCATCCCGACCATGAAAAAGGTTGCACGATTGCTGGGTCTGTTGGGCGGGGTCGCCGCGGTGGCCTGGGCGATGCGTGATCGGTTTGTGTCGATCGCCTCGCCCCGTGAGCCCGAACCGCCGACCTTTCGGGTCGTGACGCCCCCCAGCGCCCCGCCGACGCCGCGAGCGTCGGACCCCGACGACCTGACCGAGGTCAACGGGATCGGGCCGGTGTTCGCCCGCCGTCTCATGGAGGCAGGCATCTCCACCTATGCGGAACTCGCCCGGGCAACTCCGGGGCGGGTGGCGGAGGTCGCTGGGATCCCCGAAGCACGCGTCACGGACTGGATCGAACAGGCCGGACAACGGATCTGATCCGATCGTCCGTGCTCTACCTCGCCGACCCTGACGACCTCCAGTCCCTGATCCCCGACGAGCCGGCCTTCCGGAGCCGCCAACTCCACGAGTGGCTCTACCAACACCCGGTGCTGTCCACCGCCGACATGACCAACCTGCCGGCGCCACTCAGGGAGTCGGTGTCGGACCGCCATTGGCCCTTCCAGGTCGAGGTGGAGCAACGCTCCGACTCGGGGACCACCCGCAAGTGGTTGTTCCGCACACCCGACGGTGTGGCGTTGGAGGCGGTGCTGATAGGCTACCCGAATCGGGTGACGTTGTGTCTCTCGAGTCAGGCGGGGTGTGCCCTGGCGTGCACGTTCTGTGCCACCGGGCAATTCGGGTTCGATCGCCATCTCGAGGCCGGGGAGATCGTCGCCCAGTTCGCCTACGCCCGCGCCCACCTGCACTCGGATCCGATGGAGGGCTGCCCCGACCGCGTATCCAACGTGGTGTTCATGGGGATGGGTGAGCCGCTCGCCAACTATGACCGCGTCCGGGAGTCGCTGCGCCGCATGATCGAGGTGATGGGTCTCTCGGCCCGATCCATCACCGTCTCGACAGTGGGCGTGGTCCCGGGGATGCGTCGCCTGGCCGACGAGCCGTGGCAGGTGAACCTGGCAGTCAGCCTCCATGCCGCCGACGACGAACTGCGCAGCCGGTTGCTTCCGATCAACCGGAGATATCCACTGGCCGAGGTCGAGGATGCCGCCGCCGAGTACTTCGAGAAGAAGGGCCGCCGCGTCTCGCTGGAATGGACCATGATCGATGGCGTGAACGACACCGACGACCAGGCCATCAAGCTGGCTCCCATCGCCCGCCGACTCAGAGCGCATGTCAACCTGATCGCCATGAACCCGACGCCGCTCACCGATTCCCACCCGTCCTCGCCGCGCCGGATCGCTGATTTCGTCGACACCCTGAGGGACCACGGCGTCAACGTGACGGTGCGTGACACCCGGGGTCGGGACATCGACGCCGCCTGCGGCCAGTTGCGTGCCCGGGAGGAATCGAAGGCGACGGTCTCGATAGGTTCGCGCCGCCCTGTCACCCCGAACTGACGCCGTCTTCCCTCCCCCGCGAAATCCAGGTATCGTGAGCGGCGCGGAGATCAGGGGCACCCCACCGGGGGATTCACGGAGAGGTGTCCACAATGTTCGGCAACGGCCGATTTACAAGCCCGTTCGGCAATGGCCGATTTACGAGCCTGCTCGGCGAACGCCGACTGCGGGCGACCATCGTTGGCGCAACCATCGGTTGCGTCGTTATCGTTGCCTCGGCGGGCTACACCGTCCAGAGCGGTGACACGCTCGGTGAGATCGCCCGAAAACACGGCACCAGCATCTCGGCCCTCAGCAACGCCAACGGCATCTCCAATCCCAACCGGATTCGAGCGGGCCAGGTCCTCACCATTCCCGGAGCCGGTGCGGGTGGCGAATCGGTACGCCACAAGGTGAAGCGAGGCGAGTCGCTCAGTGAGATCGCCGCCACCTATCGGGTGAGCGTGTCGGCGCTGGCCCGGGCCAACGACATATCCAACCTCAACATCATCAGGATCGGCCAAACGCTGACGGTGCCGGGCGCAAGCGGCGGTAGTGGTGGCGCCAACACCACCCACGTGGTCAAGGCCGGCGAAACTCTGGGGACGATCGCAGCACGCTACGGCACCACCGTTGCCAAACTGGCCGAGTTGAACGGCATCCGCAACCCGTCGCTGATCGTCGCCGGGGCCAAGCTGACCGTCACCGGCTCCGCCGCCGGTTCGACCGCCCCCTCGACCGAGCAGACCCACCAGGTGAAGTCGGGTGAGACGTTGAGCGAGATCGCCGCCCGTTACGGCACCACCACCTCGGCGATCGTCCGACTCAATGGGCTCAGGAGCGCCGACTCGATTCGCATCGGCCAGACACTCAAGATCCCGGCGGGCGGCGGCAATCAGGGTGGCGGTGGATCGACCACCACCCTCACCTGTCCGGTGCCGGGCTCCAAGTTCGTGAACGACTACGGATACATCAAACCCGACGGGCGATTCCATCAGGGGATCGATCTGTTCGCAGCCAGGGGCACCAATGTGTTGGCACCGGTCTCGGGCACAGTGGAAGCGGTGAACGGGACGCTGGGCGGGCTCCAGTTCTGGCTCGAGGGCGACGACGGCAGGCTGTACATCGGAACCCACCTCAACGGGTTCGGACAGGTGGGACGGGTTCCCGCCGGGGCCGTGATCGGAACCGTCGGCGACACCGGCAACGCCACCGGCGCTCCCCCCCACCTCCATTTCGAGATCCTCGAGGACGGCAAGACGGTCAACCCGTACCAGCGGCTGGTGGCCGCCTGCCGGTAGGTCGGAGCCGTTACCTCAGTCCGGTCGGATCATGTCGAAGCGGTCCCGGGTGCGCGTGTAGCCGGGCCCGCTCAGCCTTCCCACCGGATCGAGGACGTCGAGGTTCACCCGCGTACCCTCCAGGACACCGGGGCGCACGTGGTAACGAACGATCTCCCCGAACACCACGACACTGGCGCCGGGTTGATCACTGACGGGCACGAAGTTGGTGGCACGGCACTCCATCGATGCCGGCGACTCGGCCACCATCGGGGCGTCGACGACATCGCCGTCGACCGGAGTCACCCCGACCAACTGGAACTCGTCGACGTCGGGAGCCACCGTGGCCGAGGTGGCGTTCATCGCCCGGGCAAGGTCCCCGGAGACGATGTTGACGGTGAACACCCCGGTCTCGCGAACGTTGGCGAGGGTGTCCTTGGGCACACCCTTCGGCGAGCCGGGTGAGAAGATCACCGTCGGGGGCGATCCGCTCACCATGTTGAAGAACGAGAACGGGGCGAGGTTACGGGTTCCGTCCGCCGACCGTGATCCGATCCAGCCGATGGGGCGGGGCACCACCAGCCCGGAGGTGAGCTTGTAGGCACCGGAGGGCCCCAGGTCCCGCGGGTCGATCGCTTCTCTCATTCCCATCCTTCCAGTACGACCCTCCGCAGCAGGTCGAGTCTCATCTCACCGTGTCCCAGCACCCGGGCATGGAAGTCCTTCAGGTCGAAGTCGTCGCCGAGTCGCCGTCTCAGCTCGTCGCGCAGCGCCAGGATCTCGCGCTCGCCCACCTTGTAGGAGATGGCCTGACCCGGCCAACCCAGGTAACGCTGGACCTCGCTCTCGGCGTAGGCGCCAGGTTGAAGACCGATCTGCATCATGTAGTCGACCGCCTTGTCGTAATCCCAGTGGGAGCCGGCGTGCAACGGGGCGTCGTCGGGGATGCGCAGGCCGAGGTGGAGCCCGATGTCCACCACCACCCGGGCAGCCCGAAACACATGGGACGCCAGCATCCCGAACACGTAGTCGGGTTTCTCGAAGTACCCGAGCTCGTGCATGAGCCGCTCGGTGTACAGCGCCCACCCCTCGCCGTAGCCCGCATACCACACGACCAACCGGTGAAATCGGGAGAGGCGTTCGGCGAAGGTCATCACCAACGCCACCTGAAGATGATGCCCGGGGAAGCCTTCGTGGTAGGCGGTAGAGACCTCCTGGTACAGGGGGATGGGGCCATCCTCGGGCGGAAGCGAGTACCAGATGCCACCGGGGCGGGTGACGAAGTCCTCGCTCGGGCCCATGTAGTAGGCGCCGAGTGGCCCGCCGGGTGGTGCGATGTTCACCGACACCGCCTTGATGGCGTCGGGCACGTCGAAGTGCGGTCCGTCGAGATCCGCCAGCGCCTGGGTCTGGCGGGCCTGGACGAACTCGACGAAGGCGGCACGGTTCGGAGCGGCGCGGGTCGGATCGGACTCGAGCAGGTCGGCCACCTGTCGGACCGAGGCACCGGGGAGGATCTCGGCCCCCACCCGCTCCATCTCGGTCAGAATCCGGCCGAGCTCCTGCCAGCCCCACCGGTACACCTCGTGCGGATCGATGTCGAGGCCGACCTCGGCGTCGGCCGCCCGGCGGTAGCGGTCGACCCCAACCCCGTCGACGTCGCCGGCAGCCGGCAGGTAGGCGGTCTCGAGATGGTCGGCGAACGCCCGACAGGCGGCACGGGCCGATTCGACCGCGACGGTGAGCCGTTGCACCAGGTCGGCGGGTGCGATCCCGGGAGCCTGCGCCACCAGGCCGATCAGCGACGAGTCCTCACCACCCAGTTCACGCGACTGGGCGATCAGGGAACGTGTCTGCCGCTGCGTCGCCACCTTGCCTGCCGCCATGGCGACGTCGAGTTTGGCCCGGTAGCCGTCGAACAGGGTGTCCATTCCCCCCAGGCGGGCACAGATCGCCTCCCAACCCTCCGTGCGGGCGGTGTCCATCAGGTCGAACACCGACCGGATGAAGTCGAAGCTGGAGCCCATGTGCGACACGTCGTAGAGGTGATCTCCGGCTGCGAACTGGGCGTGCCGCTCCCTGAGGTAGGCGTGGGCGATGGTGGCCGCCAGCCGCTGCCAGCGGTCCGGGTGGTTGAGGTGGGGCTCGAACAGTCCCAGATAGCGTTCCACCAGTGCCTGTTCGGCTGCCATCCCATCAGGGCCGAGGTCCGGCCAGCGATGATCGTGCCCCGGCACACCCGCCAACGTGGCGAGAATCGGGTCGAGCACCAACCACTCCTCGACGAGGTCGTGGGACAGGGAGAAAGGATCGGCCATGACCGGGTCAGGCTAACCCCTGGCGCTAGCGTCGTGGCATGGCCGATGCTCCGGTACCCGAGCTGATCGAGGTCCGCCCCGACGAGCGGTTCGACGAGTCATCCCTGCTCGAATGGATCGATCGTCGACTGCCCGGCTCCGACCGCCCGTTGCAGGTGCTCCAGTTCGGACGTGGCAAGGCGAACCTGACCTATCTGCTCCGCTTCGGCGACACCGAGTACGTGCTGCGTCGCCCGCCGCTCGGCCCGGTGGCGCCGTCGGCTCATGACATGGGGCGCGAGTTCCGGGTGCTGTCGACGCTGTGGACGGCGTTCCCCAAGGCGGCCCGGGCCTATCTCTTCTGCGACGACGCCTCGGTGATCGGGGCCCCGTTCTTCGTGATGGAACGTCGTCACGGCGTTGTCGTCCAGAACGGCATTCCCGAGGTGTTCGGCGCCGGAGCCGACCGCTCCGCCAACCGCAAGCTGAGCGAGGTGGTGGTCGACACCCTGGCCGAGTTCCACGCCGTCGACCCGACGGCGGCGGGTCTGGGCGATCTGGGCAAACCGGACGGATTCGTCCAACGCCAGCTGGAGGGATGGATCGGCCGCTGGGACAAGGCCAAGGACGAGGACAACCCACTCGCAGATGAGATCGCCCGCTGGTTGGTCGACAACCTGCCGGCGTCAACCGAGGTGACGCTGCTCCACAACGACTGGCGCCTCGACAACATGGCGGTGGCCGAAGACGATCCCGGTCGGTGTGTGGCCGTGTACGACTGGGACATGTGCACCCGCGGAGAGCCGCTGGCCGACGTCGGCACGGTGATGGCCGTGTGGCACGACGAGGGCGAGATGGCACCGGGCCTCAATCCGATGCCCACCGGCACACCGGGTTTCATGACCCGGGCCGAAGCCATCGCCCGCTACGGCGAGATGTCGGGTCGTGACCTGACCGACATCGACTGGTACGTGGTGTTCGGCACCTTCAAAATGGCGGCTGTCATCCAGCAGATCTACATCCGCTGGCTGCGCGGCCAGACCAAGGACGAGCGTTTCGCGGTGATGGGCGAAGGTGCCCGCCGCCTGATCGAACTCGCCTCGAAGCGCCGCAACTGAGGGGCGCAGAGCCACCTTTTGCACATTGTGCAGAACGCACGCGATTCGCCCACGTTCTGCACAATGTGCAGAAGGTGAACGGGGTCCGCGAATGGGGCCCGGGGCGGCGGTACGCTCCCGGGATGTCGTTCGAGAATGTTGCCCGCGCCAAGTTCCTGAGCCTCGTCACCACCAAACGCGACGGCACCGTGGTGCCGACGGCCGTCTGGTTTGCTCAGGTTGGCGACACGCTGGTGGTGGGGACCGACGCTGAAGCGGGCAAGGTCAAACGCATCCGTCACACCCCGAAGGTGACGGTGGCTCCGTGCAACGCACGTGGGAGGGTTTCGGGCCCGATGGCCCACGGCACGGCGCGGGTGGCCGACGAGTCAGAGGCGAAGACGGCGAGGGCGGCTCTGGCCAAGAAGTACTCCCTGTTGTGGCGCTTCTTCGACAAGCGCATCGACGCCTTCGTGATGATCGACCCGGTCTGAGGATCACACGCTCGGGGGCGCTCCGGGCTGGTCGAAGAGCTGATCGACCGGGGCGAATTCGTCGGTGAGCACCGACGAGTCACCCACATACCGCTGGAGATCCTCACCCGACAACACCTCGACCGAGAGCCCGTAACCGGCCGCGAGCTCGGCGAGCTCGTCGGTCGGGAGGGGGCCGTTACCGGCCACCACCACCACGTTGCCTCCAGAGCTCAGATTGTCTTCGGGGGCGATGACGATGACCGAGTCGAACACCTGCCCGAGGGTCGCCATCTCCGCTCGGGCGAACGCCATCGCTCCCCGGTCGATGAGGTTGAGGGCGTAGATGCCCCCGGGGCGGAGCAGCGCTTCGATGTCGGCGACCACTTCGACGGTGGTCAGATGCCACGGCACGGCGATGCCGCCGAAGGCGTCGCCCAAAACCACATCGACCGAGCCCGGCTCGATGCCGGCCAACCCGGTACGGGCGTCGCCGACGCGAATGTCGATGTCGGGGTCGTCGACGTAGCCCAGCTCGTCCCGGGCGATCTGGACGAGGCCGGGGTCGATCTCGAGAACGGTCGAGGTCGAGCCGGGGCGGGTGGTGTCCACCCAACGGGGCATGCTCAACCCTCCCCCGCCGATGTGGACCACGTCGATCGGCCCGGTCGAGTAGGCCTCGATGGCCGATGCCAGCAGACGGGTGTACCGGAACTCGAGGTGAGCGGGGTCGTCGAGATCGACATAGGTGTGCTGGAGAGTGTCGAGCCACAGGAGCCGACCCGACGATCGATCGGGGTCGACCTCGACCCGGGCGCAGTAGTACTTCGTCTCCACATCGCAACGGCCGCCGATGGCCAGCAGCCCACCGGCGCCGATCACAGCCACCACCAGGGTCACCGCCAGTCCACGGGCCCCCCGGTAGCGAACCCACAGCCAGATGCCGGCCACCACCGTCGCCGCCCCCACGCCGAGCACGATTGCCGACACCGGGAGCTGCGCCACGAACACGAAGCCGGTGAGGAAGCTCCCGACGATGGCGCCGGCGGTGCCGATCGCCGACAGTCGACCGACCACCTGCCCGGTGGAGGTGAGGTCGTGCAACGAAGCCTTGACCACCGCCGGACTCACCGAGCTCAGCACCGCCGCCGACGGCAGGGCCGCTACCGCCACCAGCACCACCAGACCGAACGACGATCCGGCGAGAGCCGGGCCGAGGATCCTCACCAGGGGCACGGTGAGCATCGCCAATGCACCCCCGATGACCAGCGCCGGACCCAGCATGAGCCTGGGGTCGATCCGATCGGCGATGCGACCCCCCGCCCAGGCACCGAGCGAGATCCCCGCCAGGATCGTCCCGATGATGGCGGTGAACGTCTCGAGCGTCACACCAGCATACGGCGCCAACAGCCGCCCAGCCAGGATCTCCAGCACCAGCACCCCCGCCGAAGTGGCGAAGACCAGCGTCGCGCCCAGACGGGCAGAGAGGGGACGATCCGACATCGCCGCAAAGATAGAGCGCAAACCCAGGGTTCAGGACACCGCTCAGCGGTGTCCTGGCTCCCGAGAATGAACCCGGGAGGCTCCGCACCGCACGCCCGGTTGTGGCATGCTGGCGCCTGCAATCGATTGTCGCCCGGGAGAAGAGATGTCCGAGACAGCCGACTTCGTGGTCGCAGGCGCCGGCCACAACAGCCTCATCACCGCCGCCTACCTCGCCAAGGCGGGCTACGAGGTGATCGTGCTCGACGCCAGACCGGAGGCGGGTGGCGGGTCCGCCACCGAAGAAGTGCTGCTGCCCGGATACCACTTCGACACCTGCTCCACCGGCCACACCCTCATCCAATCGAACCCGGTGCTGGCACGCGACGAGCTGGGCCTGTACTCCGAGTTCGGACTCACCTACGTCGACCCCGACCCCGTCGCCCACGTGGTGTTCCCCGACGGCGAGCACTTCACCATGTTCCTCGACCTCGACCGGACCATGGACGAGATCGGCCGCTTCTCCAAGAACGACGCCGCCAACTACCGGAAGATGCTCGACGAGTTCGAGGCCATCAAGGGCGTCTACGGCGCCTGGCGGTTCACCCCCGTCGGCTACGGCCCGTCACTCGACGACGCCCTCGCCGCCCGGGCCGACGGCAGCAAGTGGATCCGCCGCAACGTCATGTCCGCCTGGGACGTGATCAGCCGCGAGTTCTAGAGCCGCCACGTGCAGGCCTTCATGACGTGGATGGCGTTCCAGACCGCCCAGCCGATCGACTCCCCCGGATCCGCCTACCTCGCCTACTCGCTGGTGGGTGGACGCCAGACCCGCAGCTGGTCGATCCCCCTCGGCGGATCCGCCGCCCTCCCCCGGGCCATCGTCGGGTCGCTCCAGGCCAACGGCGCCCGCATCATCACCGACACCCTCGTCACCGGCCTGATCGTCGAGAACGGCCGCTGCGTCGGGGTCGAGACGTCGGACGGCACCGAGTACCGGACACGCCAGTCGGTGATCAGCTCCATCCACGTGAAGTCGCTGGTGGACATGGCTCCCGCCGAGAACTGGGGTGAGGACTTCCTCTACGGCGTCGACACCTACGACGAGGGCATCAGCTCGTTCGCCAGCTACTACGCCACCACCGCCCCACCGCAGTACATCGCCGGCGACGAGACCCGCACCGCCGTGTCGGCCGGGTGGGCGGCCTGGCCCGAGGACGTGATCGACTTCGCCAAGGGCATCCGTAAGGGCAGCATCCACAAACCCGGAACGTTCCTGCTCTTCGCAACGCCCACCCTGGTCGACCCCGG
>JBHJOH010000167.1:0-3081 GCA_050329955.1 Acidimicrobiia bacterium | reverse complement strand
CGTGAGTAGCTTTGTCCCTCTCGAGCTTGCGAGAGGGGGAAGGGGCCCCAATACGAGCGGCGTGAGTAGCTTTGTCCCTCTCGAGCTTGCGAGAGGGGGAAGGGTCCGTCCGGCGCAAGCGCCGGGGCGACGAAGGAGCGGGGTAGGGGGGGCCTATCCCTCGCGAGCATGATGACGCGTCCTTGGACGCGTGCGGAGGTGGTCGCGCTGGCTCTCGACCTCCCTACCCCGCCCTTCCCCCACTTCGTTTGGTGGGGGGATAGAAGTGTCAGCCGTTACGGACCCGTGCTCTGAGCGAGGTGAAGGCCAGGGGCATGGATATGGCGGCGAGGGCGGCGACGGCGGCCAGGGCGCCGAAGATATCCGAGGCGACCCAGCCTTCGCTGATGATGGCCCTGAGGCCATCGAGCAGGTAGGTGATGGGGTTGTACTTGGCGGCGGTGGCGAGCCATCCGCTCAGGGCTTCGATCGGGAGGAACGAGGTGGTGAGGAAGGCGAACGGGAAGAACAGGATGAAGCTGGAACCGACCGCCGCCGCACTTGCCGTGCGGAGGGCGATCGTGTAGGGGATGGCGGCGAAGGCCAGTGACCACAGACCGGCGATGCCCATGAAGGCGAGGATGCCGAGCGGACCCGTCACCCAGCTCACACCCAGCGCCAGGCCCATCACGATCACCGGTACCGACAGCGCCATGGCGAAGGCGACGTCGGCCAGCATGAGACCGATCAGCAGGCTGAAGCGGTTCACAGGGGAAACCAGCAGCCGGTCGAAGTAGCCGGTGTTGATGTCGGTCACCAACGCAGCTGCCCGCGACACGCCGGTGACGGCGAAGACCAGCGCCACCGGGATCTGGAAGGCCTTGAAGTCGTCGACACCGGCGAACTGGGACACGCCTTCCAAGGCGCCCACGTTCACGCCGAAGAAGAACACGGGCACGATCAAACCGGGGATCCACTGCTCGGGCTCGCGCAGGATGGCCCGGACGGCGCGGCCTGCCACCGACATGAGGTCCCGCAAGAATCCGGCGGGTCGAGCGATCACAGCGGTGCTCATGCTTCCACCTCCAGGTGTTCGCCGGTCATCGACATGAAGACGTCGTCGAGGGTTGGTGTCCGGTGGACCAGGCTCTCCACCCCGAACCCGGCTTCGGAGAGTGCCACCGCCGCTCGTCCCATCAGTCGTGACCCGTCGCCGGTCTCGATGGTCAGCTCCGAACCGCGCACCGTCACCGAACCCACTTCCGGAGTGGTACGCAGCACGGCTGCGGCCGCCTCGGGGTCCCCCGTCACCGATACGACCACCAGGTCCTGTCCGACCGCCCGTTTCAGCTCGGCCGGTGGCCCTTCGGCGACCAGTTTCCCGGCCGAGATGATGCCAACCCGGTCGGCCAGCTGGTCGGCCTCCTCCAGGTACTGGGTGGTGAGGAACACCGTGGTCCCGTACTCCTGGTTGAGGCGGCGCACCTCGTCCCACACCACCCGACGCGAGGTGGGGTCGAGGCCGGTGGTGGGCTCGTCGAGGAAGAGGATGATCGGGTCGTGCACCAGCGCCGCCGCCAGGTCCAGCCGGCGTTTCATGCCGCCGGAGTAGGTCTTCATGCGCCGGTCGAGCGCATCACCGATGTCGATGAGGGTGCGGAGTCGCTCGAGGCGTTCGTCGACCTGGCGCTTCGACAGCCCGTAGAGGCGACCCTGCAGACGCAGGAACTCGGTGCCGGTCTGCTGGGGGTCGAGTGAGGCGCCCTGCAGAGCGACCCCGATCCGGAGCCTCACCTGATCGGGCTGGTCGACGATGCTGAATCCGGCCACCGTCGCCTGGCCGGCGCTGGCGGACAGCAGCGTGACCAGCATGCGGACCGTGGTGGTCTTGCCGGCACCGTTAGGCCCGAGAAATCCGTAGATCTCTCCCGAGCTCACCGCCAGGTCGATGCCGTCGACGGCTCGGAAGTCGCCGAACGTGCGCACCAGTCCGGTGGCATTGATGGATCCGTCAGTGCTCAATCATCTCTCCGTCTCGCAATCGCCGGATCGGAAGCTACACGTTCGGGAAGGGAACCGGGCGATCAGGTTGCCAGCGGAACGATGTGGTTGACGATGACGTGGAAGTGAATGGCGGTTCCGGTCATCACCAGCACGTGGAAGAACTCGTGGAACGAGAACACCCCGGGAGCCAGCACCGGGCGCCGCATGACGAAGAGGACGACACCGACCGCGTGGACGAGCCCGCCCGTCAGGAGGAGCCCGATGGTGGCCACGTCGAGCCGGCGGCCCACCACCGTCAGCGGTACCAGCACCGACCATCCGATCAGGTTCTGCAGGATCACCGAGCGTTTCAGGTGAATGGTGGGCTCGATCAGCTTGACAGCGATCCCGATTGCGGCGGTCGACCAGACCCACGCGATGGTTGCCTCCCGCCACGGCCCGTCGACTACAACCAGGATGATCGGGGTGGCGGAGCCCGCCACCACCAGGAAGATGGCGGCATGGTCGAGCCGCCGCATGCGTTCTTTCCATCGGGCACTCCACGGAACCGAGTGGTACACGCTCGAGATGGTGAACATCGCCACCAGGCTCACCCCGTAGATCCACAGGGCGGGCTCGAGCGCGGGTCCGGCCTTGCCCCGCAACACGGTGACCCCGACGATCGACGTCAGCGCAGCCGCCAGGTCCAGCAGTCCGCGAACCGGGTGATCGAATCTGGCGAGCCCTGCTCTTTCCATGGCGGGCCGACCGTAGGCGCCCCTCCGTGATCACATGGAGACACTTCGGTGACGCCAAGGTGGATATTCGCGAACTCTTGAGGCCGCAGCTGTCCGATCCAGCCGATAACGTGTCGCCACCGTCGGAGGAGGGGATGTGCCGGGGTTTTCTGTCAAGGTGAGGGGGTGCCGCGGTTCGGTACCCGTCAGTGGGCCGTTGTTCCATGGCTACGGGGGTGCCACCACCTGTTTCGAGATCGAGCTCTCTGAGTCCCACCGCCTGCTCATCGACGCCGGCACCGGAGCGCTGGCGATACCTCCCACCCTTCCGCCCGGGCCGATGCGGTTCTCGGTGGTCTTCACCCACCTGCACTGGGATCAC
>JBHJOH010000166.1:0-7113 GCA_050329955.1 Acidimicrobiia bacterium | reverse complement strand
GCGCCGGCGGCGTTGTATCCGGGTTGTCCGTGGAAGCTACCGCCCGGGTGTTGTGAAGCCCCACACAGGTACAACCCGTCGATGGGCGTCCGGTAGCCGGGCATGTGCGCCGAGGGTCGGTTCCACAGCCAGTTGTCGGGATGGAAGCTGCCGTGATGGCGGTCTCCGCCCCGCATCGAGATGATGCGGCGCTCGGTGGCGTCGGGCGAATGGCTCGCCACCGCCAGGGTCACGTCATCGAGGTTGGGGGCGTAGCGGCGGTACGTCGAGACGATGGTGTCGACCCGTTCGGTCACCTGCGGGGCGCCCCAGGTTCCCCGGGTGGGTGGGCCGGGCACGAAGTGCCACCCGAAGGTGGTGTGGCGATCGGTCGGCGCCTGGCTGGGGTCGTGGAGGGTGGGGACCGAAACGTGGATGGGCCCGTCGTCGAGGTTCTGGGCCGCCCGGACCGCATGCATGTGCGCCTCGAGGTGCTGGGACGACTCGTAGCCGAGGGCGAGGTTGAGCGAGCGGGGCACGTCGGGGTTGTAGGTCTCGGCGGTGAAGCGGGGACGGTCGGCGAGGGCCCAGTGCACTCCGAACAGGGCTTCTTCCAGCCAGCGATACCCGCCCAGATCTTCGGCCAGTGAGGCGTCGAGGTGGCCCGAGCCCACCAGCTCCAGCATCGTGATCGGCGCCGGAGCCCCGCTCACCACGAACCGCTTGGCAGCGATGCGGCGGCCGGCGGCCAGGGTGACACCGGTGGCTCGACCGTTGGAGACGTCGATCGACGCCACCCGGGCGTTGGTGAGCAGCGTCCCCCCGGCGTCGATCACCGCCGAGGCGATGGCCTTGGCGACCTCGTAGGTGCCGCCTTCGACCAGGCGCCCCTGGTGTGAGTTGGCCATGGCGAGCGCCACGATCGACCCGATCCCGGCCACGTCCAGGTTGGGGACGTACCCGCGCACCGACACATTGAACAGGATCAGGCTGCGGAGCGGTTCGGACTCGAACAGTGAGCGCACCAGGTCGAGTGGTGAGCTCTGGTCGAGTTCGAGGTAGCGACGACCCAGCCGGCTCTTCCCGAGCAGTGCTGCCAGCTGGTCGGGCGGGAGCGGGTCCGAGAACCGCAGCGGGGTGTCGATCAGCCGGGTGAGGTCGCTGAATTCGGCGTGGTGGGCGGCGTACGAGGCGGCGTCGGCGGGAGAGAGCCGGGCGATCTCGGCGAGCGATCGATCGAGGTCGGCGTAAGTGACGAGCGCCCGCTCGCCCCCGTCGAACGGGACCGCGTTCTGCACGTCGGGAAAGATCGATCGCACCCCATACCGACCCAGGTCGAGGTCGGTCCACACCGCGTATTCGGGTGTCCAGCGCACGAAGTAGGCGTGGAGGTTGTGGCGGAAGAACGGCAACGTGACCTCGGCGGTCGTGGTGCCGCCTCCGATGGCGGGCGCCGCCTCGCACACCACCACCTTCAACCCCAGCCGGGCGAGGTAGGCGGCGCAGATGAGGGCGTTGTGGCCGCCGCCCACGAACACGCCGTCGACGTCGTCGGGGATACGGATGTCGGTGATGTCGCTCAAGCGTTGCTCCAATCGAGGGCGCCTCGCCCGATCAATGTCCCGTCGCGTAGTTCGTCGTGGATGCCGAGCACGTCCGCCGGCGGTGCCACCGCCCCGATCACCGGCGTGACGTGACCGTCTGCCACCAACCCGGCCGCTTCGACCACCTCGGCCCGGGTGGCGTAGCGGGAGCCGAGCAGCGAGATCTCCCGGAACACCAGGTCGCGATGCTGGAAGGTGGCCGGTCGGCCGGGGAAGGTGGTGAGGGCGACCATGCGACCGCCGGCGTCGAGGGCGGTGACCGCCCAGGCAGCGGTGGCGGCGGTGCCCACGAAGTCGACCACCACGGTGGGGCGGGTTCCTCCGAACAGGTGCGGATCGAGATCGGTGCCACTCTCCACCGGACGGGCACCGAACCGTTCGATGACGGCCGCCTTGGCGTCGCCCACGTCGAGGCCCACCACCTCTGCTCCGGCATGACGGGCGACCTGCACCATGTGGATGCCCACCCCACCCCCGGCGCCGATCACCACCACCCGATCGTCCGGGCCGATGCCGGCGACGCCGGCCACATGCACAGGGGTGGCGACGGCATCGGCGATCACGGTGGCGGCCACCGGGTCGACACCGTCGGGAATCGGGACGAGCTGACGCTCGGGCAGCACCGTCAGCGGGGCGTATCCGCCGTCGCGATGCACACCCACCCATCCGGCCAAGTTGTCGCAGCGCTGCTCCCGCCCCGACCGGCACCAATGGCACTGTCCACAGAACAGATAGAAGTAGGCCACCACCCGGCGTCCCAGCAGTGCCGGGTCGACTCCCTCACCGAGTTCGACCACCCGGCCCACCAGCTCGTGGCCGGGGACCCGAGGCAGCAGGTCCGGGTCGGAGGCGAGGTCGCCATTGATGCAGTTGATCACGGTGAGTCCCACCCCGCATGCTTCGACCAACACCAGCACATCGCCCGGCCCCGGGCGCGGCTCGTCGATCTCGGACCACCGGGGATCGCTGCCCCATCGTTCGATCACAAATCCCTGCACGTCGCTCCACGTCGGCGACCTGATCCTATATCGTGCAATATCGGCGACAGAGGGCGGAGCGACATGACCATGACTAGCGATCCGGGCTCAGGCCTGGACCCCATCGACTTCGAGCGGGTCGGGCCGATGGTCGGCACCCGCTTCCCCGACGTGACCCTCCCCGATCAGTCCGGTGAACTGCTCGACCTGCACGGATACCGCGCCAGCCGCCCGGCGATGGTGGTGTTCCACCGCAGCGCCGACTGGTGACCATGGTGCAAGATGCAGCTGGTCGAGCTGCATGAGAGCATCGGTGACGAGACGGCGGTGGTGGCGATCAGCTACGACCCTGTGGAGACCCTGACCGGGTTCGCAGCCAACCACGGGATCACGTTCCCGCTGCTGTCCGACGTGGGCAGCGAAACCATGGCCTCGCTGGGAGTCCTCAACACCGAGATCGAAGACGAGGTCCGGTTCTGGGGCAGGGAACCGGAACAGAAGCACCGGGGCCTCCCGTTCCCGGGTGTGTTCCTGCTCGACGCCGCCGGGATCGTCACCGCCAAGCACTTCGAACGATCGCACCGCAACCGCGCCAGCGCCGCCACCCTGCTCTCGATGCTCGGTGCCCCGTCGCCGTCGCACGACATCACCGTCGAGGGATCCGGCCCGTCGCTGGCGGTGCGGGTGAACATCCACCGTGCGGCCTACTTCCCCAACCAGGTGTTCCCGATCGAGGTGGAGATGGCGGTCGAGCAGGGCTTCCACCTCTACCTGCCGCCGGTTCCGGATGGCTACCGGGCGCTCTCAGTGAGTGTCGACGGGCCCGAAGGGATCTTCACCGAACCCCCGGCCCTGCCCGAAGGCGAGCCGTTCGAGATGCTGGGCGACACATTCAACGTTGCAGGAGGCACGATCCGAACGGTGGTGCCCATCCACATCCACGAGAACGTCGGCGACGTCGAACTCACCGTGGTGGTGAGCTATCAGGCGTGCGACGATAGCACCTGCCTGGTACCCACCGAGGTCAGGGTGCCGATCGGGCTGACGTCGCGGGGCAAGCTGTAGGGCGAAGCCTCGAATCCCACCGAGTCCATCTGATTGCTCGAAGCTCGAAGCTCGAAGCTCGAAGCTCGAAGCTCGAAGCTCGAAGCTCGAAGCTCTACATGTGGTTGCCGGGGTGGCGGATCTTCTCGGACATGTGATTCGTGCTGACCTGTCGACCCTCGCGCATCGCCCGATCGACCTCGGCTCGATCGGCCCGATAGAAGGAGCGGCGCTTCGACGGAAACACCCGCGTCAACCATGCCTTCAGCTTTCGCATGTGTCCAGCCTACGCCACCCAGCAGCCCCGCGGGGCAGGATGTGACGGCGACCACCTGCTCGATGGTGGGATCCCCGCAGAGGCGATCGCCCAGGAAGGCTTCCGGCGTTTGTTCTGGGTCGGCTCCCGATGACGGCGCCCGCCGACCGCTCCACGAGCACGTCCGAGGCGCGCCGATCAGGACATGGTGGGACTGGGTCGTGCGATGGCGCAGTCGGGGCGTTCTCGGTCCGGAACCGTTGATGTGGGTGGAATCGTGCTGTATGTTCTGCTGTATGTCGGCAATCCGTACGCAGGTATACCTCACTGAGGAGCAGCGCCAACGCATCGACGCCCTGGCCGAAGCGACCGGCGTGACCATGGCGGAGATCATCCGACGGGCGGTCGATTCGTACCTCGACGGCGAGACACCCGATCCCGAGCCGGCGCTGGCCGCCACCTTCGGCGCCGCCGCAGACGCCACGGCCCCGAGTCGGGACGAATGGGATCGTGGCTGACATCCTCGTCGACACCGACATTTTCGTCGACCACCTCCGAGGCGCACGGCAGCTCGCTCCCGGTCGCCACCGTCTGCACTACTCGGTCATCACCCGAGCCGAGCTGTTCGCCGGCAACACCGCCTCCAATCTGGTCAGCACCCTCCTCGCGCCATTCCGGGAGATCCCGGTCGACCGAACGGTGGCGGAACGTGCCGGGAGAATCCGTCGGGAGAGCGGCATCCGACTTCCGGACGCCCTCATCGCGGCAACCGCGATCGAACACGGTCTGGGACTCGCCACAAGGAACCGATCCGACTTCGAGCCGGTGCGCAGCCTCCGCCTGAGAGATCTGTAGGCGGCCGGCGAGGGCCGCTGTCGACTGCTTGGCGGAACGTTCGTTCGTGCGCCTGATCTGGTGGTCTCGCTCGAGCAGGGACAGTCAGAAAGCCAGGTGGAGGCGGAGGGCGTCGTCGATTGCGAGCATCAGTGTCGGCGGCACGGCTCCGACCTTGTGGGTGACCCGTTCGATCGAAATCGAGCGCACCTGTTCGGCCTGGGCTTTGGAGTCATGGTCGAGGTTGGTCTCGGTGGCGGCGAGCAGGACCTGAAAGGGGTAGACCCGACCGACGTTCGAGGTCACCGGAACCACGGTGACCACCCCGCGTCCCAATCGGGCGGCGGTCGTGTTGGCACCGTCGTTGGAGACGAGCACAGCCGGGCGTCGCTTGGCCGCTTCGCCTCGTCGCGCCGGGTCGAGGTCGACCAGTCGGATTTCGCCTCGCAGCATCAGTTGGCGACCAAACCGTCGCCGACCGCGGCATCCCAGGCTTCGGCATCGCCGGATTCGGACCATTCCTTCCACGCATCGGCGTAGTCGCCGCCCAGCTCAGAAGCGCGAAGCAGACGCACGGCCTTGTGGACGACCGCGGATCGGGATTCGTAGCCCTGGGTTCGGGCGTACTGGTCGAGGAACTCGACATCCTCATCAGGAAGGCTCACACTCAGCTTCATACCTCAATACTACCAACGGTGTGCATCAGTGGCTACCGATCGCCCAGATCACCCGATCCGCAGAGTGACACGCCGCACCTCGAACCGCTCGGTATCCGGCATGACTTTGCACCTCGCTGGCTACAGACCGTGGCGACGAACACGCTCTGTGACGACCCGGCCCAGAGGCGGGCGCTCCTCGAAGTGCCGATCCATCGCACCCGGCGAAGTGATCGTTCGGTACCGGATTTGGTGATCGGCGCAGGTCTTTCCATAGGCGTTTGGGCGTGGCACAATTGTGGCCATGACAAGTGAATCGCTGAGAACCGTGCGCGACCGCTTCTCCGAGTTCATCGAACGCGTCCAAGCACACCACGAGCGTGTCGTCGTGACCAAGAACGGGACGCCGGCCGCCGTACTCATCAGCCCCGAAGATCTCGAATCGCTTGAAGAGACCCTTGCCGTGCTCGGCGATTCCGATGCGGTGGCTGAACTCGTCGAAGCTCACCGCGCCTATCTGGAAGGTGACGTGGTGCGCGGGGTCGACGCCGTCAAGGCTCTTCGGCCCCGGTGACCGAGCCCCGGTACGAGATCGTCGTTACTGCGCCCGCCGCCCGAGCGATGCGCGAGACGCTCCCTGAAGCAGTGGCGTTCGCTGTCATCGAGTTCATCACAGGACCGCTGCTCGACAACACGCGGCGAGTGGGCGCCCCGCTTCGCAACGAGCTGGAGGGTGTCTGGAGCGCTCGACGCGGCACATACCGCATCCTCTACCGCATCGACGACGACCGGCGAGAAGTCATCGTGCTCCGTGTCGGGCGCCGCCGCGACATCTACCGGACACGCTGACCAACGCGTCCTCATACGTGCCGATATCGCGCACCCGACGCAACGTGCGTTCGTGCGCCCGATTTGGTGATCGGCGTGGCATGGGCCTTCACTTGGGAGCATGAATCAGATAATCTGATTGCATGCCAGATATCACTGCGACCGATGCGGCCCGTCGCTTCGCCGACCTGCTCGATGGCGTCGAACATCGCGGCGAGCATTACACCATCGTTCGTCGCGGCAAGGCGGTCGCGCACCTCGAACCTGTAGCCACTGGACGCGGCGCCGATGTCAAATTGCTGCTGCGCCGGCACCGACCGGATGCAGCCTGGGCTGAGGATCTGAGCGGTGTTCGCGATCTGCTTGAGATCGAGAACCGCAGATGAGTTTGCTCCTGCTCGACACGACGTTCCTGATCGATGCTGAGCGTGGGGGCGGTGACCTCGATGACGCCATCGACGACGACGACGACGTGGCAATCGCCGCGATCACGGTCGCCGAGCTGCTGGTGGGGGTCGAGCTCGCCTCGGCCAGGCGGCGGAAGGCGCGCCAGGCCTACGTCGATGAGGTCATCGAGTCGCTCCCGATCATTGCCTACGACCGCAACGTGGCGGTCGAACACGCCGATCTCCTCGTCGCCGTTCGCGGCCAGGGCCGGCCACGCGGCGCTCATGACCTGCTGATCGCTGCGACTGCCCGAGCGAGCGACCGGATGATCGTGACCGCCGACGAGAATGCATTCGCCGATCTTCCCGGCGTCACCACCATCAGCCATCGGTAGCGCAGGGGGTGATCCAGCGCACTCAACGAGATGGGCGCTTCTGCTCGGGATTTGGTGATCGGTGCGGTTGGAACCCTCCCGGTCAGCATCCGAGCAGCCAACGGTGGAGTCGGGCGCGGTGGCATTCGGTGAGCACCGAGAACGACGTCTGCGA
>JBHJOH010000165.1:0-5093 GCA_050329955.1 Acidimicrobiia bacterium | reverse complement strand
AGTCCGTTGCGCATGAGCACACCGTCGTCGTACATGGTGCGGGCGTAGTGCAGCACCAGGTCTCCGGCCGCCATCGCCCCCGGGGTGTCGGCCGGAACGTGCACCAGGGGCTGGGTGGCATCACCGTAGGGGACCACGGCTCCGTCCCGCTCGTCCCAATCCAGCAGATCCCAGGTGACCCCGGCGTATGCGGGGGCCACGGCTGCGATCTCCTTGTTGATCGCTTCCGCCGAGTGCAAACCGAGATCGACGCCCATACGGCGGGCCAGGTCGTCGAGGACCGACCAGTCGGGGCGGCTCTGGCCGGCTCCCGGGGCGATCTGGTTGACCTTCTGGACCCGACCCTCGAGGTTGGTGACGGTGCCGTCCTTCTCGGAGAATCCATCGGCCGGAAGCACGACGTCGGCGAGCCGGGACGAGTCGGTGAGGAACTGGTCGATGGCCACCACGAACGAGGCCCGCTCCAGCGCCAGGGCGGCCGAGGCACCGTCGGGCATGTCACGGACCGGGTCGGCGCCCACCAGGAGAATCCCGGTGACGTCGCCTTCCTTGGCCGCCCCGATGATGCCGGCGCAGTCCCGGCCCGGGCCGGTGGGGAGCTCTCCCCAGGCATCGATGAGGGCGGCGGCCGGCGACGTGTTCGACACCCTGCCGGGAAGGAGGGTGGGGGCCACGCCCATGTCGAGGGCACCGTACACGTTGGAACGACGGGCCAGCGGAAGGATCACCGCGTCGGGGAGGGTGCGGGCGAAGGCGGCCACCGCCTCGGCCAAGCGGGGATCGTCGGCGTATCCGGTGCGTCCCACCAGGGCCACGACAGGGCCGGTGCCAAGCGCCTCGAGCACGGCGGCATGGGCACCGCCGCCCGCCTGGAGCGCGCTCAGTTCGGAGGCACCCGAGCCCGGGCGGTATCTGAGGCGATGGGTGGCGCGGTCGTCGAGACCGGTACGCCTGGGGTGCACCACCACCAGCTTCGCACCCGCCTGAGCGGCACGGCGCACCCGGAGATACAGCGTTGGGTGTTCTTCCTTGAGATCGGGCCCCCACACCAGAATGGTCTTGGCCCGTTCGAGATCACCGATGAGACCGCGGTCGACGGTGGCGGCGAGGAAGCGCGGGTCGAGCCCGTCGTCGAGCTGGGCGTCGAGGGAATTGGAACCGATCGCAACCCGCATGAACTTGGACAGGGCGTAGGCGTCCTCGTTGGAGCCACGGGCGCCTCCGAGCGCGGCGATGGCAGATCCGCCGTCGGACGCCTTGATCGCCGACAAGCGTGACGCCACGAGGTCGAGCGCCTCGGCCCAGCTCACCGGTTGATGGGTTCCATCCTCCCGGCGCGCCAGCGGCATCGAGACCCGGTTCTCGGAGTTGATGTACTCGAATCCGAACCGGTCCTTGTCGGACAGCCAGCCGTGGTTGACCGCCTCGGAATCGACACCGATGAAGCGCAGCACCTCGTTCTGGGATGCCTGGATGGCGATGCGCGGCTGCGCCGAGTCGTGTGGAGAGCTCGACTCGACCGAGCGCAGATCCCAGGGGCGGGCACGGAACCGGTAGGCCGATGCGGTGAGGGCCCCCACCGGGCAGATCTGGACGGTGTTGCCCGAGAAGTACGACGAGAACGGCAGATCAGGGAAGGTGTTCACCTGGGTAGCGTTGCCCCGGTCCTTGAACTCGATGAGCGGATCCCCCGAGATCTCGTCTGAGAAGCGGGTGCAGCGGGCACAGAGAATGCACCGCTCCCGGTCCAACAGCACCAGATCCGAGATCGGGATGGGCTTCTCGTAGTGGCGCTTCTCCTCGACGAAGCGGGACTCCCCCGGACCGTAGGCGATGGCCTGGTCCTGCAGCGGGCACTCGCCGCCCTTGTCACACACGGGGCAGTCGAGGGGATGGTTGGCGAGCAGGAACTCGAGCACGCCTTCCTGGGCCTTCTTGATGGTGTCGTTCTTGGTGTCGACGACCATCCCTTCGGAGACCGGGTTGGTGCAGGCGGTGATCATCATGGGACCGCGCGGGGTCTGGATCTCGACCAGGCACATCCGACACATGCCCACCGGCGTCATGCGGGGGTGCCAGCAGAAGCGGGGGATGTAGGTGCCATTGTCCTGGGCGGCCTTGATGAGCATCTCGCCGGCCCGGACCTCGACTTCCTTGCCGTCGATCGTGACCTTCACCATGTCGCTCATTCGGTTCCTCGGTGGTCGTGGCCGTGACCGGCTCCCAGTGGGCAACCGCCCTGATGGATGTGGTCCATGACCTCATCCTTGAAGTACTTGGAGATGGAGATGATGGGTGAAACCGCCGACGGGCCCAACGGGCAGATGGTGGTCATCTTGGGCGGCCAGGCCAGACCGATGGAGATGTTGTCGGAGACGTCGAGCAGCAGGTCGACGTCGATCTCTCGCCCCTGGCCACTTTCGATGCGTCGCAGGATCATCTCGAGCCAGGTGGTGCCTTCCCGGCAGGGCGTGCACTGGCCGCACGACTCGTGGGCGAAGAAGCGCACCAGACGTTCCGCCGCCCGGATCACACAGGTGGTCTCGTCCATCACCACAACGGCGCCGGAGCCGAGCATGGAGAGCGCCTTGCCGGTGGCGTCCTTGGTGATCTCGAGGTCGAGGTGGTCGGCGGGGACGAACCACGGAGCGGAGGCGCCGCCGGGGATCCACATCTTCAGCTCCCGACCATCACGCATTCCCCCGGCGATGTCGTAGATCAGCTCACGCCAGGTGATGCCGTGCGGCAGCTCGTAGTTGCCGGGCTTGTTGACGTGGCCCGACACCGAGAACATGAAGGTACCGGTGTCGGCTTCGTGCCCGAGCGCCTTGTAGGCGTCGACACCCATGTCGAGGATGTGCGGCAGGTTCGACACCGTCTCGACGTTGTTGACGATGGTCGGCATCATGTAGAGGCCCTTGGCCGCCGGGAAGTAGGGCGGCTTGAGGCGGGGCTCACCGCGCAAACCTTCCAGGGAGTTGATGAGGGCGGTCTCCTCACCACAGATGTAGGCCCCGCCACCGAGGTGGACGGTGAGTTCGAGGTCGTAGTCGGACCCGAAGATGCCCGTGCCGAGATACCCGGCGGCGTAGGCGGCGTCCACCGCCTGCTGGACCCGGCGAGCCGGCTTGGGGTATTCGCCCCGGATGTACACGAAGGCGTGGTGCACCTCGTTGGCGATGGCGGCGATGATGATGCCTTCCACCATCTGGTGGGGGTCACGTTCGAGCAGCTGGCGGTCCTTGAAGGTGCCGGGCTCGGACTCGTCGCCGTTGATGACCAGATAGGAGGGCCGGGCCGGAGCCATGAAGCTCCACTTCATGCCCGCCGAGAAACCTGCGCCGCCACGCCCGAGCAGACCGGAGGCCTTGACCAGCTCCACCAGCTCGTCGCGGGTCTTGCCCAACGCCACCTTCGCCTGGGCGTAGCCGCCGGTGGCCTCGTAGCGGGCCATGGTGTGGGAATCGGTCGGATGTTCGGTCATCCGTTTGGTGATGACCCGGGGATAGTCGGTCATCGGGCTTCTCCCCCGGTGGTGCCGAACGGCTGGAAGGCGGGGAACGGACCCACCGCCCCCATCTCCTCTTTCACGGCCCAGTCGAACGACCGTTGTCCGCCGAACAGTTCCTGCATCTCGTCGGCGTTGACCACGTCGGGCCGGCCCTTGCGCAGCCAGCTCACCAGCTCACGCGCCTTGTCGGGGGTGAGCCCTTCGATGAGTTCGTAGTTGACCTGGACGGCGGGAGCACCTCCGCAGGCGCCGATGCACTCGGCATGCTCCACCGAGATGACGCCTTCGTCGTCGGTCTCACCGTGGGGGACTCCCGACTCGTCCTCGATGGCGTGGAACACGTCGTCACCGCCGAGCAGCATGCACGAGATGGAGGTGCAGGCCGAGATCAGATATCGGCCGGTTCGCTCCCGCTTGTACATGGTGTAGAACGAAGCGACCGACTGAACCTGAGCGGGGGTGATGCCGACCCATTCGGCCACCTCCTTCATGCCGTCCTCGGTGAGCCACCCGTCCTCGCTCATGGCCAGGTACAGAAGCGGCATCACCGCCGAACGCTTCTGCGGGTAGCGGGCGATGATGTCTTTGGCGCGCTGTTGGGTGGCCTCCGGCCAGCGGCTACCGGCGGGCGTGGTCGGCTGTGAGCTCATCCTGGCTGATGGTAGAGAAATCCGGGGGTGTCGGGAAAACCGACGGGCAGGAGGAGGGCAGGGAAGGCAGAGGAAGGCAGAGGAAGGCAGAGGCACGAAGCCGGGGGCATGAAGCCGGAGGCCCCAAACACGGGTAGGGCGTGTTGATTGGGTTCAATCTCTGCCCACCGGAGCTACTCCCCAGACTCGAAAGCACGGCGCTACCCAGTGCCTCATGCTTCCGGCCTCCTGCCTCTGGCCTGCCTCACTCCGCCTTCCTCCGCCCTCCTCCGCCTTCCTTCCTCTCAGACAGACTCCAGCACCATCGATGCCGGGTTGATCGCCCCACGCTTCATGAGGCCCACCAGCAGCGGCACGCCGTCGAGTCCACGTTCGAAGCACAGGATCCAGCCGGATTCGGGAATCCCGAGTGCAACTGTCTCGAAGTTGGTGAACTCGTAGAGCACCTCGCCGGGGACGGGCACCGTGGACAGTCCCATCGCCGCGGTCTCCACCATCGCCTCGAGCAGCGGGGAAACCACCACCTCCCCGAAGGTCCCCATCACGTCTGGTTGGGTGCCCTTCGCCTCCCACCAGCGGAACGGCGTCGGGTCGAGCATGGCACCCTCCACCCGTTTGCGGGTGAGCCGGAACGGTGGGGCGTGGTGCGCCACGAACAGGCCACGACCCGAGATCCATTGCTCGAGTCCCGCCTCGCCACGAACCGCGCCCACCAGCTGCTCCAGCGCGGTGGCCACCGCGCTCAGCGGCAGCGGATCGAGCGGATTGGCCACCACGTGGCTCGCTTCCACCCACCCGCCGATGCCGTCGCCCTCGATCTCCACCCAGATCACACCTCCGGTTTGGCTGAGCTCGCCGGTGCCGCGCAGGTCGCAGCGGAGCGGGTGCAGCTTCGCCACCACCTCGGTGGAGTGATCGGGACCGGAGAACAC
>JBHJOH010000164.1:0-10064 GCA_050329955.1 Acidimicrobiia bacterium | reverse complement strand
TGGCTGCTGGCTGCTGGCTGCTGGTGCTCGAGTTCAGCGACCATTCTTCAGCTCGAAGCTCGAAGCTCGAAGCTCGAATCACACGGGTGTAGTTCTCCACGGCTTCTTCCACAGGTGTGGGTAATCACACACGTGTGATTACCGCCCAGGGTCAGGTGTTGGCGAACCAATGGCGGAGGCGTTCGAACCCTTCGTCGAGGGTGACGGCGGGATGCCAGTCGAGGAGCTGTCTGGTGCGGGACTGGTCGAACCAGTGGGCGGTGGAGAGCTGTTCGGCGAGGAAGCTGGTCATGGGCGGATCGTCCTGGCGACCGGTTCGCTCCCACACCTTCTCGAGGAGGAGGCCGGCGGTGAAGGCCAGTCTGGTGGGGACCCGAAGGCCGGGCATTGGGAGGCCGGCGGCGGCGACGATGCGCTCAAGCACTTCTGCGATGGGGCGCGGTTCGCCGTTGGAGACCACCAGTGCTTCTCCCGAAGCCGATGGTGCATGGTCGACGGCGGCGA
Source organism: Acidimicrobiia bacterium (assembly GCA_050329955.1). Classification (GTDB taxonomy): domain Bacteria; phylum Actinomycetota; class Acidimicrobiia; order Spongiisociales; family ZC4RG35; genus JAOUGY01. The sequence continues at coordinate 9,560 of JBHJOH010000164.1, read as the reverse complement.
CCAGGGCGTCGGCGGCGTTGTCGATGTAGGTGGTGTCGATGAGGGCGGCGCCCGATCCGATGGTGGCGAGCCGGCCCTGCCGGGCCCGCTCGACGATACGACCGACCAGCTGGGTGTCGCCCGGTCCCCACACCAGGTGGGGGCGAATCGCCACCAGGGCGAAGTCGGAGTCGGCCTGGGCGAGGGCATGGCGTTCGGCGATGGCCTTGCTGGTGGAGTAGTGGCCACGGGTGGCCTCGGGGTCGGCGGGGCCGGCGCCCACCCCCACCAGCGGCTCGCCGCCGTGGGCGACCGATGGCGACGACACGTGCACGAACCGTGCCACCCCGGTCGCCCGGGCGGCGGCCACGACCGTTTCGGTTCCCACCACGTTCACATGCTGGTATTCGGTCCACGTCCCGGTGACGCCCACCTTGGCAGCCAGGTGGATCACGGCTTCGTGGCCGGCGACGGCCTGCGCCACCACGGCGGGGTCGGTGACGTCGCCGAGTACCTGGCGGCTGCGGCCGGCGGAGCGTCGCTGCAGCACGGTGACGGTGTCACCGCGGGCCTCGAGCCGGTCAACCACGGCGGCACCGATCAGGGAGGTTGCGCCGGTGACGAGGACCCTCACAGCGCACCCACCTTGTTCCCGGCGAGAACGGACGACGCCCAGTCGGCGACGGCCGCCCGGTCGATCTTGGAGTTGTGACGGCGGTCGACCGGCAACACCTCGACCTGGAGGACGGCGGCGACGTCGAGCGCCGACATGCGCGCCACCTCGGCCCGCACCGAGGCGGCGACACGGGCCTCTGCCAGCAGCCGGCGCGACGAACCACCCGTCTCGATCACCATCACCACCACCTGCGATCCGACCGGGCCGACGCCCACGGCCGCCGCTCTCGCCACCCCGGGGACCGCCTCGGCGGCCAGTTCGAACGCAACAGGCGTGACCGGACCGGTCGCTGTGGTGATGATGTGGGCGAGCCGCCCACCGACCCACAGGTAGCCGTCACCGTCGATCCAACCCACATCACCGCTGCGGTGCCATCCGGGGGGATTCGACGACGATCGATGCTCGGTGTGCCACAACCTCACGTAGTGATCTTTGCGGTGGGCGGCTGCGATGACGACCTCGCCGACGGTGCCCGGCTCCGCCGTGAGCGGGCCGACGGAACGCCCGAGCCGATCCAGGGCGCTGATCCGGACTGTCACCCCGGCCCGCGGTCGGCCGACACACACCCCGTCCCCGGCACCTTTGGCCCTGAGTTCGGTGAGGGTGATGTCGGCGACGGGGAGGACCTCGGTCATCCCGTACGGGGTGTGGGCCTCGGCGGCTGGCAGCAGTGCCTGGGCCGCCGCCAGCAGGTTCGGGTTGACGGGTGCACCGGCCGACATCAGCACCCGGACACCTTCCAGTGCGCCGCGATGGGCGGACGTGAGCTCGGAGGCGGTGTCGACCACGTTGCGCAGAGCGGCGGGAGAGGCGAACACCATGGTGGCGTCGATGGCCACCACCGCCTCGCCCAACGCGGCCGCCGACAGTGTCCCCGGGCTGGTCACGTCCATGTCGGGCACCACCGAGGTGATGCCCAGTGCCGGCCCGTACAGGGCGAAGGGGGCGAAGGCGGCCACCAGCCGGTCTTCGCCGGTGATCGAGTACAGCTCGGTGAGCAGGTCCCGCTGCGCCTGCACCTGATGGTGGCGGTAGGCCACACCTTTGGAGGGCCCGGTCGAACCCGAGGTGAACACGATCGCCGCCAGGTCGTCGTCGCCGGGAGCATCGGGCAGGTCCCGGCCGGCGCCCGCTGCCTCCAGTTCGGCCACCGTGGTGTCCACCCCGAGGGCCCGACGACGGGCCTCCGACATGTCGCCGGCCACGATGCGCCGGCCCGGCCACCGCAGCACCTTGCCGGCCACCATCGCCCGGCTGATTCCGATCAGATGGTCGGGCGACGCCGAGGCCAGCGCCCGGCCCATGTTGCGGGGGCCGAGACCGGAATCGACCAGCACGATCACCGCCCCCATCCGCCAACAGGCGTACAGCACGACGGTGAGATCGATGCCGGGCGGGATCATCAGAGCGACCCGATCGCCCGGTTTGATGCCGGCCCCGATCAGGCCCGACGCCAGCGCACCGACCCGCCGGTGCAGGTCCGAGAACGTGATGGACGACCGGCCGCCCTCGATGATCTCGACGACGGCCGGTCGCACGACGTCGGCCATCTGGTCGAGGCGGTCCCACAGCGGGGGACGCGGCGCCACCGCCGCCAGCTCGCTCGGAGGCTGGTTCAGGGCGGTGAGCCAGTCGAACACCACCGCGGCGACGTCGGCTTCCTCCTGGAGGAAGTGGCTGGCACCGACGACGCGGTGCACCTGGGCATGCGGGAGGCGCCTCTCCAGATCGTGAAGGTACCGATCCGAGAACACCTGGTCGGAGGGCCCCCACACCAACAACGCCGGGACCTCACCGAAGTCGGCGAGCCCGGTGGCGACGCCCGTCAGGGTGGCGTGGGAGGGGTGGGAGGAGTCGAGCGGTATGTCCTGTACGAAGGCGGCGATCGCCTGGCGCCGGTCGGCGGTCCGGTAGGGGGCCATGAACCCTTCGCGGACCTCGGGTGGAAGTCGCGGCCGCGACATCTCGAAGGCGCCCCTCAGGAATGTGGAGGTGACCACGGTGACCGGTCGCAACACACCCTTGGCCCGAGCGGCCCGGATCAGGGTGGGGGCGGGTGAGCCCTCCGGCTGGTGGACTGCGGTGTTCATCAGCACCACCCCCTGCACCGACTCGGGCCGGCGAAGGCGTTCGGCCTGAGCCCAACCGAGCGAGATGGGGCCGCCCCAGTCGTGGGCCACCGTCACCACCGGCCCGGCGAGTTCGAGGTGGGCGGTGAGGGCGCTGAGGTCGGCGATGCGATCGGCCAGCCGGCGGACCAGCCCACTACGCTCCGAAAACCCCATCTCCAGCAGGTCGACCGCGATCACGCGAACACCCTCCGGTGCCTGCTGCAGGAGGGTGCGCCACAGGAACGACCACGACGGATTGCCGTGTACGCACAGCAGGGTCAGGTCGGCGTCGGCCACCTGGTTGTCGAGCAGGTGCCAGGCGCGCCATTCACCGTGATGATCGGGGGCGGTGACGAGACGCGACCATGCGGGGTCGAGACCGATGATGCCCGCCGGTGGAACCTGGGCGGGAGCGATCGCCCCGCCGTTCACCAAAGCAGTTCTACAACAGAGGCGTTGAGCCCGGACCCGATCCCCATGCACAGCACCCGGTCGCCGCTCGAGAGCGTGTCGGCCACCGAGGCCAGCGTGAAGGGGATGGCGGCCGGCCCGATGTTGCCGAAGGCGGGGAACGTCATTGGCACCCGCTCGGCATCAAGACCAAGCACGTCGATCATCGCCGAGGTGTGGACCCGCGACACCTGGTGGAGGATGTAGCGGTCCATGCTCAGCCAATCGGACTTGTCGGCGTCGTCCCAGGCGATCTTGGCCAGGTCGGTTCCGGCGTCGAGCAGTGCCTTGGTGTCGGTGCGCATCTGCTGGAGCGAACCGATGCAGAGTTCGTGATGCTCGGTGGCCGCCCGGAAAAATCCCCGAACCACCTGGTGGCTGCCCGGATTCTCGGAGTGCCGACCCAGGACCATGGCGGCCGAACCCGACCCGAGGGTGAGTGAGGCGAAGTTCTCGAACATGTCCTGCAGCGTCGAGGCGGGATCGTCGAGCCGGGCAATGGTGTTCTCGTGGATCTCACGGGTGCCTTCGCCGTCGACCACGAGGGCGTAATCGATCTGACCGGTGCTGAGCATCACGCCCGCCAGATGCATGCCGTTGAGGAATCCGAGACAGGCGTTGGACAGGTCGAAGTTCATGCAGGTGGTGGGCAGCCCCAACAGGTTGTGCACCGTGACGGCACTGGAGGGCTCGAGGCGTTCGCGTGACACCGAGGTGTCGACCAGCAGGCCGATGCGGCTGCGATCGATCCCGGCGGCGGCGATCGCCTTCTCCCCGGCGGCTGCGGCCGCCTGCATGAAGGTGAAGCCTTCGGGCCACTGGCGGCGTTCCTCGACACCGGCCAAGCCTTGCAGCAGCCCGGGTCGAGCCCCGGTGCGTTCGTAGAAGCCAGCCAAGCGCTGGTCGATCTGAACCGAGGTGACAACCTCCGGCGCCTGAATGGCGGTCAGAGAAACCACAGCTACGTCGTCGAATCTGAAACTGGCGTTTCCTGACATGGGGCCCCTATCGGAGTGGCAGGTGAGTATCGCAGACACCCGGCGATACGCGGCTATCGGGATCGGCATCCACTCGTGAGATGATCTCCCGAGGTCAGCCTGGTGACAGGATGACACGTTGCCCGGCAACGGCGTCGGCAAAACGGCTGTCATGACTCACCACCACCACTGACCCCGGATACTCGGTCAGCGCCGATTCCAGGCGTTCCACCGCCTGAAGGTCGAGATGATTGGTCGGTTCGTCGAGCAATAGGCACCAGGCGTGGCGCGCCAGCCCCATCGCCATCACCAACTTCCGGGTCTCCCCCGGTGACGGTTGCTCGGAGGCAAGCAGCACGTCGGGGTCGGTCCCGAGCCGCCCCACCAGCTGCAACACCCGGCCCCGGTCGGGTTTGGGGAGCGACATGAGCGCCTCCACCACCTGGTGACGGCCGGCGTCGTCGTACTCCTGGGGTAGGTGGAGCAGCCGCTCCGGGTCGAGATCCCAGGCCGCCGCCAACGCCGCCAGCAGGGTGGACTTGCCGGCTCCGTTGGGTCCGGCCACGTGCAGCCGGGTGGTGCGCTCGATCACGAGGTCGAGATGGTCGATCAGCACCACGTCGCCCGCCACCAGCGGGCCCGAGAACCGGATCAGGGTGGGACGGGGAGCGGGTCCACCGGCGAAGCTGATCGATCCGCCCAGACGCGACGTAGGATCGAAACCGGCGGCGGCCTCGACCAGCCGATCGCGTTCCGCGGCCAGGCGCCCGATCGAGCGACCGGCGGCCGATGCCCCCTGTTGCGCCTTCACCTTGCGGGCGGTGCTGTGCAGGTCGTGGTCCTTGGCCTTGGCCTGTTGCATGGTGCGGGTGAATCGGGCCGATCGTTGTTCGAGATCACGTCGCTGGTCGGCCAGCCGCCGGTCGGCCGCCACCACCCGGCGTTTGGCGTCGGCATGGGCTTCGGCCAGCTCCAGGTCGCGAGCCGCCCATTCGGCAGCGGCCACCGTGTAGGGGGCGGCGAGGTGATCGGCGTGTCCGGATCGAAATCGAACGGTCCCGCTGGTGAGCCGGTCGAGCAGATCCCGGTCGTGCGACACCACCAGGCCCACTCCCGGGAAACGAGCGAGGGCGGTCAGCATCCGCTGGCGGGCGTCGGCGTCGAGATGGTTGGTGGGCTCGTCGAGCAGCAGCACGTCCGGTTGGGCGTGGAGGGCCCCGCCGATCTGCCAGCGGCGACGTTCCCCCGGCGACAGGGTGGCCCAGCGGTCGAGCATGTCCGGGTCGAGTCCGAGTCGCCCACGCAGCGCGAACGCTCCGGGCTCGAAGGACTCGGCCAGTGCCAGCACGTGGGGCTCGGGCCGGTCGACGTTCTGTCCGCACAGCACCAGGCCGGCGGCGTCGACCGTCACCGTGCCCGTGGTGGGAACCAGCTCGCCGCTCAGCAACGACAGCAGCGTGGTCTTGCCCTCGCCGTTGGCACCCACCACCCCGGTCCAGCCGGGACCGAGGTGCAGGTCGACGTCGACGAGAACGTCGACGGCGGAGGTGTAGGAGAAGGAAACACAATCGAGGTGGATGGAAGGCATGGGACTCCCAGTGAACGGGTCAACAAGTCGACAGGTCAACGGGTCAACAGGACCAGACGGTCAGCCGGTCGATCTGCTGAGTGAACTGGTTCGTCCTGCCGGGTTGCACACGGATCCGGCGGTACTACACGGATCCGGGTCGCCTCGGCGGACGGTGTTCAGATGGGTGCCTTCATGCGTGCTCCGGGTTCGACCCTCCAACCGTACCCCACGGCGCCCCCAATCCTTCGGGCAATATCGCCCTACCCGGATTCTCCCGTTGCCCTGTTGACCTGTTGACCCGTCGATGGTGTCGTTGGTCCCGGGTCCGACTACAAATGGCGTCGTCATGGGTGCACTGAACGTCCTGATCGCCATCATCATCGGTGTGATCATCTGGCGTGTCAGCATGTACTTCATCCGGCTGCTGGCCACTCCGCCCCCCGAGGTCGATCCCGAGGACGTGGTTCCCACCCGTCAGGACTTCAAGTGCAGCATCTGCGGCACCGAGGTCACCATGACGGTGCAGAACGTGATGACCGAGGAGAACGCCCCCCGCCACTGCCGTGAGGACATGGTTCCGGTCTGGCGCCCGTAACGCCGTCACATCCCTGCCGGAGTGTCAGCCGAGTCGCTCCAGGATCGTCCCGTTGGCCATCCCGCCGCCTTCGCACATGGTCTGGAAGCCGAACCGGCCCCCGGATCTCACCATCTCGTGAACCAGGGTGGTCATGAGACGGGCTCCGGATGCACCGAGCGGATGTCCGAGGGCGATGGCGCCGCCGTTGACGTTGGTGCGCTCCCACAGCGCCATCGGGTCCGATCCGCCGTGCTCGGCGCGCCAGGCGGCGGTGACGGTGGCGAACGCCTCGTTCACCTCGAACAGGTCGATGTCATCGATCGACATGCCCGCCTTGGCGAGCGCCTTTGAGGTGGCGGGGATGGGTCCGGTGAGCATCATGACCGGGTCGACCCCGGCCAATGAGAAGGTTAGGAAGCGGGCGAGCGGTGTCAGACCGAGCTCACGAGCCTTGTTTTCGCTCATGATGAGCATGGCGGCGGCGCCATCGGAGATCTGCGAGGAGTTGCCGGCGGTGACCACACCGTCGACCTTGAACGCCGGCTGCAGCCCGGCCAGTTTCTCGAGCGAGGTGTCGGGGCGGATCCCCTCGTCGCGGGTGACGGTGTGGGTGGCACCGTCGATCCTCACCTCGACCGGCACGATCTGGCTGTCGAAGCGGCCCTCCTCGGTGGCGCGGGCGGCCCGCTGATGTGAGCCGAGCGACAGTTCGTCGAGCTCACCCCGTTGGAGTCCCCACTTCTCGGCCAGCATCTCGGCGGAGATGCCCTGTGGTACCAGGCCGTGGGCGTATCGCTCCGACATGAGCGGACCGAACGGTTTGCCCGGGCCCTGCTGTCCGGTGACTCCCATCGGGATGCGCGTCATCGACTCGACCCCGGCGGCGATCACCACGTCATAGGCGCCCGCCATCACCCCCTGGGCGGCGAAGTGGGCCGACTGCTGCGACGAGCCGCACTGGCGGTCGATGGTGGTGCCCACCACGTCCTCGGGGAACCCGGCGGCGAGAGCGGCGTTGCGGCCCACGTTGTAGGCCTGCTCACCGGTCTGCATGACACAGCCCATGATCACGTCCTCGACCAGAGCCGGGTCGAGGCTGTTGCGTTCCATCAGCGCCCGCAGCGGGATGGCGGCCAGATCGACGGGGTGGATGTCCTTCAACATCCCGTTGCGGCGCCCACTCGGGGTTCTGACCGCGTCGACGATGACTGCGTTACGCATGGATGGCTCCTCGAGATCGATCGGCGAATCGTACACATCCACAACAAACAAACCGACCGGTCGGGTTGTTCATTGAGCGACTCCGAGCCGCCGTGTCAGCATCGCCTCTCGTTCGTGGCCGTGATCGAGGAAAGCCCCGCCCGGTGAGTACCGGGCGGGGCCAACGAATTGCTCTCAGCGGAACGTCGGAGTCAACGTGCGCCGACGCGCTCCCGTGGGAGATTCTCGGCGACATCCCTCATGCCGAGACCGATCAGGATGAAGATCACTCCCATGCCGGCGGCCATGGCCGCCACCCCGAACGCCACCACCGACGTGAACAGCGAGGCCCGCAGGAACGAAGCGTTCATCGCCGTCGCCCTCCGGGGATCCTCACGTTCCAACTCGGCGTAGGTGAGCCCGTCGGTGGCCTGGAGCGCGTGCACTTCGATGACCTGCGCTTCGCAGTAGGCGGTGAACGGACCGTCCACTGCGTTGTTCGGTAGACAGGCGTCCTCCGAGGTCATGATGTTCTGATCGGCCAATGTGCCGCTCACCACGAACCAGGTGAAGGCCCCTCCGATGATCAGGATTGCGCCCAGAATCAGAGATCCGAGCGATGCAGCCTTCCTCATTCCGTCTCCCTTGTAGACCACCAAGCTACGGCGCGCCTCAGTCGTGAGGGCGCCGTACCCGCATCTTCAGATCGCCAAACCACGGACCCGCAGATGTGTGCCGGACAAGGAGTCACCAGCACCGGCGGGGGGTGCGGGGGGGTCGCCCCCCGCAGACATCAAACACTCGCCAACGTGGCGACCGAAGCTTGCGACCGGACCACACCCCCGGCCCAGCGCCCGTGAAGCTGGTCTCGAGTACCGGCGGGGGGTGCGGGGGGTCGCCCCCCCGCAGACACAATCGCCCCCCGAAAGCGGAAGACACCCGAAACGTGGCCACCGAAGCTTGCGACCGGACCACACCCCCGGCCCATCGCGCGTGAAGCTGGTTTCGAGTACCGGCGGGGGGTGCTGGGGGGGCGCCCCCCCGCAGACATCAGAGGGGGGTGGCGGGGGGTCGCCCCCCGCAGACATAACAGTGGAGCTGAGGGGATTTGAACCCCTGACCCCCTGGTTGCAAACCAGGTGCTCTGCCAGCTGAGCTACAGCCCCGTGGGAGACAACAGGTTACCGAGGAAGCGGCCGCTGTCACATTCGATCTGGCGTGATCCGACAGGTGGCTCTAGACTCCGGCCGTCGCCGCTGTCGGTGGTCGACGGGCCCATAGCTCAGCCCGGTTAGAGCGCTGCCCTGATAAGGCAGAGGCCCCTGGTTCAAGTCCAGGTGGGCCCACAATAGAAGACCCTTACGGGGATTGACGATTCCTGGATTCGGTTTCCATCGACACGACGTTCGAACGGTCTGGTGTCCGTCGCAGCTTGGGAACGGAGCCGATCGAGACCCTCCATCGCAGCCTCGTCGATGCCCTCATAGAGGTGTCCGTACACGTCGAGGACGGTCGAAGGGGCGTCGGGGTACCCGATCGGGGTTCGTCGTCGCCGAGCGGTCCGACGTGGGTGACGACGGTGATCGTCCATCGTTCGTCGAATGCTGCGACGACTTCGGGTCGTCGTCTGCGCCTGGGTTGCGCCCTGGTTGTGTTCGAGATCGCCGTCGGCATTGAAGAACCAGTCATCGGTGACGACTTCGCCGACGGCAGTGACGGTCGCGTAACGAGGTGCGGTAGCTCGTGTCGATTTCGCAAAGCCCACTGGTTCAGCCAGCGGACCGTGACCACACGCACCTTCGAAACATGCTCGACCCAGCAGGCCACCGGTTCTGCCTGTTCGTTGATGGCGAGTAAAGGCATCGGTCACTTTGCCTTGCCGAGCGCGCCGTCTGGGGTGCGCCTTCAGACCTCGATGACGACGTTGCCGACCTTCTGGCCGGACTCGACAAAGCGATAGGCCTCGACGATCTGGTCGAGGGAGTAGGTCCGGTCGATCACAGGCACGAACCCTCCCGTG
>JBHJOH010000163.1:0-9255 GCA_050329955.1 Acidimicrobiia bacterium | reverse complement strand
GACGAGCGACGATCCACCTTCTGCACATTGTGCAAAAGGTGGGCGAAACGCGTGCGTTCTGCACATTGTGCAAAAGGTGGGCGAAACGCGTGCGTTCTGCACATTGTGCAAAAGGTGGGAGCGGACCCGTACATCTCGCACGAGGGCGCATGTTCTGGCCAGCAGCCAACAGCCAGCAGCCAGCAGCTCTCTCGCTGTCATCTCTCGAAGGCTGCCACCAACTCCACGTGATAGGTCTGGGGGAACATGTCGACCGGGGTGACGGTACCGAGGGTGTAGCCGGCGTCGACGAGGAGGCGGGCGTCGCGGGCGAAGCTGGCCGGGTCGCAGGAGACGTAGGCGACGGTGCGGGGGGAGATCCGGGCGATCTCGTCGACCACTCGTCGACCGAGGCCGTTGCGGGGAGGGTCGACGATGACGACGTCGGCCGATTCGATGCCGGGTAGGGCCAGCTCCACGGTGGAGTCGATCACCCGGGCGTTGGCGACGTTCACGGCCAGGTCGCCGAGTGCGGTTCGGTCGGATTCGACCGCCACCACCGTGCCGGCGTCCGCCCCGACGGTGGCGGCGAACAGCCCGCCGCCGGCGTAGGCGTCGAGCACCACGTCGTCGCTCCCGACTCGGGCGACAGCGCCGACCAGCTCTACCAGTGCCTCGGCCCCCAGGGTGTTGACCTGGAAGAACGCCCGATTGCTGATTCGGAACCGTCTGCCCCCCACCTGTTCGTGCACGACCCCTTCGGCGTCGTCGACGAGGACGAGGGTCTCGCCGGTGTTGACACCGGCCCGCAGCGTCAACCTCCCACCCTGTAGGGGGCCGAGCTGTTGGAAGAGGATGGCGAGCGGCGGCACCAGCAGGTGGCACTCGCTGATGGCAACCGTGTCGTGCGAGGCGAGCCGCAGCATCGCCGGGCGCCCGTCCACGATCCGGAAGTCCATCCGATTCCGGTACGAGACGGGAGCGGACGGCGACCGCACCGGAGCCACGTCGGCTTCCATCCGACCGATGTGGGCAAGCTGGGACCGCACCACATCGCGTTTCCATTCGAGCTGGGCCCGGTATTCGGCCATCTGCCACTGGCACCCGCCACACGACGCGAAGTGCGGGCACACCGGTGTCACCCGGGAAGGTGAGGCGTCGACCAGGTCGACCATGACCGCCCGTTCGAATCGTCCCTTGTCCTCGGTGATCTTGATCGTGACGCAGTCGCCCGGGATGGCGCCGGTCACGAACACGGCCTTGCCGTCGCGCCGGGCCACCCCGTCACCACCGTGTGCCATGGAGTCGATCGTCACCGTCATGGTGCCAGCGCCTGCAGGAAGCCCATCTGCAATTCGGCGAGCGCCTGCAGCATCATCGCCTCGTGGTCTCCGAGGCGTTCGTAGTCGTCTTCGATCTCGACCCCCACCCGGGCGGCCAGCGCCAGCCGGGACTCATTGAGGACCCGAACCATGGCGTACGCCTCCAGTTTGCTGACGACCGTTCCCTTGACCGATGCGGAAAGGGCCTCCCGGTAGGCGGAGCGGTCGGCCCGCCGCGACTCGTCGAGCTCGCTTCCCATGTACTGCCACCACTCGCCGTTGGCGTCGGGGTCGTCGAGGTAGACGGGCACGTGCAGGCGGTTGGCGGCCGGGTCGTCGGAGCCCGGCTGGATGCCGTCGAGCATGTCGGCGAACTGGAGGAGGAACTCGACGATGCCCCGATCCAGCTTGACCTCGACGCCGTTCCGTACCGGTTTGATCTTCATTGCTCGAGGGTGGCCCACAGGCCGTGTTGGTGGAGTCGGTAGCAGTCCATCTCGGCCTGTTCGCGGGGGCCGTCGTTGACGATGGCCCTGCCGTCGTGGTGCACCTGATAGGTGAGTCGGTAGGCCTTTTCCTCGTCGTAACCGAACAGGGTGCGCAACACCCAGATCACATAGTCGAACAGGTTGACGGGGTCGTTCCAGACGACGACTTTCCACGTCTCGTCGAGCCCGGTCTCGTCGTCGAGGTCGGGTTCGATCACGGGTGCCATCGGTTGGGCCATCGGATTCTCCCGGCGGGTCGGGATGGAATGCTACCGGGGCAGGCCGGCACCTCCAGCCCGCCACAGCAGTCCCGACGTGATCAACAGCACAGCCACCCCCGCCGCCACCAGCGGGAACAGGCCCTCGGGACCCATCCGCTGGTACAGCCACCCCGACGGCAACGCCACCAGGGCGGCGGCGGCGAACCCGACCGCCTGCAGCATCCCCTGTCCGGTGGCCAGCAGCGGACCCGAGGCGAGGCGGGTGACGGCGGCGGCGGCAGCCGGCTGGATGCCGGCGGTGACCGCACCGTGCAGCACCGAGATCCAGATGAGCTGCTCGGGGGTCTGCCACAGCCCGTAGGTCCCGAGGAACGGGATCGACAATGCCGTCGCCACCATCCCCACCCGCATCGGTGAGCTGCGGTCGGCGAGGGCGCCCCACACCGACGACAGCAGGGCGATCGGGATCACGAAGGCGGCGAAGCTCACTCCGATCAGCCACGTCGACGCCCCCATGTCACTCATGAGCCGCGCCCACACCGCGTCGAAGGCCCCGATGGCGAATAACTCGCATGATCCGAGCAGGATCGCCGCCCACAGCGCCTTGTTGCCGGCCAGGGCTCGAACCGGTGCCTTCACCTCTCCGGGCGGAATGGGGGCGGGAACGACCCGAAACAGGAACGGGAGCAGAATCGCGATCACCGCCGCCGGCACCAGGAACGGTACCGCCAAGCCGAACTGTTCTGCGAGCAACGCGCCCACCAGTGGGCCGACCACGAAGCCGGTGACGCTCACCGAGATCAGCCGGCCGATCTCGGTTCCGGGGTTGTCGGGGCGCCAATCGATCATGATCCGTCGGGCCGCCGGCACGAAGGTGCCCTCGGCCAGCCCGAACAGCGCCCGGGCCAGCGCCAGCGACCACAGCGTGGTGCCGAACGCCGCCCACACCAGCCCCACCACCCCCACCACCGCCCCGATGATGAGCATCTTCTTGGCGTGCCCCTGATCGGCGAACCGGGAGAGACCGACGTAGGCCAGGAACGATGTGGCAAAGGCGATACCGCCGATCAGCCCCAGTCCCCAGGTGGCGAAGCCATAGGCGTCCTGCAGGTCGGCGAGCAGCGCCAGCACCGTGGCGAGCCCGACCGTTTGAATTCCCGATGCGATCAGCAGCGTGGCCCGGTCGAATCCGGTAGGTGCTCTCAAACCCGGGACCGCTGACCGTAGGGCTCACCCACGCGGCACGACCAGGGCGTCGACGGCCACGCACCCATCGGGATGCACGATGAAGGGGTTGATGTCGAGAGATTCGATCACGTCTCCCAGATGATGCCCTATCAGCCCCACCGCCCCGACCGCCGCCACCAACGCATCGACATCGACGGGCGGTCCGCCGCGGAAGCCATCGAGCAGGGGCCGCACCCGGAGGCTGCCGATCAGGGACCGGGCCACGTCGGGACCGAATGGCGGGAGCGCCACCGCCCGATCGGCCATCATCTCCACCAGCACCCCACCGGCGGCAACCACGACCACCGGCCCGAACTGCTCGTCCCGCGTCAGCCCCACCGAGATCTCGACGCCGATGGGTGCCATGGATTGCACGAGGACGCCGGGCCCGATCGAGGCGAGGCGGCCGTAGGCGGCGAGAGCCGCTCCCGGATCGCCTATCCCGACGATGACGCCGCCGACATCGCTCTTGTGGGCCACCCCCGTCGCCGTTTTCATGACAACCGGGTAGCCGAGCCGGTCGGCAGCCGTCACCGCCGAGGTCGCATCATCCACCTCGATGCCGGCCGCCACCGTGATCCCGAAGTCGGAGAGCAGTGCCAGGCCCTCGGCTTCGCTCAGGATCGTGCCCTCCTCGAGCCGCTCCCGCCATTGCGCCATTTCCGAGGGAGGAGACACCGGAACGTATCTCGGTCGGGCCCGGCGGTCCCGTTCCGCGAAGAGATGACCGATCGCCCGCAGGCCGGTCTCGGTGCCGCGCAAGACCGGGACGCCCGCCTTGGCCAGCCGCAGGGCGTCCGGGCCGTCGACTGCGCCCGCCAGGTTGGCCAGGACCGCCACCGGCTTGGTGGTGGCGGCGGCAGCCCCGAGGGCCACCGGGGTGTAGTCGGCGTCAGGGGTCTCCTCGGTGGTCAGGTCGACGCAGAACACCACAGCGCCCACGTCGGGATCATCGGCGAGCGCCGACAGCGCCGCCCCGAACACCTCGTTGCCATCGTGGCCGGTCCCCCAGGCGTCGACCGGGTTCTCCGCCTCCAAGCCGGGATCGAGGATCGTCGACAGCCGGCGGCGGGTGTCAGCACCGATCCGGGCCAGCGGAACGCCGACCCGATCCGCCGTGTCGATCAGCAGCGATCGCTCGCCGCCCGAGTCGTGCACCGATCCCAGCCCACCCGGTGCTGCCGGACGACGAGCCGAGAACAGTTGAAGAGCGTCCGCCAGCTCGTCCATGGTGTCCACCAGATGCACCCCATGGGCAGCGGCGAACGCTTCGAACCCGGCGTACTCGCCGGCGACGGCAGCCGAGTGGGTCGCGACCGAAGCCCGGGACCGATCGGTACGCCCCACCTTGAGCGCCACCACCGGGATACCGGCGGCGTCGGCCGACGCGAGAGCGGCAGCCATCTTCTCGGGGCGACGCACCGTCTCCAGGAAGAGCCCGATCACCGAGGTGCTCTGCAACCCGACGGCGTGGGCGAGGTAGTGGTCCATGGTGGTCGCCAGTTCGTTGCCGGTCGACACCACCAGATTGAACGCCATGCCGCGATGGTTGTGCAGCATCGCCGAGAACAGCGAGCCCGAGTGGGACAGGAAGGTCACCCCACCCGTTTCCAGCCCCCACGGTTGGAAGAACCCGCTCACCCGCAGGCTCCGTTCGAGGTTGAGGAACCCCATGCCGTTGCCGCCGCACACCGGCACTTCAGCCTCCATCGCCATCGCACCCAGCCGGGTCGCCAGCTCCGATCCATCAGACGAAGTGCCGTGACAGCTGGCGAACAGGGCGAGTGACTTCGCTCCACCTTCGATCGCCGCCGCAACCTGTGTTTCCAGACGTTCGTTGCCCACGGCGATCACCGCCAGATCGAGCGGTCCGACCTCAGCGATCGAGGACGCACAGTCCAGTCCCTCGATGCGGTCATAGCGCGGGTTGACCGGATGGACCCGCCCGCCGAAGCCCCCAACGACCAACTGACGAACCAACTGGTGACCAACCGAACCGACACTGCCGCTTGCCCCGATCACGGCGACGGAGCCGGCCTCCAGCATCGGAGCGAGCGGTGAGTGGAGATTCATGGGACCATCCTGAACGACGGTTCAGAATAGCGGTTGGCGGACCCCGAACCCCGGTGCCCGGCCGCCCACTACTGTTGCCTCGTGCCCAGACCGCGCATCACCGAGGAGCGACGACTCCAGATCCTCGAAGCGGCGGCGGCGGTCATCGCCGAGCGCGGCATCTGCGACACCCGCATTGCCGACGTGGCCGCCCGCATCGGGTCGAGCCCGGCGCTCATCCTGTACTACTTCCCGTCGAAGGACGCCCTGCTCATCGAGGCCCTCGCCCACCGCGACAAGGAGTTCTTCGAGCATGTGGCCGGGGCGGCCGCATCGAATGCCGGAGCGGTGGAGCGGCTCGAGGTGTTCATCGACGCCTGTGTGCCCCCGTCGGAGAGCCTCGATCGAAACGACAACGAATGGCAATTGTGGCTGGAGACGTGGGCCCGCTCCCGCCACGACCAGGGCCTGGCCGCAGAGCGGGCACGCATGGACGCACTGTTCCGTACGGCCTTGGCCGACATCGTGCGCGACGGCATTGCCGAAGGCGTCTTCGGCAACGTCGAGCCCGACACCTTCGCCCTGCTGCTGTCGTCGCTCATCGACGGCCTCGCCATCCAGGTGTTGCTGCAGGATCCGCACGTGTCACCCGAGGTGATGCGCACCCTCTCTCGCCACCTGGCGTTCCGCGAGCTCGGCATAGAGGCCCCGACCCCGGCCCGGACCTGACGACCCGCGTGAACGCCGCGTGAAGCAGTCGGGTTCTCACGACATCACCGGGTAGTGAGAGTTACTGTCGGGCCGTCCGTTGAACGGCGGTTCAGCTATAGGCATGGAGGCGACCATGGTGTACCACCCCCGGGAGAACTGGGATCCCCGTACCGGACGACGGTTGTACAGCCGTCGTGAATTCCTGTGGCGCGCAGGCGCGTTGGGCGTGAGCCTTCCCGCCATGGCGTCGATCCTGTCGGCCTGCGGCGGTGGCGAGACCGGAGCTGCCACCGAAGTGCTGATCGGGACCCCCACCAACCCGGTCACCCAGCCGTTGTTCGATGACAATCCTGCCATCGCGTCGGGCCTCCCTGTCGAGGAGGGGCCCCTCCGCATCTACAACTGGGAGGCCTACATCAACCCCGACACCCTGGTCGCCTTCGAGGAGGCGACCGGCGTGAAGGTGGAGGTGAGCACCTACTACAACGAGTCCGAGGCACTCGGAAAGCTCACCTCGGGCGAGGTCCAGTTCGACATCTGGCTCCCGGTGGCGAACACCGTGGCCAAGTCGGTCGCCGGACAGCTGCTCCAGCCGCTGAACAAGGACTACATCACCAACCTCGGCAACGTGTGGCCCGAACTGGCCGATCCCTACTACGACAAGGGCTCGCAGTACACCGTGCCCTACGTGGTCTACCAGACCGGAATCGCCTGGCGCGAGGACATGGTCGACTCTGCCGACATCCAGGGTGTCGCCAACCCGTGGGACGTGTTCTGGAACCCCGCCTACAAGGACATGACCGGGCTGTACGACGACTGGCAGGAGACGCTGTCGATCGCCATGTTCCGGGCGGGCGTGGCCGATCCGGCCAACGCCACCCCCGAAGAGCTGACGGCGGCGAGCGAGTCACTCAAGGAGCTGGTCGACCTGGTGAACATTCGCTACACCATCGACGGGGTCTACACCGGCCTCCCCGAAACCAAATTCGGTCTGCACTCGGCCTGGTCTGGTGACATCGTCAACGCCCAGTACTACTTCCCGGAAGGCGGTGACCCCGGGACCCTCCGTTACCTGTGGCCGGCCAACGCCGAGGGCTCCACCGTGAGGGGTGCCATCGCCAACGACACCCTCGCCATCCTCAAGGGAGCCGAACACCCGGTGCTGGCACACAAGTTCATCGACTTCATGCTCGACGCCGACAACGCCATCGGGAACTTCTCGTGGCTCGGATACCAGCCACCGCAGACGTCCATCGACCCCGAGACGCTGGTGGCCGACGGATACGTTCCCGAGAACCTGTCCACCGCCATCGTCCGCCAGGGCGATGTGAACCTGGAGCGGGCTCACGTCCATCTCCAGCTCGAACCCGAGGCCGAGGCCACCTGGACCCAGGCGTTCAGCTCGGCGCTGGGCGGCTGACGAGTGGCGTCCAACCTTCAGGGGGTCGAGTCCGACGCCGTCGGACTCGACCGCTGGGTGTGGAAGGCGATGGCAACGCCCGGCCTGGCCCTGTTGACCGCCCTCTTCATCGTCCCGGTGTACGCCATCCTGTCGGTGGCGATGGGCGGGGTCGACCCGATCTTCCTACGGCCGGTTCCGGAGTGGAACCCGCTGCGCTGGGACCCGTCGTCGTTCGGGTCCATCCTCGGAGACCTGTTCGGGGGCCAACTGGGCATCATCGCCCTGCGGACGCTGGCCTACGTGGTGGTGGCCGCCGTCATCTGCGTGCTCGTCGGGTATCCGGTCGCCTACTTCGTGGCCCGACGGGCGGGTAAGCGCAAGGGGTTGTGGCTGCTGGCACTTCTGGCGCCGTTCTGGATCAACTACCTCATGCGGATGCTGGCCTGGGTGAACCTGCTCGGCCCCGACGGCCAGGTCAACCGCGTGCTGTCGTCGGTCGGCTTCGCCCCTCCGGACTGGCTGGCCGGACGCCACGAGACGGTGATCCTGGGACTGGTGTACGGGTACCTGCCGTTCTTCATCCTGCCGCTCTACGCCGCCCTCGATCGGCTCGACCAACGGGTCATCGAAGCGGCCCGCGACCTGGGGGCGGGGGCTTGGGAGACGTTCCGCCGGGTCACGCTCCCGCTGTCGAAACAGGGGATCCTGGCCGGGCTGGTGCTGATCGTGCTGCCGATGTTCGGCGACTACTACACACCGAACCTGCTGTCGGGGTCACCACGAACCCGCATCATCGGCAACGAGATCGACACCTTCATCAACTCCACCTCCAGCCAGGGGGGCAGGGGTGCTGCCCTCACCTTCGTCCTCATGGTGTTCGTGGCCGTGTTGATGATGTACTACCTGGTCAACATCGCCCGGGTCACCAGGGAGGCACGCGATGAGTGAGCGGCGCTTTCTGCTTCGCAACCCGTGGGGCGACGCCCGCTGGCTGCGGGCCCTGACGGCCGGGTACGTGCTGTGGACGATCCTCCCGGTTCTGATCGCCATCCAGTTCTCGTTCAACGCCGACCGAAGCCGCAGCGTGTGGCAGGGATTCTCACTGCGGTGGTACCTGCACGACAACGCCTCGGTACTCAAGGACGACTCGTTGCGACTGGCGTTGGCCCAGAGCGTGCGGCTGGCAGTGCTGACCATGCTGGTGGCCACCCCGATCGGCGTGGCCCTGGCCATCGGTCTGGCCCGCTGGAAGGGCCGCGGCAAGCGGTCTGCCAACAGCCTGATGCTGCTGCCACTGGTGACCCCCGAGATCGTGGTTGGTGTGGGACTCTTCCTCACCTTCACCCAGCTGTACCGCTTCGTGGGGTTGGGCACCTTCGCCCAGTTCCTCGGACACGCCACCTTCTCGATCTCGTTCGTGGTGATCATCGTGCGCGGCCGCCTGTTCGCCATCGGCCGCGACTACGAAGAAGCTGCGATGGATCTGGGCGCCTCACCCGCCGAAGCCCTCCGCCGGGTGCTGCTGCCGCTGCTCGCCCCGGCCATCTTCGCCAGCTTCGCCATCGTCTTCGCTCTCTCCATCGACGACTTCGTGATCAGCCAGTTCCTTTCGGACAGCGCCGCCACCACCACCATCCCGGTACGGCTCTACTCCAGCGCCCGGGTGGGACCGCCCCCGTCCCTCAACGCCCTGGCGGTGATCCTCTTGGTGCTCACCCTGGCCGCCGTCACCATCGCCGGACTCGTCCTCCGCTCCTATCAGAAGCGGTTCTCCGGCGACCGCGGATCGGCCGCCCAATCGATCGCCAATTTCGAGTTGTGAAAAGAGGAAGGCGGAGGAAGGCGGAGGAAGG
>JBHJOH010000162.1:0-11576 GCA_050329955.1 Acidimicrobiia bacterium | reverse complement strand
GCCGAGTGGGGCGTGCTGGTGTCCGACGGGCAGGCGGGCATCTCCGCCGGCCGCTGGTGGGCCTCCACCTTCCCCGGGCTGATGGTGTTCATGTGGTCGCTCGCCTTCAACCTGGTGGGTGATGGACTCCGCGACGCCCTCGACCCCCGTACGGAGTCGGGGCGATGACGGTGGCGCCTCTCGAACCGGTTCAACCGAACACCGGACGCGACAACGCCATCGCCTCGGTGGTTGACCTGCGGATCCACTTCAAGTCCAAGGCGGGCACCGTGCATGCCGTCGACGGCGTCAACTTCGATATCCGTGACGGCGAGACCCTCGGCCTGGTTGGCGAGACCGGGTGTGGCAAGAGCGTCACGGCCAGGTCGTTCCTGCGGCTGGTGCCGATGCCGCCAGGCGTGCACGTCGGTGGCCAGGTGATCTTCCGGCCGCGCGACGGTGAACCGGTCGACCTGATGAAGGCATCGGAATCGACCCTGCGCGACATCCGCGGCAACCGGATCGCCATGATCTTCCAGGACCCCGGGAAGGCGCTCAACCCCGGCCTCACCATTCGCGACCAGGTCGGTGAGGTGTTCTATGCGCACCGTACCGACGAAATCCTGTCCGATGCCGGGATCGACGGCCGCGGAGCGGGGGCGACCATCCTGGAACGCAACGCTTCGATGAAGTCACGCGGCGCCGAACGCGTGCTGCTGGCGCTGCCTCCGCTGCGATCCAGTCGGAACCGTATACGCAAGGCGGTGAACCAACGGGTGGCCGAAGCGCTCGCCGAGACTCAGATCCCCAATCCCGTCAAGGTGATGGACCGCTACCCCCACGAGCTCTCGGGCGGTATGCGCCAGCGGGTGATGATCGCCCAGGCGCTTGCGTGCAACCCCGATCTGCTGATTGCCGACGAGCCCACCACCGCCCTCGACGTGACGGTCCAGGCCCGCATCCTCGAGCTGATCGCCTCGCTCAAGGAACGCCACAACACCTCGGTGCTCTACATCAGCCACGACCTGTCACTGGTCCGGCGGGTGTGCGATCGGGTGGCGGTCATGTACGCCGGTCAGATCGCCGAGATCGGTGGAACCGACCAGATCTTCAAAGACCCATCGCACCCCTACACCCGTGGACTCATGGCAGCGGTGCCGTCGGCACACCACGTGCGCGGCAAGCTGGCCGCCATCGACGGGACCGTGCCAGAACTGATCGACCCGCCGGCGGGGTGCCGTTTCGCCGGGCGGTGCAGTTTCGAGGCCGATGCCTGCTCGAGCGCCGATCCATCACTCCAGCCGGTGTCCGCCGGTCACGAGGTCGCCTGCTTCATCCACCATCCACCGACCGGCGCCCAGGGCCCGCTCCCTTCGTTCGACAGGAGCTCGAAGTGACGTCACCAGCCTCGACCGAGCAGATTCCCGGCGCCGGGGAGATCGTGCTCGGCGTACGCGATCTCAAGAAACACTTCCCCATCAAGGAAGGCGCCCTCCAGCGGGTCGCCGGACACGTCAAGGCCGTCGACGGCGTCAGCTTCGACATTCGCCGCGGCGAGACGCTGGGTCTGGTGGGCGAGAGCGGGTGCGGCAAGACCACCCTGGGTCGGGTGGTGGCGGGCCTCACCGGCCCCACCGACGGCGGCGTGTTCTTCGACCTGTCCGAAGAGAAGGCCGCTCGCCTCGATGGAGCCCTGGCCGTGCCGGTCGCTCAACGAACTGCCGAACAGGCCCGGTTGGTTGCCGACATCGAATCGATGCATCGGGTCGACAAGCTCACCGAAGAACGGTTCCGTCGATTTCGCCGCAACTGCCAGATGGTGTTCCAGGACTCGTTCGCATCGCTCAACCCGCGACATCTCGTCAACGATGTTGTCGGCCGGCCCCTCAAGGTCCACAAGGAGGCGTCGGGTAGTCAGCTCACCGAACGGGTGGTCGAACTGCTCGAGATGGTGGGGCTCGGGCGCCAGCACCTGTACCGCTATCCCCACCAGTTCTCGGGTGGCCAGCGGCAACGGATATCGATCGCCCGGGCGCTGGCCCTCGATCCCGAGTTGATCGTGCTCGACGAGCCCACCAGCGCCCTCGACGTCTCGGTTCAGGCCCAGATCCTCAACCTGCTTCACGAACTGCAGAAGGAACGGCATCTGACCTACCTGTTCATCACCCACGACCTCGGGGTGGTGCGCCACATGGCCGACCGCATCGTGGTGATGTATCTGGGCAGGGTGGCCGAGGCCGGTCCGACCGATGAGCTGTTCGCCGATCCCCACCCCCCTTACACCCAGGCACTGTTGGGCGCCAGCCCCGACGTCGAGGACGACGACGGCAGCGGGTTTCGGGGCCTGGAGGGCTCGGTTCCCGATCCGGCCCGCCCACCGCAGGGGTGCCGTTTCCACACCCGCTGCGTACTCGCCACCCCCGCCTGCGGGTGGGAGGTCGACGACGTGGTCCGGTGGCTCGAGGACGACCCCGGTCTGTTCGACAGGGTGGCCGGGGTGGAACGCCACTCCCCCTTCGATGCCGGAATCGGATTCGAAGAAGAGGACCAGGCCAGGGCGCTGGCGACGGCGCTCGGCAGCGACAAGATTCCGGCCCCGATGCGGGCTGCCCTCGAGTCCGCCGAGGTGAGCGGATCGACGGTTCGGATCAGGTTCCGGCCGGTGGACGAAGTCGTGCTCACCGACCGCGGCCCCGGCCACGTGGCCGCCTGCGTGCTCGATGAGCTCCCCGACCGTCCTTGACGGGCCACGCCCCCACTGACACTCCGGACTGGATTCGACAGATCAACCGGGGGCTACAGTCCCGGCGTGCCGACGTCGCGCGATCGCGATAGGCGCTCATGAGGCGCTTCTTCAGGGCCGTGGTGGTCGACACCACACCGCTCAGAGAGGTTCCCGCATTCCGCTGGCTCTACGCCGGCCACGGGGTGGCCTGGATTGCCCGGCAGATCACGGTGGTGGCGGTCCCGTTCCAGCTCTACGAGATGACCGGCTCCACCCTCAAGGTGGGCGTCCTGGGACTCATCCAGTTCGTCGCCACGCTGGTGGTGTCATTGGCGGGCGGTGCCGTGGCCGACGCGGTGGATCGCCGCAAGCTCCTGCTGATCGCCCAGTTCCTGCTCGCCGGCACCGCCGTCCTTCTCGCCTGGAACGCCGCCCTTCCGGCCCCTCTCGAGTGGCCGCTCTATGTCCTGACGGGGGCCAACGCCGCCATCTCGGCGGTCGACCTGCCAACCCGGTCGGCGGTCCTCCCTGCCTTGGTGGGTCGTACGTTGTTGGCCTCGGCGTTCGCCCTGAACCAGACACTCGGCAATGTCGCCAAGGCCGCCGGCCCGGCGCTGGCGGGTGTGCTCATCGCCACCACCACCCTCCAGGTCACCTACTGGTTCGAGGCCGGTCTCTTCCTGGTGGGCGCAGTCATGGTGCACAAGATCGGTCCCATGCCGGCGAGTGTCGGGGCGGCTCGGCCGGGTTTCCGATCGATCGCCGAAGGGTTCCGTTTCCTGAAGGGCCGACGGGTGCTCCACGGCAACTTCCTGATCGATCTCAACGCCATGATCTTCGGCATGCCCTCGGCGCTGTTCCCCGCCATCGGGATCGAGTTGCTCGGCGGCGACGCCACCACAGTGGGCCTCCTGTACGCCGCCCCCGGGATGGGAGCCCTGCTCGCGGCGCTCACCTCGGGCTGGGTGAGCATGGTGCGCCGCCAGGGCCGGGCCGTGATCATCGCCGTGATCGTGTGGGGCACCGCCATGACCGTCTTCGGACTCACCCGGACCGTGGAGGTGGCGGTGGCCATGCTCATGATCGCCGGCGCCGCCGACGTCGTCTCGGCGGTGTTCCGCAACACCATCCTCCAGCTCAACGTCCCCGACCACCTCCGCGGCCGATTGTCGGGCATCCACATCGCAGTGGTCGCCGGTGGCCCCAGGCTGGGTGACTTCGAGGCGGGAGCCGTCGCCTCCTTCACATCTCTTCGCTTCTCCGTGGTCTCCGGCGGCCTGGCCTGCGTGATCGGTGCCCTGGCGCTCGCCAAGCTGTACCCCGAGTTCGCCAACTACCGCCAAGAAGACGCCGCCGAACCCTGACCCCCGCGCGTGCTTGGCGCCGCTCGGGGGCTTTCACGTATCCGCTCGCTTGCGCTCGCTGTATTCGCCGGCTCGCAGAGCGAGCCGAGCTGTATTCGGTCGCTCACCCAGGGGCTCGCTCCATGTACAGGCCACCACACGCCGTCAAACGTTTGCGGCGCCCCACGTAACTCCACGCGGGACGGCCTTCCTTCGTAGGGTCTGCCGGTCGAAGCGACCGGACGCCCAAACCCGGCGCGCCCAAACCATCAAGATCCCAGGTATCGCGGCTTCCCACGCGTCGGAAGCCGGGTCCCACCCCAGAACCACGGGCTGTCCCGCAGGAGACTGGGCGCCCTCGTACCTCGGTCGCCCCTACCCCGGAAGGCCATTCCGACGTGGAGTAACGAGCCGCCGGCCACCCAGCACGCGCAGGGTTACGTGGGGCTTCGCACACGCCTGACGGCGTGTGGTGGCCTGTACCCAGTACAGCTCGGCTCGCCCTGCGAGCCGGCGAATACAGCGAGCCCGCCAGGGCGAGCGAATACGGGCGAGCCGCCAGGCGAGCCCATCTGCGAGAATCGCCCGATGGAGTTCCTCACCACCCTCGACCAGTTGGAGGCGCTCTACGGCGACGCCTCCCCCGGCTCCCTCCAGAAGGAGACGCCGTTCATCACCGACGACTACCGGCGGCTGATCGAGGCGTCGCCCTTCGTGACCATCGCCACCGCCGGGGCCGACGGAATGGACTGCTCGCCGAAGGGCGACGCCCCCGGGTTCGTGCGGGTCCTCGACGAACACACGCTCGCCATCCCCGACCGGCGCGGCAACAACCGGCTCGACAGCCTCCGTAACCTGATGGAAGACCCCCGGATCGGCCTCCTGTTCCTGATCCCCGGCGTGGGCGAGACGCTGCGCGTCAACGGCACCGCCCACATCACCGCCGACGAGGGCCTGCGCACGGCAATGGCCGTCCGCGGCAAGACCCCCAACGTGGTCATCGTCGTTGACGTCGAGTCTGTGTACTTCCACTGTTCCAAGGCCATCCTCCGTTCGGAACTGTGGGACCGCGACCACCACGTCGAGCGATCGACGTTGCCCACGCCCGGGCAGATCAAGGCGAGTCTCGGGAATGCCGAAGTCGACGCCGCCACCGCCGACACGATGTACGAGCGCCAGCAGTTGGAGAACCTCTACTGAGCGCCGAGCTGTTCGGCCATCCAATCGGCAACGTGGGGGCGGTAGCGCCAGGCCAGGTTGGACACGACGTGGCTCCCGCCTTCGACCACGTCGAGGATCACGGGGCCGGAGACGCCATCGGCCATCCGCTGTGCTTCCGGGCCCGGGATGACGCGGTCTTCCGAGCCGGCGACGATGTAGCCGGGCACCTTCACCTGACCGATCACATCGGTGAGGTCCATCGTCGCCAGCTTCTCCTTTGCCTCATCCAGGCTGGCCGAGTGGGTGCGGACGGTGAATGCCTGCTGTGAGAGTGGCGGCATCCGGTCGATGACCTGTGGGATGGAGAAGGGGCCGGAGAGCGAGATGTAGGCCTTGATGCGTGGCTCGCACGCAGTGGCGCGCATCACGTAGTAGCCGCCGAGGCTCACGCCCCAAGCCCCGAGTCGATCCGTGTCGAGCTCGTCTCTCGCCTCCAGGGCGTCGATGGCGGCGGACGCCGGCTTCTCGTAGTGCGGCTCCATCGCCAGCTCGTACTCGGCCTCGCCCTGTCCGGGGCCATCGATGAGGAACGTCGCCATCCCCCGGTCGAGGAACCACTGCTCGTTCGAGCTGAGCTCCTCCTTGGCCGAGTCGAGACCGGGCATCATCAGCACCACCGGTGGCCGCTGCACACCGTCCGGCTTGCGGAGGTGGCCCACCAGGGTGTGACCGTCGAGGTAGGGGAACTCGACCCGCTCCACCGGCGGGCGCATGTACGGGTGGGCCTTGCGGTGGGCGGCGACCGCCTTTTGGTGAGCGGTTCGCATCTGGTCGACGTCGTGGACGAAGAGGAACTTCCCGAAGTGGTACTCCACCGCGGCGGTGACGAAGTGGTAGGCGGCCGACTGGGTGTGGCCGGCGGCGAGAGCGGCGTCGCCCTCGGCTTCGTGCTGGGCGGCAATTTTACTCCAAGCGCGGCACCAGTCGTCCCAGCTCTCGCAGGTCCTGGCAACCGTGAAGAAGTCGCCAGGGGGAACGCCGTTCTCGATGTAGCGGGGGCCCCAGTGGTCGACGGCGGCCTGGATCCTGGGGTCTCGAGACATCGGGGAACCTCCTGGGGGACGAACGCTGCAAACGATTGCTAGGTTGCAATCTACCTGCCGCAACCACCCCAGGAGCGCTCAGTGAACCACTCGGATCCCGTCGTTCAGGAAGTCCTCGACTGCTGGTTGCCCCGCTTCCTCGCCGGAGGCATCGAACTCGGCGACATCGACACCGCCGTGGCGGCTATCACCACCTGGACCGGGTGGGGGCCCGAGTGGATGCGCATCGCCGCCGTCCACGAAGGACTGGCCGAGGAGGCGTGGGCCGAGGGCCGACGGTTCAGTGCCATCGCCGAGTTCCAGACCGCCTCCAAGTGTTACCACCTGGCGTTCTTCATCTCGGTGGACGACGTGGAGTTGCACGAACAGGGTCTGAGGAAGATGGTCGAATGCCACGACCGTGTCATGCCGTTCGAGCGCCCAGCGGTCGAGAAGCTGCAGATCCCGTTCGAGGACACCCACATCCTCGGCCTCTTCAGCAAGCCGGCCGGAGTCGACAACCCGCCGGTCGTGATCGTGCTGCCCGGTCTCGACTCCACCAAGGAAACCCGCCATTCGGGTCGACAGGGTCTCATGAAGCGGGGCATGGCCGTGCTCAGCCTGGAAGGTCCCGGTCAGGGTGAGGTGAGCCTGCGCATGCCGATCCGCCCCGACTACGAGTCGACGGCTGCCGCCGCCATCGATTACCTGACCGGCCGCGGTGATGTCGATGCCGACCGCATCGGCATCCACGGCGCCAGCCTCGGCGGCTACTACGCCGCCCGGGTCGCCGCCCACGAACCGCGAGTCAAGGCCACCGTCGCCAACTGCGGGCCCTACGACTGGGCAGAGTGCTTCGACGACCTCCAGATCGTCACCCGTCAGGCCTTCCGTCACTACTCCGCCTCCGCAACCCTGGAGGAAGCCAAGGAGAAGGCAGCCGGGCTCACTCTGAAGGGCCGGTCGATCGCAGGCCCGCTCTACGTGATCCAGGGCGAACTCGACCCGCTCATCCCCGTCTCCCATGGCGAACGCATCGCCGCCATGGGCACCAGTGAGGTCGTCTACAACCTCGTGAAGAACGGCAACCACGGCGTCAACAATCTCCGCTACCGGGCGTTCCCGCCCGCATCGGACTGGCTGGCACAGCAGCTGAGAGCGGTGGTGGGGTAACGAGCTTCGAGCTTCGAGCATCGAGCCACCAGCCAGAAGCCAGAAGCCAGAAGCCAAAGAGAGAGGGCCCGCCTGACGGCGGGCCCTCTCTGTTCGTTGCTTCTGATCGAGGCTCATCCCTCCGGTGGGACGGCCTTCGTCTCTCCGGTGCTGAGGTCAGCTGACGGGTTGGGGGCCATACCGTGTGCCTCCTGCGCCGCGTACAGCGCATCGAGGTACACGTAGTCACGCCACGGCAGGTCCTCGCGGTATTCACCGAAGGGCTGCGAGAACGCCATCAGGCCGTCCATCGCCTCCGGGCTCCAGCCCAGGTCTTCGGTCATCATGCCGGCGTCGATCGGCATGGCGGCGAACACGTTGTCGGGGACGTCGAGGTTGTACTCGCCGGTGAGAATCTCGCGAATCTCTTCCCAGTTGGCCGGGTCCTTGCACCAGTTGTTCGCCTTGATGTAGGCGTAGTTCCAGGCCACCGGGAACATCGGGAACTCGTCGATCTTCGACTGAAGCATGCCCCACCCGGCCTGCGGATCCATCCGGAAGCCGGTGAAGATGGCACCACCACCCTCCTCCTCGGCCAGGGCGACGTGGCGGGGGAAGGCGAGCGTGGCGTCCACCTGATTCGTGAGCATCGCCGTCACCCAGTCGTTGGAACCACCGGTGAGGTTGACGGCGTTGACGTCGGTCTGCCAGTCGTAGCCCATCTCCGAGAGGGCGAACTTGGCGAGCACCTCGTTGGTGGTGCCGGCCCGGGCCAGACCCACGGTCTTGCCCGCCAGGTTTTCGGCGGTGACACCCTCGTTGGCGATCATGATGATCGGCTGGTACCCGAGGGCACAGCCGATCCAACGCAGTCCGTTGGGTGTACCGTCGAGCACGGAGGCGTCCTCCGACGGGAAGATCACCACCGCGTCCATCAGGGCTACGTCGATCTGACCGGCGAACATCGGGGGCAGGTACTCGTCGAGTCCCGTGATGTTCTCGGGACGAAGGTCGATGCCGACCTCGGCGAACCAACCCTTGGAGATGCCGACCCAGTAGGGAGCCTGCAGGTTCGGGTTGGGGGTGTTGAAGTCGAACCGGACGACCTCGAGATCCGACTGAGGGATTGCCATCCCTGCTGCGGTGGTTTCGGTGGTCCCGCCGGCGGCGGTCGTGGCCGGAGCCGCAGCCGCGGTGGTGGCGGTGCCGGCGTCGTCACCGCCACACGCCGCAAGGGCCATGCCGCCGGCGGCAAGACCCGACACCTGGAGGAACCGTCTCCTCGACAAGCCGTAGGGATCGTGGATGTTGTTCGTCATCTGGGTCCTTCCTCCCGAATGGTCAGGTCTTGGTGGCCTGACGCCATGGAGCGATCTTCGCCTCCATGGACCTCGTACCTTGCACGAGAACGAGCGCAAACACCGCCAGCGTGAACAGGGCGGCATATGTGAGCGGAGCGTTGAAGGCGGAAGCCGACCGGAAGATCAGCCATCCGATACCGCCGTTCACGGTGGCACCCGACAGGAACTCGGCGAGCACCACACCGATCATGCCCCGGCTCAGGCTTTGCTGGATCCCGGACACCACGAACGGCAGGGTGTAGGGGAGCACCACCTTCTGGTAGATCTGTCTCTTGTTGGCCCCGAACACCTTGGCGGCATTGATGAGTGACTGCTCGGTGGTCTTGACACCCGCCCAGGTGTTGATGATCAGCGGGAAGATGGCCGTCGACAGGATGATGGCGTACTTCACGCCCTCACCGATCCCGAGGAACATCAGGAAGATCGGGTAGATGGCGATCCGGGGGAGCGAGGACAGGGTCCACACGTACGGGCTCAGGATCGCATCTGCCCACTTGCTGCCACCCATCAACAGCCCGAACGGGATACCCACGATGACCACGATGACCATGCTGATCATGTAGATCTTGGCCGTCTCCCACATGTTCACCGCGATCACGAAGTCGGCGAGCATCCGGTTGTTGAAGCCTTCGAGGTTGCCACCACCGAACCAGCCGATCTTCAAGGTACTGAGCACATCGCTGAAGGTGGGAAAGATCTGGGCGTTGACCCGGCCGGATTTGGCGAACAGCTCCCAGATCAGGAAGAACACCGACAGGTTGATGACGGTGATGATGGCGAACCGGTAGCGGGTCCAGAACCGCTGCCAGGTCCAGTTCGCTTCCCGGATGCGCGGCTGCGATGCGATCGAGCCGCCGTCGACGTTCTTGGGCCTCGTTTGTGTCACAGCCCACCTCCTCCCGGAGTGTTGTAGGCCTGCCTCATTGCCTCGATCTTTGAGGGCCCTCCGTTGGAACCCTCGCCCTTGGATGGGTCGAACGCTTGGTTTCCGTCCTCGTGGGCCCCCAGTGCCTCGTCCTTGACGAGGTTCCACAGGTATTCACGAAGCTCGGCGTACCTCGGGTGCTGGGTGATCTCGCCCTCTGCCAGGCGGGGTCGCTCGATCCCCACCTCGATGACTTCGCGAACGGTGCCGGGACGATGCGAGATGACGGCGATACGGTCGCCGAGGGCTATGGCCTCGTCGATCGAGTGGGTGATGAACACCACGGTCTGGTTGTACTCGGTGACGAGGCTCTCGAGCTGGGCCTGCATCACCTCACGAGTCATGGCATCGAGTGCCCCGAACGGCTCGTCGGCGAGCAGCATCTTGGGCTGGGTGACCAGCGCACGGGCGATGCCCACTCGCTGCTTCATACCGCCGGAGAGCTCATAGGGGAAGGAGTTCTCGAACCCGTGCAGTCCCACCGCCTCGAGGGTCTGCTGAACCCTCGCCGCCTTCTCGGAGGAGGATATGTCGAGGTTCCGGAGCTCGAAGGGAAGGGCGATGTTCTCCTCCACCGTGCGCCACGGCATGATGGCGTAGTCCTGGAACACCATGGCACGATCCTTGGAGGTTCCGCTGATCGGCTTCCCGTCGTAGGAGATGGTCCCCTCCCATGGCTGGACCAGTCCGGCGATCACGTTGATGAAGGTGGTCTTGCCGCAGCCGGACGGACCCACCAGCACGAGGGTCTCACCTTCGTACACGGTGAGATTGATGTTGACCAGAGCGGTCAGCAGCTTGCGCTCGCGTTGGAGCTCGTATCCGGCGACGAGATTCTCGGCGACGACGAGAGGGCGCTTCGCAGGGCTTTTGGTATCGGATGTACCGGTCATCGATCCTTCCCGAGGGTGTTCGTCGCAAACGATTGCGGTGGGCGGACTCTAGTGACGGGACGAGTCCGTTTCAACTGAGACCCTGGATTTTGTGTTCGCCATTGCGTCACGTCCCGGACCCGCTCGCCTCGAGGCCCAGCAACCGGACGGCGTTGTCGAGCATCACCTTTCTCCGCACCTCCGGCTTGATGGGGAGTTGCTCCCATTCCTCGAGCCATCGATCGATCGGTATGACCGGCCAGTCGGTACCGAACAGCACCCGGTCCTGGATGAGTGAGTTGGTGTACCTCACCACCTCCTCCGGGAAGTAGCGGGGTGCGAAGCCCGAGAGATCGATGAAGAAATTGGACTTGTGCCAGCAGGCCGCCAGCGCCTCCTGGTGGAACGGCCAACCGGGGTGGGCGTGGATCACGTTCAACTCGGGGAAGTCGGCGGCGACGTCGTCGAGATACGGGATGGCCCGCACCGCATCGAGCTTGTAACCCATGCCACCCGGCTTGCCGGCACCCGCGCCGGCGAACCCCATGTGGAACATCACGGTCATGCCCAGCTCGGCGCATACCTCCCAGATCGGGTAGAGCCGACGATCGTTCGGGAAGAACTTCTGACGACTCGGGTTGAGCTCGCCGACACCCTTCATCCCGTACAACTCGTGACAGCGGCGAATCTCCTCGATCGCCGCCCGCCCCTTCCACGGGTCGATGCCGACGAACGGGATGAACACGTCGGGGTGGCGTTCCGCCGCCTCTCCGATCAGGTGGTTGGGGGCACCGGGCACGCCCGAAGTGGACTCGTCGTCGGAGTTGCACAGCACCGCCATCATCCTGCGCGAGCGGTACATCTCCGCCTGTTCGTCGAAGCTGACCGGGGTCCGCTCGTTCCCGAAGTGCTCGCCCATCTGACGGCGCCTGGCCCCCATTGCCGCCAGGAACTCCTCGGTCTGGGGATGGGTGTG
>JBHJOH010000161.1:0-13070 GCA_050329955.1 Acidimicrobiia bacterium | reverse complement strand
GATGGTTTCGTTGGTGGTGACATGGAGGTACCGGGTACCGGGCTCGACCGTCACCTCGCCGGCGGCGGGCATGGTCGTGTACCCGTGGTCGGCACCGTCCCATGGGGCGTAGGCGTTTCCCACCGTCTTGGCATCGGAGAAGGCCGCTTTGGCCCAACTCCCGGTGACCACGTAGCCCGCCGACTCGGTGGACGACAACAGATTCATCGGGATCATCCCGAACTGAAGGGTGGCCCCACCCTGGACGAACAGAATTGCGAAGTCCTCGGGCGCACCGGAAACGGAGCGGGTGAGCCGCAGCGTCTCCTCGTGGACGGCGTCGTACTCGGCGCTGCGGTGGCTCAACTCCACCAGCGACATCCCCGACCCGGCGAAGTCGAGGAACTCGTCGCGCACCTCCTCCAGCACCTCGATGGGAAGTGTGCAGGGACCGGCTCCGAAGTTGTGCGCTCGCATCCTCGTATGCAAGCACACGGAGGAACCGGGCCTGCGAACCCGTAGCCGACCGATATCCTGCCGCGATGGAGTCATCCTCACGCCGCGTCATCCGCTTCGTCGACGGCGTGGCCACCTCCGCCGATGATCTGTTGGCCGTCGAGGAACCGCTCGAGATCAGACTGGCCGGTGTTCCCGTCGCGGTGTTGATGCGCACACCGGGGATGGAGCGGGAGCTGGCGCTCGGCTTCGGTCTGACCGAGGGGATCCTGCTCTCCCCGGCCGAGATGTCCGAAGTGGTCAGACTCGAGGACGGCGACCGCTGGGAGATGGTGCTGGCGCCCGGAGTTCACATCGATCCCGAGCAGTTCCGACGCTCGATGTACACCTCGTCATCCTGCGGAGTGTGCGGCAAGGCGTCGATCGATGCGGTCAAGATCACGGCCCGTCCCCTCCCCGCCGGACCAGTGGTGGCCTCCACGCTCATCCATGGCCTGCCTGACTCCCTCCTCGCCAGGCAACGCGGCTTCGCCTCGACCGGCGGCCTCCATGCCGCCGCAATCTTCGACGTCGACGGGTCTGTCCTCTCCTGGGCCGAGGACATCGGACGCCACAACGCCACAGACAAGGCGATCGGTGCCCTCGCTGCCGCACGCTGGCCGCTGGGCGAGGTACTGCTTCAAGTGTCAGGCCGGGTGTCCTTCGAGATCGCCCAGAAGGCGGCGGTCGCCGGCATCCCCATCGTGCTCGGCGTCTCTGCTGCGTCCTCGCTCGCCGTCGAGCTGGCCGACGACCTCGGCATGACCCTCATCGGCTTCGTCAGAGGAGAGGGATTCGTGGTGTACGCGGGGGAGGAACGAGTCAAGGACGAGCCCGCGACCCAGACCGTCGGGGGTTGAGCTTCGAGCTTCGAAGCCATTCTGGGTGGCAGGCTGGACGTTCTGCGTCTTTGCTGGAAGCTCACATGCCGAGGCGGCGTCCGCTCTCCACCAAGCCGATCACGCGATCGATCACCTCTGACAGGGGAACTTCCTCGGTGGTCATCCCCAGGCGGGTCGTGAGTTCGGCGATGCCGTTGGCGATGCCCTTGGGGCCGATCGTGACACGGAAGGGGAAACCGACCAGCTCGGCGTCGGCGAACTTGACGCCGGGGCGTTCCGCACGGTCGTCGAGGACGACTTCGATGCCCGCCCCGACCAATCGTTCATACACATCGGCGCCGGCGGGCCCGGCCGCCTCGTCGTCGGGTCGAAGCACCGTGACGACCACTTCGTAGGGAGCGAGCGTGACCGGCCAGATGATGCCGCGTTCGTCGTTCCAGGTCTCGGCGACTGCAGCCATCGACCGCTCCACACCGATGCCGTACGAGCCCATGACGATCGGGTGGGACTCCCCCGCCTCGTCCTGGACGACTGCGTTCATGACGCTGGAGTACTTGGTGCCCAGCTTGAAGATGTGACCGACCTCGATGCCCTTCCACAGGTCGAGGGTCCCTCCGCACACGGCACAGACCTCTCCGGCGCGTACCGTGCGAAGTTCGGTCCATGTGCCAACCGCGATATCGCGCTCCACGTCGACGTTCTTGAGATGCCAGTCGTCGTGGTTGGCTCCGGTGGTCATGCCGCGTCGGCCCCGCAAGGCGTTGTCGGCGATGATCGGCATGCCGCTCACGCCGACCGATCCGAGGCTGCCCGGGTTGGCTCCCAGCGCCGCCACGATCTCCTCGACCTGGGCGGGGCGAATCCGAGCCGCACCGGTGGCGTCGATCAGCTTCTGCTCGAGCAGATCGTGATCGCCCCGCAGCAACACCAGTGCCACCACGTCGTCGACCACGTACAGCAGGGTCTTGATCTGACGGTCCGGAGCGGCCACGTCGGGGTGGGCCTCGGCCAGCGCCTTGATGGTGCGAAGGTCGGGTGTGGCAAACCGGCTGGGTTCCGGCACCGAGTCCGGATCGGCGACACCGGGCAGACGTGACACCGCCTTCTCCAGATTCGAGCGGTAGTCGCACCCATCGCAGGTGACGATCCAATCCTCACCGGCGGGGCTGCGCACCATGAACTCGGTCGAACCCGAACCACCCATCGCCCCGGACGACGCCTGAACGTCCACCGCGGCCAGACCCAGGCGGGCGAAGATCCTCATGTAGGCGGCGTGATGTCGGTCGAAAGCGACATCGAGACCTGCGGCATCGACGTCGAGCGAGTACGAGTCCTTCATGGTGAACTCGCGCACCCGCAGCAGACCGGATTTGGGGCGGGGCTCGTCCCTGAACTTGGTTTGGATCTGGTACCAGATCTGCGGCAGGTCCTTGTACGAGAACAACTCGGTGGCGAGGAGGGCGAAGATCTCCTCGTGGGTCATGCCGAGAGCGTTGTCGGACCCCTTGCGATCGACCAGGCGGAACATCTCGTCGCCCATCACGTCCCATCGGCCCGACTTCTTCCAGATCTCGGCCGGATGCAGGGCCGGCAGGTGGAACCTCTGCCCGCCGATCCCGTTCATCTCCTCTTCGATGATGCGCGACACCTTGGTGCGTACCCGCTGGCCCAGCGGAAGCATCGAGTAGTGACCGGCCGACAGCTGACGAACGAATCCACCCCTGACCAGCAGCTTGTGGGAGACGGCTTCCGCTTCGGCGGGATCGTCACGAAGGGTGGGGATGAAGAGTTGAGACCAGCGCATGTGGGGAACGGACGTTAGTCGGAGGGGTGGGGAAGCCTGGTGGGGATACATCTACCGGGGATCGAGCCGGCTGGGTTCAATGTAGAACGTAGAACGTCCGGCGCCGTCCGCACGCGAGTCAACCACGGGGCCACCACCGGAGGACCCCAATCACCATCAGCCCCACCACAGCCAGCGGACACATCGCTGTGGCGGCCCCGGGCCGGTCCCCCCAGCGGATGGCAGCCGGACCTTCTCCGTTGAACGTTCTACGTTGTACCTTCAGCGGTACCTTCACCGCGCGCTGTCTCCGCCACCTTCGCCCGCCGTTCGACGGTCCTGTTGGCGTCGCCTTTGATCTCGATCAGCTGGAGGCGGTCGGCTGCGGCGATGGCAGCGGCGTTGGTGTCGGCTGCGGCGAGGCGGGCCTCGACGCCTTCTTCCACCAGTTTCTTGGCTTCTTCCAGCAGGGCTTCGACCATCTCGGCTTCGGGGACCACCCGCACGACCTGACCCTTGATGAACAGGTGGCCTTTGCCACGGCCGGCGGCGATGCCGATGTCGGCCGAGCCCGCTTCCCCGGGGCCGTTGACCACGCAGCCCATCACCGCCACCTGGATGGGCAGGTTGGCGGCCTCGAGTGCGGCCTGGGCGCGGGTGGCGACGTCGATGACGTCGACCTCGGCCCGGCCGCACGATGGGCAGGCAATCAGGTCGAGCCCCTTGCGCTCACGCAGGCCCAGGTACTCGAGCAGCATGCGCCCTGCCTTGGCTTCCTCGACCGGGTCGGCGGTCAGGGAGAAACGGATCGTGTCTCCGATACCTTCGTTGAGCAGCGTGCCG
Source organism: Acidimicrobiia bacterium (assembly GCA_050329955.1). Taxonomy (GTDB): domain Bacteria; phylum Actinomycetota; class Acidimicrobiia; order Spongiisociales; family ZC4RG35; genus JAOUGY01. The sequence continues at coordinate 9,128 of JBHJOH010000161.1, read as the reverse complement.
ATGCCCGCCACCCCTTTGATGAGCCCGCCCGGCAGTGGTCCCGCCTCGGTCACCCCAAGGTGGAGCGGATAGTCCACCTGTTCGGAGAGGAGCCGGTAGGAGGCGATCATGGTCGGCACATTGGAGTGCTTCACCGAGATCTTGATGTCGGTGAAGTCGACGTCTTCCAGGTAACGGATCTCGGTGAGGGCGGACTCGACCAGCGCCTCGGGCACTGCGCCGCCGTACTTGGCTTCGAGATCACGATCGAGCGAGCCACCATTCACGCCGATGCGGATGGGAACGCCGTGGTCCTTGGCTTCCCGTGCCACCGTTTTGATGTTGGCCTCGTTGCGAATGTTCCCGGGGTTGAGCCGGAGACCCTGCACGCCGGCCTCGAGGGCCGCCAACGCCAGCTTGTACTGGAAGTGGATGTCGGCGACGATCGGGACCGGGCTGCGGGGCACGATCTCGGACAGACCCTGTGCCGCCTCCACCTCGTTGCAGGTGATCCGAACGATGTCGGCACCGTTGGACGCCAATGCGTACACCTGCTGCAGGGTGCCGTCCACGTCGGCGGTCTTGGTGGTGGTCATCGACTGGACGCTGATGGGGGCGTCGCCGCCCACCGGGACGTTTCCGACCCGGATCTGTCGGGTTGGCCTACGGGTGATCACGTTGCACCACTTTCGAACGTCAGGAAGGAATTTCGATCGGGTTGACGATGTCGAGGATGATCGTCATCACTCCCAGGATGGAGAGGGCGCCGATCACCAGCACCGCCACCGGCACCAGGGCACGGATGTCGGCCTTGCGTCGTGTCAGCTTCTCGTACAGGGCAACCGCGAAGTGGCCACCATCGAGCGGGAACAGCGGTAACACGTTGATGGTCCCGAGCACGACGTTCACGGCAGCCATCAGGTAGAAGAGGTTGGCGATCCCGATCCGGTCGGCCTGGGAGCCGATCTGAGCGAGCCCGACCAGACTCACCGGTCGCACCTCGTTGTCGACCTCACCTCCTATGATTCCACCCGCCAGTTGACCCAGCGTGTCGAAGCGGAAGAGCTGCGAGAAGACCTGGAAGGTCCCACCGATCTGGAACCAGACCTCCTGAGCCGCCCGGCCGGTGGCCGAGAACACCGAAACCGGGAGCCTCTCATAGGCGGGGCCAATCCCGAGGAAACCGACCTCTCCCCCACCAGCAGGGTCGTCCCGTGAGCCGACCGTGGCGGGCAGCTCGATGATTCGGCCACCCCGTTCGATCTCGAGTACGACCTCTGCGCCGGCCGAGGCGGCAACGGTGGCAGCAAGCGTGTCCCAGTCTGAGATGGCCACGCCGTCGATCGCCAGGATGACATCGCCCGCCTCCACCCCGGCCGCCGCAGCCGCCACCGGGGGACCCTCTTCCGGTTCGACCACTGCCGCCACCTCGGTGGTGGGAATCTGATCTCCGGCCGAGATGATGAGGCCGAAGAAGATCAGATAGGCGAGGAGGAAGTTGGCGGCCACACCGGCCAGCACCACCACCGACTTCTTCCAGAACACCTTCTCGCGGTAGGTCCGTCCGATGTCGGCCGGATCGACCTCCTCGAGAGAAGACATCCCGACGATCTTGACGTAGGCGCCGAACGGTATGGGCTTTATCCCGTACTCCGTCTCGCCTCGTTTGATCGACCAGATGCGGGGCCCGAACCCGATGAAGAACTCGGTGACCTTCATCCCCGTCGCCTTCGCTGCGAAGAAGTGACCCGCCTCGTGAGCGACCACGAACATGATGATGGCCGAGATGACACCGAAGCCGCCGAGAAATCCTTGCATGAGCTCCATCAACCTAGCCGCAGGCACGGGCTAGGTGGAGTAGCGGATGACTGCCGGCTGCCGGCTTCTGGCTTCTGGCTTCTGGCTTCTGGCTCGGAACGTCCGACTCAACGCCATAACACGCAAGAAGCCGCGTTCCGGCTGGTGGCTGGTAGCTCAGCAGCTTCCGGCGATCAGGGAGGCGGCAACTGCTCGGGCGTGGGCGTCGACAGCGAGGACTTCGTCGAGGGTGGTGGCGTCGGCGCCGGCCATTTCGGTCATGGTGGCTTCGATGATCATGGGGATGGCGTTGAATCCGAGGCGGCCTTGGAAGAAGGCTGCCACCGCTACTTCATCGGCGGCGTTGTAGACGGCGGGCATGGCGCCACCTCGACGGCCGGCCAGGTATGCGAGGGCGAGGGCGGGGAAGGTTTCGAGGTCGGGGGCTTCGAAGTCGAGTCTGCGACCGACCAGGTCGAACGGTTCGAGGCCGGAGGCGGCACGGTTGGGGTAGGTGAGGGCGTACTGAATCGGCACACGCATGTCGGTGTGTCCGATGTGGGCGAGCAGGGCCCCGTCGGTCAGGCGGACGAGTGCGTGCACGAGGCTCTGGGGATGCACCACCACTTCGATGCGATCGAAGTCGACGCCGAACAACACGTGGGCTTCGAGCACTTCGAGTCCCTTGTTGACCAGGGTCGCCGAGTCGACCGTGATGCGGCCTCCCATCCGCCAGGTGGGGTGCTGGAGGGCCTGTTCGGGGGTCACGTCGTCGAGGTCCTGGCGGCGGCGTCCCCGGAACGGGCCCCCGCTGGCGGTGAGGATGAGCGAGTCGACGTCGGAGTTGGATCGTCCGGCGAGCAACTGGTGGAGGGCGGAGTGTTCGGAGTCGACCGGAACCAGGGTCCCCCCACGGGCGAGGGCTGCCGGAATCAGCGAGCCTCCGGCGACCAGCGACTCCTTGTTGGCCAGTCCGAGCAGGTTCCCGGCCTCGAGGGCGGCCAGCGTGGAAGACAGTCCTGCGGCGCCGACGATGCCGTTCATGACGATCGACGACGGGGTTGCGGCCATGGCGATGACTGCCTCGGTCCCGAAGGCGACAGGTCGGCCGACTGCCGTCTCGAAGGCGCCTCGATCACTCCCGGAGCCGCCCGCCACCGCCAGGGCGGCGTCCGGATGGGCCGCCGCCAGCTCGAGCAAAGCGGTGCCCGGTCGGCCCGCGGCCAGCCCCCGGATGGGGATACCGAGACGGCCGGCAACGGCGAGGGTCTGCTGTCCCACGGAACCGGTGGCGCCGAGCACAACGAGCCCGTCGAAGACCGGGGGGGAGCTGGAGGGAGAGTTCACAGAATGTCGAAGATGCTGTACATGATGTAGGCCCCGGGCACCACGAACAGGAGGGCGTCGGTGCGGTCGAGCATGCCGCCGTGACCTGGCAACAGCGACCCCATGTCCTTGACGTCGAGCGACCGTTTCGCAACTGACTCGGCGGCGTCGCCGAGGGGGGCGAGCACCACGATCATGCCGGTCATCATGAGCGACTGGATGAAGCTGATCGAGAAGATATCCCTGAACGTGGAGAGAACGGCGGCGAGCAGAAGCGCAGCGACGGCTCCCCCAAGGAATCCCTCCCAGGTCTTCTTGGGTGAGACCTTCGGCGCCATCAGGCGTCGGCCGAACGCTCTCCCCGCGAAATACGAACCGGCGTCGAAGACTGCGGTCACGAGCACCACGAACAGGATCAGGCCAGTGGGATCGACGCCGGCGATTTCGGCTTCGCGCACGATGGCGACCGCGAACCCGAGCAGGCCGACCCAGGCGGCGCCCATGACTGTGAGCGCCGAGTTCTCGACCGGGTTTCGTCGCCCGGTGGCGGCATAGAACAGTCCGACCGCGACCAGGACCAGAGTGAGAGTGACGCCGATGGCGACCACACCGGACCGCAGAGTCCCGATGGCAATGCCGAACATACCGAGGAAGCCGAACAACGCCGCTGGCGAGTAGCCACGAGAGCGAGCCGTGGAGTAGAACTCACCGAGCGAGAGGATCATGACCGCCAGCACGAAGGCAGTGAACCAGACGCGCCCCAGCAGCAGGCTCCCGAGGAAGATTCCCACCAGCACCACCGCGGTGCCCACCCTCATGGTGAGGTCCGAAGCGCGCTGTTGCTCCTCGAGTTCGACCTCCTCTTCGGATGGGCCCCGGACGCCGGTGACGTCGTCGAAACCGATCAGGCCGGAGCCCACTCCGGGCATCGACGCCGACACGGCCTGACGTTCGACGTCTTCGGCGGCAGCACGGGCGATCTCCTCGGCGAGACCCTGATACTCGCGGGTGGTCGCCGCCTGATAGTCCTCGTTGGTGAAGTCGTCGAGAGAGGTCGGACCCCGCCCCAGATGGGCAAAGTCGTCGGGTTGCCCATCGGCCGAATCGGAGGGCCGGAACGGATCCCGTTCGCCAGGGGCGGTCCGGTCCTCGCCTTCGATCGACTCCTCGGTTGGCGCCGGCACGGGGGTCGGGTCGGCCTCCCAGGGGCGGAGGATGCGTGGCTCGGCTTGCCCGCTCGAGGAGCGTTCGTCGCTCATCTCATACCTCGAGGAGCTCGGTTTCCTTGCGAGCGACGAGCTCCTCGATCCTGGCCACGTACCGATCGGTCAGCTCCTGGAGCTCCTTCTCGGCGCGGCGGATGTCGTCGTCGGAGATCTCGCCGTGGAGCGCCTCCATATCGGCTTTGGTGTGGCGACGGATGTTGCGAACCGCCACTCTGCCGTCCTCGGCCATGCCCTTCACCACCTTGATGAGGTCCCGTCGGCGTTCCTCGGTGAGCGGCGGGAACGACAGGCGGATGACCTGACCGTCGTTGGACGGGTTCATGCCGAGATCGGCTTCCTGGATGCCCTTTTCGATCGCCTGGATCGACGACTTGTCAAAGGGGGAGATCACCAGCAGGCGAGGCTCCGGCACCGAGAAGGTGGCGAGCTGCTGGAGTGGTGTGTGGGACCCGTAGTACTCCACCACCACCCGACTGAGGATCTGGGGATTGGCCCGACCCGTGCGAACGGTCGTGAACTCGGCGCCCACGTGTTCGACAGCCTGTTCCATCTTCTCACGGGCTTCTTCGAGCAGTTCCTCGATCATGGTTCCTCCTGGGTCGTCCTGGCGGGCGACCGATCAATGCACGATCGTGCCGATACGCTGACCGGAGACGGCGTGAATGATGTTGCCCGGCTCTGTCATGTCGAACACCACGATCGGCACCCCGTGCTCGCGGCACATCGTAATGGCGGTGGAGTCCATCACCCGAAGCCCCATGGAGAGAAAATCCATGTATCCCAGCTCGGGAATCAGCACCGCATCAGGGTTGGTGACGGGATCCTTGTCGTAGATGCCGTCGACCTTGCTTGCTTTCAGCAACAGTTCGGCTCCAACCTCGACCGCCCGCAGCGCCGCAGTGGTATCGGTCGTGAAGAACGGGTTGCCGGTGCCGGCCGCGAAGATGACGATCCGGCCCTTCTCGAGGTGACGGATCGCCCGGAGCCGGATGTAGGGCTCAGCCAGCTGCTGCATGGTGATGGCCGATTGGACCCGTGTCGGGACCCCGGCCTTCTCGAGAGCGTCGCGGAGGGCCAGCGCATTGATGACCGTGGCGAGCATCCCCATGTAGTCGGCCGAAGCAGGGTCCATGCCCTTGGCCGCCGACGACACACCCCGGAAAATGTTGCCGCCCCCGACCACGATGGCGATCTCGGTTCCGGATGCGTGCGCCTCGGCGACTTCTTCCGAGACCCGAGCGACGGTCACCGGATCGATGCCGTAGCCGAGTGAGGCGTCCGCGAACGCCTCACCCGACAACTTCAACAGCACTCGGCGTTTGGTCACGCCTTCTCGCCCACTGCGATTCGGGTGACCCGCTGCACCGAGATGTTCTCGCCCATCTTCAATGCCAGCCTGGCCACCAGATCGCCCACGGTTCCCTCGAACTTCTCCTTGTTCACGTACTCCTGCTCATAGAGCACGTTGTCGCGATAGAACTTCTCGAGTCGACCTTCGACGATCTTGGCCATCGCCTGCTCGGGCTTGCCCGAGGCCTTGGCTTCGCGCTCGATGAGCTCGGCCTCCTTGGCCACGGCGGCTTCGTCTACGTCTTCACGACGGACCCACGTCGGGTTGGCCCACGAGACGTGCATGGCGATGTCGGTAGCCGTCTGTCCGAACTCGGGGCTCTTGGCCACGAAATCGGTTTCGCACACCAGTTCGACGAGCACTCCCATCACGACATGATCGTTCTGGGTGTGCAGGTAGGTCCCGATCGTGCCCTCGGAGGCCTCCCGCCCGGCCCGTTTGGCTGCGGCAGCGAGTCCCCGCTCCCGGAGGAGTTCGAACGCCTGCTCGAAGTCTCCCTCGCTGTCGGACAGGGCCTTCTTGGCGTCCATCATGCCGACGCCGGCCTGCTGACGGAGCTTCTGGATGTCCTTTGCGCTGATATCTGCCACGTTTCCTCCGTTGCTTCTCAGGCTTCGGTGACCGCCGGAGCGGCCACCTCGACCTCGGCTGCGGCGGCGTCGGCGAAGACGTCCTCCGCTTCCGGCTGACCCTTCTTCGAGGCTCCCTCACGACCCTCGCGGATCGATGCGGCGAGTGCCATGGCAATCAGCTCGGCGGACCGGATGGCATCGTCGTTGCCCGGGATGACCAGGTCGACGGCATCGGGGTCACAGTTCGAGTCGACCAGTGCCAGCACTCGGAGCCCGAGGCGTTGCGCCTCTTTCACGGCGGTGTGCTCGGTGTTCACGTCGACGATGAAGACTGCATCCGGAACCCGGGTGAGGCCGGCGACGCCACCGAGGTTGGCGGTGAGCTTCTCGAGCTCACGGCGCAGACGCAGACGCTCCTTCTTGTGACGGGCCTGCATCTCGCCGGTCTCCTCCATCCGCTGCAGCTCCTTCATGTAGAAGATGCGCTTCTGGATGGTGGCGAAGTTGGTGAGCATGCCGCCCAGCCAGCGGTAGTTGACGTACGGCATGCCGGCATGTTCGGCGGCGGCCTGGACCGCCGTCGCAGCCTGCTTCTTGGTACCGACGAACAACAGGATGCCGCCGTTGGCCGACAGCTGACGTGCGTACTCGCAGGCGTCAGCCACCTGGGTGACGGTCTGTCGCAGGTCGATGATGTGGATGCCGTTGCGTTCCCCGTAGATGTACGGTGCCATCTTGGGGTTCCAGCGCCGAGTTTGATGCCCGAAATGGACACCGGCCTCGAGCAGCTGTTTCATAGTGACTCCGGCCACGTCTGCTCCTTCTGGTTGATTCCTCCGCCTCAGATCCGCATGGCGGACCCACCTCAAACCGGGCCATGCCCGACCAGAGAGGTGCACGAGGCGTGCGTGATGAGGGGCAGTGTATCGGGAGCGTGGGCAGGGGGGCGAATCTGAGCGAGCGACGAGCGAGGAGCGACTCGCAGCTCGCAGCTATCTGTACGACGGCTCGGTCATCCTGTTGCGGAGGCTCATCACGCTCTTGGCGTGGATCTGGCAGACCCGCGACTCGGTGACGCCGAGGACGTCTCCGATCTCGGCGAGGGTGAGACCCTCGTAGTAGTAGAGGGTGAGGACGAGGCGCTCTCGGTCGGGGAGCCGGTTGATGGCATCGGCGAGGACGCGACGCGTTTCTTCCTTCTGGAATGCGGCTTCGGGGCCGGCGCCCATGGGGTCGGCCACCATGTCGCCGAGCGAGTTGCTCGAGTCGGGCGACAGGATTTCGTCGAGCGCCACGATTCCCAGGTTGGAGATCTCGGCGAGGGCGTCTCGGAGATCGTCGACCGAGCTCCCCATATGGCGGGCGAGTTCCTCGTCACTGGCGGTGCGCTGCAGACGGTGCTCGAGTTCGGCCATCGACCGCTCGATTTCGCGGGCCCGGGCACGCACAGAGCGGGGAACCCAGTCCATGGCCCGGAGTTCGTCGAGGATGGCGCCCTTGATGCGGTTGATGGCGTAGGTCTCGAACTTGAATCCGCGCTCGGGCTCGAACTTGTCGATGGCGTCGATCAGGCCGAAGATCCCGTAGGACACCAGATCGGATTGGTCGACGTTGCGGGGCAGTCCGACACCGACACGACCCGCCACGAACTTGACGAGCGGCGAGTATTGGATGATCAGCGCATCGCGGGTTCGCTCGTCTCCGGTCGACTTGAACCGTTCCCACATAGCCGACACTTCGTCGGTCGGCGTCGGGTCACGCCCGTGGGTGGCTGCGTTCATAAGTGGCCTTGAGGTGGTCGCGAGTCACTGAAGTGTAAATCTGAGTCGTGTCGAGGGCAATGTGTCCGAGAAGCTCCTGCACGCTTCGCAGGTCCGCTCCCCCCTCCAACAGATGCGTTGCGAAGGAGTGTCGCACGGCATGAGGGAAGGTGCCAAACCTGCGGTCGACGATGCGCCGGATTCCGCGGGTGTCGAGCGGCCCTCCCCGCTCCCCGACCCACAGGGCGTCCCCGGCGGACGGTCCGGCCATGACCGGTCGTCCCAACTCGGTCCAGCGTTGCAGCGCAGCCTGTGCGGGCCGTCCGATCGGCAGCGCCCGCTCCTTGGAGCCCTTGCCCATCACGGTGACCATCCCCGAGCGGGACATCTGACCGAGCCGCAATGACGCCAACTCCGATACACGCATCCCGGTGGAGTAGAGCAACTCGAGGATGGCGCGGTCACGCACGTCGACGGGCTCATCACCGTCGATGGCATCGAGTCCCGAAGAGAGCACGCGGACGGCCAGTGCATGCGGAAGCGGCTTCGGCAACCGACTTCGGGCGAGGCCGGCTGCCGGGTTGGCGATCAGCAGGCGCCGGCGAACCGCGTCGTCGAAGAATGCCCGCACCGCCGACGCCTTGCGGGCCATCGAGGTCCGGGCGTACTGCCCCTCGTCGAGATCGGCCAGGAAACGGCGCACCATCTTGCGGTCGATGACGTCGAGGGAATCGCATCCGACCCGGTCACAGAAGTCGAAGAACTGCCCGAGGTCCGACCGATAGGCACCGATGGTGTGGGGCGAGAGGCCGCGCTGGTTCTCCAGACGGGCGAGGTAGGACTCGACCTGCTGGGACGCCCATTCCGGTGTGCGGTGAGGATCGGCCACGCTCCGATGCTACGCCACCAGCCGTTGAAGTCGAGGGATCATCCTCGAGCAGGACCGGAGCAGTCCCTGATCACACCGTCGACCACTTGAACCGCGCCGGAAGCCTGCAGCCTCATCACTTCCACCATCACCTCGGTGATGGTCAGCCCGCCCGCCGTCACCAGCTCCTCGATCGTGGCGGGCAGGAGCGCCGACAGCCCGGAGAGCTTCGACGGACGCGCCGGCGCC
>JBHJOH010000160.1:0-5902 GCA_050329955.1 Acidimicrobiia bacterium | reverse complement strand
CCACGCAGTGGGGGAAGGGGCCCCCGCGAGGAACGAGCGGGGTAGGGGGGTCGAGAGCCCGCGAGACGAACTCAGCACGCGTTCCGGAATGCGTCATCATGCTCGCGAGGGATAGGCACCCCCTACCCCGCTCGTTCCTCGCTCCGGCGCTTCGCCGGACGGACCCTTCCCCCTCTCGCAAGCTCGAGGGGGACAAAGCTGTTCACGCCGCTCGTTGCAGGCTCGAGGGGGACAAAGCTATCGAGGGGCGTCTCGGGCGCGGGGGTGGGGTGGCGCCTGGCATGATCGGGGTATGTGGATCGTGGTGTGGTCGTACACGGTTGCTCCCGAGAACCGTTCCGAGTTCGAGGTGGCGTACGGGGCTGATGGCGACTGGGTGCAGTTGTTTTCGGAGGGGTGGGGGTTTGTCGGGAGCGAACTGTTCGTGACGGCTGATGGGGGTCATTATCTGACCGTGGATCGCTGGGAGTCGCAGGCGGCGGCCGAGGCGTTCATGCGGACGCATGGCTCCGCCTACGAGGCGCTCGATGCCGGTCTCGCCCACCTGATCGAGTCGGAGATGATGGTGTTCAGCGGTGCTCGCACCGGTGAGGACGCGTTTCCGTGAATCTCACAGGCCGCTGAGTCGCACCCAGGCGGGGTCGTGGTCGGAGCCGACGCCTCGGGCGGTGGCGGTCCATTTGATGCGGCGTTCGATCTGGGCGTGGGCGAGTTTGGGTCCGAGGGCGGGGCTCAGCCAGATCTGGTCGAGCAGGTCGTAGTGGTCGGGGGCGCCGCTCACCCGGAACCGGTGGGTCCAGCGGGTTCCGGGTGGGGCGTCGCCGGGGTTGGACACGGGGGGTGGCTGCCGGCTTTCGACGGGGTTGGCGAGGCCGTCGACCATGCCGTCGGCTATCGGGGCCAGGCTGTCGGCTTCGGGGGTGTCGTTCATGTCGCCCACGATCACGTATCGGCTGTTGGGCCGGGTGCGGGCGTCGACGACCCGTCGAACGGTCTCGGCCTGGCGGCGGCGACGCAGCTGGTTGGCGGCGTCGGTGGCGGCGGGGTCGGGGTCGTCGAATCGGATGAACTTCGATTTGAGATGGTTCACGTACACGGTGAGCAGCTTCTTGCGGCGGGCGGGGTCGAAGATGTCGACTTCCAGCAGGTCCCGTCCGAAGATGGGCATTGCTGGGTCGGAGGGGTGGACTTCGAAGCGGTGGCTGGTGACGTTGGCCACGGGGAGCCGTGAAAGGATGGCGACGTCGATGAACCGGGGGTCGTTTCCTTCCACCAGCACTTCGTAGCGGTAGGGGTCGGCGAGGTGGGTGCGGTTGAAGGCGCGCAGCGAGTCGAGGTTTTCGACTTCCTGCACGCACAGCACGTCGGCTGCCATGGCGTCGATGCGGGAGGCAACGGCCTGCAGCCCCTGGTCGGATTTGGGCTTGATGAGGGCGCCGTCGGCGTTGCGTTTGATGCGGTAGATGGGCGAGGTCGATTCGGTGGGGTCGAGCTGGGGTGGCGGGTCGTCGGGTCCGGCGCCTTCGCCCATCACCACCCACTGGTAGGTGGTGCGGACACTTCTGGATCGGGCGGGGAGGGCGCCGATCTCGGCTTCGAAGTTGAACCGGTCGAACAGGTTGTTGAGGTTGAACGTTCCGAGCGTCAGTTCCATGGCTTCCCCCTGGTGGTGTGTGGCCGATCGCCGCCAGCTCCGATTGATACCAGCGGGAACACTTCAGGTGCACGGAAACCAGATTTCAGTAGCATCAAAAGATGGACCCGGTACATCGACTCGAGGATCTGACGCCTCAGGACCGCGAGACGCTGAAGGCGGTTTCGATGCATCACCACGGCTCCGGTCCGGTCCGGCCGGGTGAGGTGGTTGCCGAGTTGGCGATAAGCCCGGCGACGGTGACGGCCCGTTTGAAGCGGCTGCACGACATGGGTCTGGTCGATCACATCCCGTATGCCGGCGTGACGTTGACCGAGGTGGGCAGTCGTCTGGCGGTGACCGTGGTTCGTCGCCACCGGATCGCCGAACGGTTCCTGTGTGATCTGTTGGACTACGACTGGGAGGAGGCCGAGCGGCTGGCCCCCGGGTTCGAGCACGCCCTTCCCGCCGAAGTGGTGCAGCGACTGTTCGAGCGACTGGGGTCGCCCGAGACCTGTCCGCACGGGTTCCCGATTCCGGCTCCCGGCGACGAGACGGTGCCGGTGCTGAGGTGCCTGGTCGATCTGGATCCGGGTGACAGCGGTGAAATCGCCATGCCGTCGAACATCGACCCGGCTGCGATCGCCTATCTCCAGGAGATGGGGATCCGTCCCGGTGCCACGGTGGTGGTGGTCGAGAAGCTGCCGTTCGAAGGGCCGGTGCGGGTGCTGGTGGCAAGCAGTGAACAGACGGTGGGCAACAAGCTGGCCCGGTTGTTGTCGGTCTCGCCGGTCCGTTCGGCGTTCTGACCCCGGTGCCGGGCGACCCGGAAAACATCGAGGGCGGGAGCCTCTCGACTCCCGCCCTGTCAGTTGCAAGCCCAAGTCCACAGGATCTGCCCGTGAACCCACTCCCAAACACGTCCCATGAGCAAGGTACGCGTCGGGTGGCTGAAACTGAATAGGCCCAGCGACCCGTTTGGGCGCTCCGCGTGCGGTCGAATGTGTCGCCCGACCCATGGCGGAAACCACATGTGTGTCGTTAACTGGTTGCGGGTCAACGAGTGAGAGGTCGGTCCATGTCAGTCACAGCCAGCAGCCAGGCGGTCGCCGTCGAAGCGTTCCTGATCGAGCCGCCGTTTGGTTCGGTGACCCTCGGGATCTCGGCCACCACGGTCGACATGCGCTTCCCCGACGGCGACCTCGAGTCGTTCCCGCGGGCCGCGGTGCGGGCGCTCGATCGTGACGACTTCTCGGTGACGGTGCATTGGGCGGGCACCCCGGTGGTGATGTCGTTCGACACACTGAGCGCCTCGGCCCGGATCTTCAACGAGCTGGGCGGGTTCACCGATGACCGCACCTTCACCTTCCTGGTCGACGAGTCCGACCTGACCGCCCGCAAGCTGGGCCTGGAGCCCCGGGCAGCCGAAGAGGCCGACCGCGAGGCCCGGGCTGGTCGGCTGCGTCGACGTCGACGCAGCTAGTCCGTCCACGAACCCACACCCTCACAGGTTCGCCATAGCCGTTCGACACCCGTGCCGGTATCATGTCGACGGGAGGGCGGCACAGAGCCGAGTGCAGCTATGAGTGGATCAGATCGCGACGTGTTCTCTGTCTTCGATCCTTCGCCGCGCCCCCAGCCGCCGGCTCCGCCGCCGATCGGTTCCCTGCAGGCCGACATCATCGACCCTCCGCTGGGGTCGGTGAAGATCGAGGATCTCGATCACGCGGTGCGTCTGTGGGCCGACGACGGCGAGTCCGAAGTCGTCTCGAAACATCGCCTGAAAATCCTGGGACAACGCGGTGCCCTTCTGAAGATCGACTGGAACGGCGACCCGGTGCTGATGGACTTCGGAACGTCGAACGCCGCCATCGAAGCGATCGAGACGCTGTCGGCCCGGTCGACCAATCCCGACCCCGAGCCTTCCACGGTTGGCCGCCGCTTCCGGCCCCGCCTCGACGTGTCGGCACCCGAACCGGTGGTCGCAGCTTCTGCTCCCAAGCCAGCTACCGAGTCGAAGGCACCGGGCTCGTTCTTTCGTCTGCTGAAACGGGCTGCGACCATCGTTGCAGTGCTCGCCCTGCTGGCCGGCACCGTTGTGGTGGGTATCGGGTTGGGATCACGCATGCTGGGTGGAGGCCCGGCGGCTCCGGTGGAGCCACGCAGCTCGGACGTGGTGATACGCAACGTCGGAGGTGTCGATGGGGGCCAGGAGCTGAGCCCCTTCTCGGTGGCCAAGCCGTGGGTGGTGAACTGGAAGGTGGAAGGCGGTGGGCTGGTGGTGACCGCCATTGCCGAGGACGGGTCCGAGACCCGTGTCACCAATGTCGACTCCTCCGGCGACGGCACGATGGAGTTCAGCGATGTCGGCTCCTACCGAATCCTGGTCGAGGCCGACGACGGTGTGCAGTGGCGGGTGATCGTCCTCGAGCAGCGCGGCGAGGCTCCGTCAACCGGCGGGTAGTTCCGCCAGCATTCGTTCGACTGCACCGGCGGCCCCGTCGAGTCCCTCGGGTCGAGTCCACACCAGCATGGGCACCGAGTTGGCGATGTCCATCACCAGGGCGCTGCGGTCGTTGGGGTAGGCGATCGGGAACGACGATGCAACCACCCGCAGCCTGGTGACCGCATCGAGAGATGCCACCGATTCCTCATCGCCCCAGCGGGGCACGATGATCCCACCGAGTGGCGCTGCCATGGGAGCCTGTCCGAGCCGGTAGCGCCACCGTTCACGGGTGCCCAACACGCCCACGGGCTCACCCACTCCCAGCGCTTCGGAAACCTCCTGGCGGAGGTCGATGTAGCGGGGCCCACGGTGCACCATCAGGTTGGATCCGACCACCGCCATGTCGTCGGCTAGCACCTGGCGCCCGGCCTGGGCCATCAGCGCCAGCGTGGTGGACTTGCCCCCGCCTTTGCTGCCCATCATCACCCAGGCCCGTCCGTACGACACGAACACGCCGCCGTGGAGGGCGACTCCGCCCGCCCACAGTGGTGCCAGCATCCCCACCACCGACAGGTACGGGTGTCCGAGGTCGCGGGTCGGGACCGGTCGGGTGAGTGCGAGTCGGAGCTTGCCGCCGTTTCCCGCCTGTTCGGCCCGGGCCAACCCGCCGTCGCCCAGCTTGAAACCCCACTGGGCTCCTTCCAGGAACTGCTGGGTGGGCGGGCCCTCGACGGTGACGTTCCAACGGGGTGAGCCGGCCTGGACCTCGCCCCAGCCGTCGCCGCCGTCGATACCTTCGATGATGACCCCGTACAGCCCGTGGTGCGCCATGACGGTGCGACTCAGCGCAGTCGTTCTTCGGCGAGCTCGTGGACTCCGAGTCGTTCGAGTTGTTCGATCTCGTGGTGGCGGATCGCTGCTTCGGCGTGTTCCCGCTTGAGCTGGCGGTAGCGGTCGATGACGGTGGCGGTGGCCAGCAGCACCAGGATGCCGGCGATGATGGGAGCCCCCACCAGGATCGGAACCCGGCGCAGCCCGGTCTCTCCCACGATGGGCACGTCGTTGAGCAGCATGACCGAAAGTTGGCCGGCTTCGCCCTCCGTGGCCGCCGCCGCGGCGGCCAGGTCCCACTGGGCGTTGACCCGGTTGCCCACGAAGGTCAGCTCGCTGCCCTCGTCGAGAGTGACGGCGCCTTCGTCGATGGTCACGATCAGCGGAGGCAGTGCCTGGCCCGAGGTGCCGACTTCGGCGAGGTCGATGTCGGTGAAGCCGAGCTCGGTGCCGTCGGAGGTCTCCATGCCGACGGTCACTTCGCGATCGGAGGGCATGAGCAGCGGGAAGGCTCGAGCGCTGAGGGCGGCGTCGCCCAGCGCCAACCGGAACCCGGGGTCCCGGGGCGATGACACGGTGATGAACAGGTCGGATTCGATACCGGCATACAGCGGATCGACCGACATGACGACGTTGGCGAGGTCGTCGTCGACGTTCTCTGCCTGTTCGGTGGCCCCGGGCAGGGCGGCGATGACGGGGCGGTCGGCGAGTCGGGCCTCGAGCCAGCGGAACGACCCGAGGGCGGCCCGTTCGGCGCCGCCGGGGTCGCTGGCGGTGACAGTGAGCGACATGATGCCGGTCCGCTGCAGCACCGACACGTTGATGGGGTCGGTGAAGACGGCGCCCTGGTCGGTGGCGATGTCGAAGGTTGCCTGCGGCGAGCGCAGCAGGGTGGCGTAGAAGTTGGCGGCGGATTCGAAGTTGCCAGTGACGGCCGGGTCGGCCAGCGAGGTGACGCCTTCTGGCACCACCGCCATCTGGATGGTGGCGGT
>JBHJOH010000159.1:0-19176 GCA_050329955.1 Acidimicrobiia bacterium | reverse complement strand
ACAGAGGCCGAAGTCCGGTTCCTGGGCGATCTCGCCGCCGGGGAGTTCACCATCGAGCCGGTGATGGCCGGTGACTGGCTCCGGATCGCCGAGTTGGTGAGCCGGTATCGGGATCTCCCTCTCGGAACCATCGACGCATCGGTGGTGGCTGCAGCCGAGCGGCTCGACATCACCGGAATCGCAACCCTCGATCGGCGGCACTTCTCCATCGTCCGCCCTGTCCACACCGGCAGTTTCGAGCTGCTGCCCTGAACCCCGACTGGATCCGCGCGGCGGGCCTCCTTGGGAACCACCTCAAGGCCGTGAGCCCGGCGAGGTACCGGTCGATCTGACGATGGGCGATGGCGCGCTCTCCGGCGGGCGATACGTCGTCGTCGGCCTGAACCCCCCAAACCGATCTGGGGGCAGATTCGACCGCCTGGCGGTCGATTCTGTCCCCAGATGGCGGGGTGGCGTTTCAGCGGTCGGGCGAGCCAACGGCGTCGCCCGATCGCTCTCTGATGGTTCGCTCGGCGACGATGGCGGTGATCGGCACGACCAGGCGGTACGGCCAGCGGAGAAGTCGTCCGGGGATGCGGCTGTGGCGTTCCTCGAGCGCGACCCGGGCCCGGAGGTGTTCCTTCGCTCCCAGGAGGCTCGGCGGCTGCTGGCGGTGAACGGCGATCGACTCGACGTGTTTCACGTTCTTGTAGCCGTACTGCCCGGGACTGACGAGGCGGAGCGGTGCCCCGTGTCGCTGGTCGAGGGCGTCGCCGTTGAGTGCCCACGCCAGCATCACCCCATCGGCGAACAGGTCGTCGGTCCGGAACACCGCCCGGTAGCCGCCGGCGGCACACACGATCGCGAACGGCTCGTCGGGGAGTGGGCCGATGAGGGTGGCCCACCATCGCGCGAGCGGGACGCCGGTCCAGCTCTGACGGCGAGCGGTTCAGGTGGTGACGCAGTGGAAGTCGGTCACCATCGACTCGCCCAGTGTGCTCGCACGAAGTTCGTCGAGCGGGATCCGGACCTCGCCGGGGTCGGCAGAGGTGATGGTCAGGACCGACCCGGGCGCGGAGGGCGGTGGTCGGAGCGGGTTGTCGGCGAAGCGGGGGAACGCATCGAGTGCACGCTGGCCGGGCGGCAACCCGTCGGCGCGTCGCGGCTACCAGCGCCGCAGCTCCCGGACGAAGTCGCGAGTGGCCGTCACGGTCCGCTCCGCCGTCCGATCGCCACCAGGATCCCCAAGGTGACACACAGCGGGTTGTAGAGGCGACGGTTCCAGCGGCGGAACTCCGGCGTGCTGTCGCCGATGCCGGCGAGTTCGGCGGCGATGCCGCCCACACCTCGCGCCAGCAACGCTGCGGACACGAGCGTTGCCATGGTGCGGCTGCGGTCGGTGAGCCGACCGGGTCGCCCGCATGTCGCCTGGGTGGTGGCACCGGCGGCGACCGCCAGTGCCCCGGCGACCGCGACGCACGCCGCCGGACCCGGCATCGGGCGACGCCCCACCACCAGGTCGGCGAGCTCGTCATGGCTGGATCTCGGCCAGGACGATCCGGTCGCCCAGCGCGCATGGAGGGCCGAGGCGGCGGCGAGCCCCACAGCCGCGGTCGATCCCGCTCCGAGCCTGATCATTTCCGTACGGGAACGTATGGACATGCTCTGTACGTTACCGTATGGATCGATGGACACAACCGCGAGACACGCCAACACCAAGGTCGGCAGGGACGACTGGACCAGGGCAGCGCTCGAGGTCATCGCAACCGAAGGCGTCGATGGCGTGAAGGTCGAGTCGCTGGCCAGCCGCCTGGGGATCACCAAGGGCAGCTTCTACTGGCACTTCGAAGGGCGGCAGGACCTCATCGAGAGCACACTCGAGTTGTGGTACCGGCTGGCTACGGCCGACGTCATCGAGCGGCTCGATCGCATCGACGATCCCGAGCAGCGTCTGCGGGCACTCTTCGCCGAGTCGTTCGGCGACGTCGTGAACGGACCCATCGACGCACTGCTGGTCAGCCAGGCCGACGACCCCATCGTCGGCCCGACCGTCGTCCGTGCCACCACCGAGCGGCTCGCCTTCCTGACGAGGACCTACCGCCACCTCGGACTGCCCCACGAACGGGCAGCAGCACGGGCCCGCCTGGCCTACGCCGCCTACCTCGGGATCAGTCAGCTCCGCCGGATCCCGGGAGGCGGACCGGCTACCGCCCGCGAGGAGTCGGCTCTCGACCGCCAGCTCGAGATCCTCCTGACGAGATAGCCCAGACCCACCCGGGCTGGGAGCTGGGAGCCGGCACCCTCGAGTCAGAGTCCCTCCCGCCCGACGAAGCGCCCCTTCCCGAGCAGGAAGTCGCGGGCTCGCAGCACATTGCGGTCGACAGTCGCATCACCCTTGAGACCGGCGATGTAGCGCACGATCTCCTGTCTCGACGGTGGCATGTTTTCGAAGGCAACCCTCGCCGCCGGGTTCGCATCGAACATGGCAGTTTCGGATGAGGCTCGATCCTGCGATCGCTCGGATCGAGGCCGACTGTCACCTCAGTTCACCGATCCGCCGCGGCGAGTCGTCCATCATCTTCATGTTCACGTACAGCCGCCACACGCCCCGGAACTTCACCAACGTCTGCTGGTACGGCCTGCCGTCGATGGCACCCCGGACCGGGATCGGACCCTTGGTGCGCCCGGACTCACAGAACACGTCGTTCAGCGCATCCGGCGGCAGCGGTACGAACGGGTTCCCGTCGATGATCTCCGGCTCCGCAGTGAACCTGGCGTCACGCCCCAGGTCGCAGCCCGGTTGCTGGGTGGACCGTCGATTCGGCCGGGCACTTCGCCACGCGCCGTACGTCCGGGCCCGTGCATGGTCCGGGGTCATCTGGATGCCCGGGAGCGCATCTCGGCGTCGATGGTCTCGAACACGGTGTCGTCTTCGCCCTCCCAGGGGGCGAGCGGATCGGGCTGGCCGGGGGCGGGGCTGAACAGCCACCAGAGGTTGTCCCATGGATCGACCATGCGACCCACCGTCGTCTCCACCCAGAAGGGGGTGGCCGGCGTGACGACCCGGGCGCCCGCTGCGGTGGCGTCCTCGAGGGTGGCAGCGACATCATCGACCCAGACCTGCAACAACCCAGGGTGACTCGGCCATCCATCGATCCTCTCGGCCATCAACAGATGGGTGTCGCCCAGGATGATCTCGGCGTGGATCAGCCGACCGTCCGGCATGGGCGCCCGGGCGTCTTCGATCTCGACCCCGCCGAACACATCCACGACGAACTCGATGAAGTCGGCGGCGCCGTCGACCACCACGAACGGGTTCAACGTGGCGCCCGATCCGGCGGGCCGGGAAGCTGCGACGAGAAGGCGGGAGGTGTGGTTCTGTTCGGTCATGCCGACAGCCTGAAGGTCACTCCGGTCAGAAAATGGCCGCCATCGGAGATGCTTTGGCGTTCATGCAGCACCGGCGAACGAATACTCGAGCTCCTAGCGTTCTTCCGATCTCGGAACCGCTGGCGCGGCCGCGAACTCACCCAACGCCTCGGCATCAGCGACCGGACGCGTCGCCGGGCCGGCGACTGGCTCCGGATCACCGGGTTGGTGGGTCGGAATAGGAACCCAACCGGGGGGGCCTTCGACGCCTCGGAGGTCGCCACCGCAGAACGGCTCGAGATCACCGAGTTCGCAACGCTCGATCGAACGCTCTTGTCACGCCGATCGTCAGTCCGGTCGGATCGCCAGCCCCTCGGCTCATCGATCGAGACCCGAACCGGCGCCAGGCTGAGGCCGGCCACGACCCGTCGCTCTTCGATAGTGTGAGGATCGACCGTCGACGGCCAACGGTCGTGCAGGAGATGCCATCGTGACCATGGCAGAGGTGCTTTCGCCGGAAGGCGACATACCGGTCTATCTGGCCGTGCCAGACGGCGATGGACCATGGCCCGGGGTGGTCGTCATCCACGACGCCCTCGGAATGTCGACCGATCTTCGCAACCAGGCCGAGTGGTTGGCGGAGGCGGGTTTCCTGGCGGCGGCCCCCGATCTGTTCCATTGGGGTGGCCGGATGCGGTGCCTTCTGGCCGTCATGCGGCAGGCGCTGGCCCGTGAGGGTCGGGTGTTTCGGGAGATCGAAGTGGTCCGAACCTGGCTGGCGGGCCGGAACGATTGCACTGGCCGGATCGGGGTGGTCGGCTTCTGCCTGGGCGGCGGGTTCGCGGTGCTGTTGGCCCCCGATCGAGGGTATTCGGCGACGAGCGTCAACTACGGGGCGCTCCCGAAGGACGCCGAGGAGTTCCTGTCGCAGGCCTGTCCGATCGTTGCCAGCTACGGGGCGCGAGACCGAGCGCTCCGGCGTGATTCCCAACGCCTTGCCGCCATCCTCGACTCGGGCGGCATCCCCCACGATGTGAAGGTCTATCCGGACGCCGGTCACTCGTTCCTCAACAATCACGACCCGGCCGAGGTCCCCCTGATCTTCGAGGTACTGGGTCGCCTGTCGTTCTCGGAGTATCACCCGGCCTCGGCGGAGGACGCCCGGCACCGGATCACCGACTTCTTCCATCAGCACCTCGGGGGCGGCTGAGCAAGTGTCGAAGCTTCCCGCCTCCGGATCCGGCTACTTCCGCAGTGGAATGCCCTACGTCCGGGTTGGCAGCGGGCCGAACCCGCTGGTGATCCTGCAGGGGCTGATGTTCGAGAACAAGCCGCAACGCGGCATGACCGCCGGGTACGGCTTCCTGGGACGGGACTACACCATCTTCTCGGTGCTGCGCAGACCCGGCATGCCCGCCGGCTACACGCTGGCCGACATGGCCACCGACTATGCGGTCACGATCGGGGAGGAGTTCGGTGCCCAGGTCGACGTGATCGGCGTCTCCACCGGGGGTGCGATTGCCCAGCATCTCGCCGCCGACCACCCCGGAGGTGTTCGGCGGCTGGTGCTCCACTCGAGCGCCCACACGCTGAGCGACCCGGCCCGAGAACTCCAGCTCGAGGTCGGCCGGCTGGCGCAGGATGGAGAAGCGGGCAGGGCCGCCGAGGTGCTGGTGCGTTTCCTCCTGCCACACCGGGGGGCGTGGAGAGTGATCGGCGGACCGTCAGCCTGGGTTGGGTCTCGCCTGATCTCGGCCGGGGTGTCCGGGGATCTGCGCGACCTGACCATCACCGTCGAGGCGGAGGATCGGCATTGCTTCCGCGACCGTCTCGGTGAGATCACCGCCCCGACGCTGGTGATCGCCGGAAGCGCCGACCCCTTCTACACCCCATTGCTGTTCCAGGAGACAGCCGCCGGCATCCCGGACTCGCGTCTCGTTCTCTACGAGGGGATGCGCCATCCGGCACGGGGGAGACGGTTCCGACGGCAGGTGGCGGCGTTCCTGGGTGGGGGGTGACTGCTCGGTTCTCCAGAGCCCATCACCAGAGTCCGCGGCCGTGCCTCTCGGAGTTCCAGGCGGCGGTCACCTACACCTCGCTCTTGTGTGCGAACCGCCAACACGGGCTGAAGTGCTGCGGCGATCCCAGCCGCCAGATAGTCTCAACTGTCAGGGCGAGCCGCTCGGCGACGACCAGAACCGATTCTGGGGACAGATCCGACCGTGTCACGGTCGGATCTGTCCCCAGTTCGCGATGGGTGGGTCGGCGGTCAGGACTCCCGCTCGTAGCGGAGGATGTCTCCGGGCTGGCAGCCGAGCTCGGCACAGATGGCGGACAAGGTGCTGAACCGAATCGCCCTGGCCTTGCCTGTCTTGAGGATCGACATGTTCGCCAGGGTGATGCCGACCTTCTCGGCCAGCGCAGTCATCGTCATTCCCCGCTCGGCCAGGAGCTCGTCGAGATGAACCGTGATCGAGTGGGCGACATCTTCATCAACAGCCGGGGGCATCAGATCGTCAGCTCCTGCTCGTCTCGCATCGCAACCCCCCGTCGGAACACCTCGGCGAGTGCACGGCACAGGAGGGCCAGAAAGAGCGGGACGACGAAGGCGAACTCGAAGTCGGGGGCATCCAAGCCGATGGAGTGCTCCAGCTCCATCTCGATCGGCGCCCTGACGCCCATGACCGCCAGGTAGGCGGTGGCCAGCCCGGCCAGCATCTGGAGGCGTTTCACGTTGATCATCGTGAACGGATCACGTTCATCCCGAAGCAGTCGGAACATGATCCACAG
The DNA here is from genome assembly GCA_050329955.1 of Acidimicrobiia bacterium. Lineage (GTDB taxonomy): Bacteria > Actinomycetota > Acidimicrobiia > Spongiisociales > ZC4RG35 > JAOUGY01. The sequence continues at coordinate 13,038 of JBHJOH010000159.1, read as the reverse complement.
TGCCCCACCCACGATCAGGGCCGGGAGCAGGCTCATGAGGCCCCACACGACACGCCAACCCACACTGGCGTCGGCGACGAGACGGGCCTGGAGATCGACGATCCCGACGCCCTCGGGAAACTCCGTCCCGAGGTCGGAGGCGTCCAGGGTCACGACCACGGGCTCGGGCAACGCGTCGCCACCTATCACCTTCACCATCAGATCCCCGGCGAACACCGCAACGGTGACCGCGCCGATGATCACCAACACCTGCAACGCCTGGCTGTCGGTGATCCGACCTTGGCGGCGGCTCTTCGATCCACCCATCATCCCTCCTCTGCTCTTCCTCTGTTCGTCGTATCGACAAACGATACCTTATTGATTAGCAATATGATTGTTTTTCGATAACTTGTCAAGCGCCTTCTCGCCGGTGGTAATTCCGATGAGGGTTCGGGTTCCAGCTGCGAGAATCCGCCCCATGCCCACCGCCCCCTCACCCGATCGCGCCCTGGTGGTCGACGCCCGCGGCCTCGTCAAGGTCTTCAAGGGGGTCCGTGCCGTCGACGGCATCGACGTCGTCCTCGCCGCCGGCGAACGGGTCGGACTGCTCGGGCCGAACGGTGCGGGCAAGACCACGACCCTCCTCATGCTGCTCGGCGTGCTGACCCCCGACGACGGCACCATCGACGTGGTGGGTCATCGACTCCCCCGACGCCGGTCAGAGGCCATGCTGCGGGTGGGATTCGTCGCCGGGTACCTGCCCCTTCCCGAGAACCTGACCGTGCGCGAGGCGCTCGAACTGTTCGCCGGGTTCGCCACCATCCGCAACCCCCGACCCATCGTCGACGACGCGATCGAGGCGTTCGGCCTCACTGCCCTCGCCGACAAGCGCAACCAGGAACTGTCTTCGGGGCAACGCACCCTGGTGTCGATCGTGAAGTCGGTCCTGCACCGACCCGCGCTGCTCGTGCTCGACGAGCCCACCGCCAGCCTCGACCCCGACATCGCCGTCCGCGTCCGCCAGGCGCTGCTCGACATCCACCGCCGCGACGGCACCGCACTGCTCGTCACCAGCCACAACATGCGGGAAGTGGAGATGTTGTGCGAACGGGTGATCCTCATGTCCCGGGGACGGGTGGTCGCCAACAACACCCCGGCCGCCATCGCAACCCAGTTCGCGGTCGACGACCTCGAGGGCGCCTTCCTCGCCGTCGCCGCCGACCTGAGAGGACCCCAGCCGTGAACCTGCTCCGCATCCGCACCGTGATCAAACGGCATTGGCTGGTGCTGTGGCGCTCGCCGCACCGCTGGTTCGAGATCGGGTTCTGGCCGGTGATGGACGTGGTGTTGTGGGGTTCGCTCGGAGCGTTCGTGGCCCAGGAGAACGAGACGAGCCGGGCCGCCACCCCGTACCTGCTGGCCGGCATCGTGCTGTTCTGGACCCTCACCCAGGTGCAGATGACGATGGCCACCGGGGTGATGGAGGAGACGTGGACCCGCAACCTGCTCAACATCCTCACCACCTCGGTCACCCCGGCCGAGTACATCGCCGGGGTGGCCGTGTTCGGGATGGCCAAGCTGGCCCTGGCGCTGGCCACCCTCACGGCGATGACGGTGAGTCTGTACGGGTTCGATCTGACGGCCATCGGCTGGTCGGTGATCCCGATCGTCACGTTGCTGGTGCTGAACGGCTGGGCGGTGGCATTCCTCGTGATCGGTCTGATCCTGCGTTTCGGGCAGAGTGCGGAGATCCTCACCTGGGGCATCAACTACGTGGTGCTGGCCATCTCGGGGGTGTTCTTCCCGGTCGAGGCACTCCCCCGGTTCCTGCAACCCATCGCCAACGTGCTGCCCACCACCCATGCCTTCGGGGCGGCCCGCGACGTCCTCGACGGCGGGGGGATCCCATGGGAGCGGCTTGTGCTCTCGAGCGCGGGTACGGTGGTGTTCGTGGCCGGCAGCCTCGCATTCGCGGCCCACATGCTGGGTGTGTTCCGGGCGAGAGGCTTCGTGACCAGATATTCGTGAGGGGGCGATGACGTCGAGATCCATGATGACCAGAGGTGCGCTGGCGGGCGTTGCCTTCCTGGCCGGCGAACTCGCCTATGCGGCCCGGCGGCCGCTGCCCACCTTCACCGGTATCGACCCGTCCGGATGCTTCGGCGATTCGTCCGCACCGCCACTGCGCCTGACGGTGCTGGGCGACAGCACCATCACCGGACCCGGGCTCGACGACGTGGATGACACCTTCATCCGGATCATCGCCCACAGCCTGTCGAGCCGCTACCGAGTCGAGCTGAACAGTTTCGCCGTGGGCGGGGCCCGCTCGATCGATCTCCTCCGGAACCAGGTGCCGTCGGCCATCGAACTCGACTCCGATATCACCATGATCTCGGTGGGCGGCAACGACGTGATGCGGGCGGTTCCGGTGCGGGTGTTCGAACGCAACCTCGAAGCCATCGTCGCCGTCATGAAGACGGTCTCGAAGGAGGTCGTGCTGATGGGGATCGGAGACATGGGAACCGTTCCCCGATGCCCGCCACCCCTCGATCGAGTTGCAACCATGACCGGCCGAATCGCCAACCGGGTCCATCAGCGGGTCGCCCAACGCCAAGGCGTGCATGCCGTCGACCATTGGGGCTGGTCGGCCGAGGCGTTCCGGGACCCTCTCATGTTCTCACCCGATCTGTTCCATCCCAGCCCGGCCGGGCACCAGGTGTGGGCGGCGACGGTGCTGCCGGAGGTGGAGGCGGCGATCGCCCGGTTGGAGGCGTTTCCCGCTGGCGCCTGACCTTCCCACATCACCTGACTGCGGCACGAGAAGGCTACCGATGGTCGACCAGCACGTCCTTGATCTCCGACAGGGACGGCCGGAGGTCCGGATCCCGCTCCAGCATCGCCACCAGGAGCTTGCGGTATGCGGCCGGGACGTGGGCGGGGAGCTGCGGCGGGAAGACCGGCTTGCGTCGAGGGAGGACAGGAAGCCGACATCGCGAGTCCCACGTGGCCTCATCTCCGAATGGCAGCTCCCCCGTGAGGCTCTCGATGAGAGTCACGCCGAGTCCCCAAACATCGGTAGCCGACCCCAACCCGCAACCGAGAGCCTGCTCAGGTGCAAGGTAGCCGCGCGTCCCGGCGCCCGGTCGACCGCCACCCGGTCGTCCAGCCAGACTGAGGTCGATGAGAATCGCCTGCCCGTCGGACACGATCACGTTCGGAGGCTTGAGGTCGAGGTGCAGCCACCCGTTTCGATGCAGGTAGCCGAGCACCGACGCCAGTTGGAGGCCGAGCTGCGCCGAAGACGCCACGTCCAGCACCTCGTCTTCGATGATCGCCGCCAGCGTGGCGCCGCCCAGCATCTGGAGCACGATCCCCGGAACAGGTGAGGCGAAACGGTCCAGACCGCGCACGAGGTGCGGGTGCGCCAAGGTGGTGACGATTTCGCCCTCCTGGATCACCGCCCGACGTACCCGGTCATCGTCGAGGCGGTCGGGGCGGAGCATCTTGACGATGACCCGACAGTCCCGCACCTCGTCGTAGCAGTCGTAGGTGTCGAGTCTTCGTCCATGGGCGAGCCGGCCGATCACGCGGTATCCGGGATGGAGGATTTTCCCGGCCGGCATCAACGCCGCCGTGTCGTCGCCGTTTCGGGATCGGGCCGCCGACCAACGATCGGCGCCTCTCCGGATGAGCTCACGAGCGCTCATGTCGCCGCTCGCCACTCGGCAACGACCTCGATCACCCGATCGACGTGGTCGAACACCACCGGATCATGGGTCAGCACGATGACCGTCTGGGAAGGTGTCGCCCGCATCGCCGCCTCGAGGAATCTGGAACTGGCAGCCTTGTCGAGCCCGGTCGTTGGCTCGTCGAGGATCAGCACTGCCCCGCCCCGCAGCAGCGCCCGGGCGAGGGCGATCCGCTGTCGCTGCCCCCCCGACAGGCTGCGTCCGCGCTGGCCGACCCGGGTCCCGTACCCTTCCGGCAGTCGCATGATGAACTCGTGGGCGTCGGCTGCTCGGGCAACCGATTCGATCTCGTCGTCGGTGGCGTCCGAACGAGCGAAGGCGATGTTGTCGCGGATGGAGGAGTCGAGCAGTGCCGTCTCCTGGGGCAGCAAGGTGACCGACGCGCGCACAGAGGCAGCCGTGCACCCAGCGAGATCCTGGCCGTCGATGACGACCCTGCCCCGCTCCGGTCTCAGCGTCCCTGCCACTACCCGAGCCAGCGTCGACTTGCCGGTGCCGCTGGGGCCGACCACGGCCACCCGCTCGCCGGTGTGGATGACCAAGCTGAAGTCGGCAAGGGCGGGGCGGATCGCACCGGGGTATCTCACGGTTATGTCCTCGATCCGGACCTCCCCGAGAGGCGCAACGAGGTCGCGGGCGCCCGGCGGGTCGCAACGCACCGGCTCGTCGAGCAACTCGACGATTCTCTCGATCCCGGCTGTCGCCGCAAGGAGCTGCGGCAGCAGGTCACCCAGATCACGGATCGGTCGATAGCACTGCGCCATCAGGGTCAGGAAGGCCAGTAGCCCACCCAGCGTCAGCCGATCCGTCTGAAGCGCCCACACGCCCATGCCGACCACGCTCAACACCCCGGCCAGTTCGATGAGGTCGACCATGGGCAGAAAGACTGCCCGCACCCGGCTGCCGGCCAGTTCAGCGTGGGCGATCGCCTCGTTCTGCCGGTGGTACGAGCCCACAGCCACATCTTCCCGACCGTATGTCTGGACCAGTGAGGCGTTGCCGAGCGACTCCTCGGTGATACTGGTGAGTGAGCCACCGCGCCGACGCCGCTCCCGGGAGAGATCGCGGGTGAAGCGGGCAAGTTGGCTGGACACCAGCGCGAACATTGGGACCACCGCCAGAGCCGCCAAGGCCAGCTCCCACTGGATCCAGACCATGGAGACCACGAAGAACACCAGTCGGATCAGCGAACCGAGACCCCCCGTCAACTGGCCAACCATGAATCGTTCGACAGCGGCCACGTCGGAAGTGAGTCGCGCCACGGTGTCGCCGAGCCGTCGACGATCGTGGACGTGATCGGGCTGGGCAAGCGCATGCGCGAAGACATCGCGACGAAGGTCGACAAGGAAACGCTGGGAGATCCAGGTCGCCAGGTAGTCATCTACCCCGGATACCACTCCACTCGCCAGGTTGAGGGCGAGGTACTGCAGCCCCAGGATCAGCAAAGGCTCGAAGTCGGCTGGCACGAGCACGTCGTCGACCAGACGCTGAAACAGGAGGATCTCGGCGATCTCGATAGCGGGGGCCGCAACCAGCGCAGCCACCGAAAGCGCCACCCACCACCGCATGGGGTGAAGGCGTGGCCAGAACCGCCGGAATACTTCCGGCAGGGTCATCGCCGGAGCGGCAGCGACGATCGGCGCCGCGTCGGCGACGGGACGCATAGAAGCAAGGGCCCGTTTCCAAAGACGCTGCACAGTGCCCCCTCTTCGCCTGGTCGGAGAGACAGGATGGGCGGGGGCGGGCTCGACCCGTGCCGTCAACCCGCCCCCTCTGCCTCATCGGTCAGCTGCTGCGTGAGCGGCTGCGGCTGCGGCCCGGGCGGGGTCGCGGTCGTGGCCGACGACGACCGCGACCGCGGTCGTCGCTGCTCGAGTTGCCGCGCCGGGCAACCCGGGCAGGCTGGATGGCGGTGAAGATGCGTGAGCGCGCCATGGGCTCTTCTCTTCCTTCCCTTCTGAGGGCCACTGTCTGCGACCCTTGGTCGTACCAACCATGGACCCGGCGCATGAGACGAATATGAGTCCCTCGTGAGAAAGCCCTCATCAGAACGGGCGCTACATCGAGGGTCAACGGACAGGGAACAGCTTTGTCCCCGTCGAGCTTGCCGGTGGGGGACAAAGCTGACCTATCCCCGCGGCCTCATCGTGCAAAGGTGGGTCAACCCGGGGCGTTCTGATCACCACGACCCGGCTTGCGACAACCGCTTCATCAACCCTTCTCGGATCGCGGGACGGGTGCCGAACACGGCGGCAAACTGGGCCTGGCGGGCGAGCATCTGGGCGTGATGGTCGACGCCGAGCGACCTGCTGCCGGCGTGGACGACCAGCCGGGCGGTGGCTCGGAACGCCAGCTCACAGGCGCCGGCACGGGCCGTTGCCATTTCGTCGTCGGTCGCGACATCGAGCTGCGTCCGCATGGCATCCAGCTGGGCGTCGATGGGGCTCGGGCCCATCAGCAGGCAGGCCCGTCGGGCGATGCCGAGGGCGAAGGAGCCGTTGTTGCGCCCACCACCGTCGTTGGCCGGCGGTGGTGTGTGCGGCACGACACCCACCACCAGCTCGTCGGGCACGAACACGCCGGTGAAGGTGAGCGCCACGGTGGAGCTGGCGTCGGCGGCGACCAGTCGGTAGCGGTTCGCCTCGACGCCGACACCTGGCTGGGCTGGGATCAGCGCCCACACCTCCTCCCGGTCGTCGACCACCGCACCGGTCAGCATCACGTCGATCAGGCCCCACCCGGTCACCCACGGGACCGTGCCGTCGAGACGCCAGCCGCCGGTGGCCGGCGATGCCCGCAGCGACGGCACCGGCGCACGGACACCGCCGATGGCGATCCCGGCGCGCCTAGCTCCCGAGGTCAGCGGCTCCAGCCACCGGTCACACATCTCGTGGTTCTCCGACGCCAGCAGCCCTCGAACCGCGCCGTGATGCTGGATCCACACGAAGGCGGTGGCCAGACATCCCGAGGCGAGGATCTCGGCGATGAGCCACCGGTCTGCGGGTGCCAGGCCGGCGGTCTCGATGCCGTACAAACCGGCCTCAGCGAGCAGCCGAAGATGACCCTCGGGCACACGAGCAGCGCCGTCCACTTCGAGCGAACACGGGAAGAGCACGCTCTCGGCGATGTCGGAGGCCGCCCGCAGCAGGGACATGCGCCGGACCTTAGGCCCGTCACGCCGCTCGTCAGGATGTGATACTCCACGACGAGTACGAGAGGAGGCACTGATGTCGGATGTCGACCGGTTCCTGGAGGCGCGGGACTTCCTGCTGGCGCATCGCCGCGACTACGAGACCGCCTACGCCGGCTTCCGCTGGCCCGAGCTGACCGACTTCAACTGGGCCACCGACTACTTCGACCGGATCGCCTCGGGCAACGCCGCCCCCGCTCTCCACATCGTCGAGGAGTCCGGGGAACAGGCAGTCCTCTCGTACGCAGAACTGTCCACCCGGTCGAATCAGGTGGCGAACCTGCTGGTCGAGCTCGGACTCGGCAAAGGCGACCGCGTCCTCGTCATGCTGGGCAACGAAGTCGCCCTGTGGGAGACGATGCTGGCCGTCGTCAAGCTGGGAGCGGTGGCCATCCCCGCCACCACGCTGCTCGCCGGGGCCGACCTGGCGGATCGGATCGAGCGGGGCAACGCCCGGATGGTGATCACCAACGACACCGGTGCTGCCCGGATCGATGACCTCGACCCCGGTCTCGTCGCCGGAGTCACGCTTCTCAAGGTGGGTCCGGCCATCGACGGTTGGCACCCCTACGCCCATGCCGACGACCAACCCTCCCGATTCGCCGCCCCCGAGCCCACCTCGCCCGCCGATCCGCTCCTCGAGTACTTCACGTCAGGCACAACAGCCAAGCCGAAGCTGGTCCAGCACACCCAGGCGAGCTATCCGGTGGGACACCTGTCCACCATGTACTGGCTGGGCCTGCAACCCGGTGACGTGCACTGGACGATCAGCTCCCCGGGGTGGGCCAAACACGCCTGGAGTTGCCTGTTCGCACCCTTCAACGCCCAGGCGTGTGTGTTCATGTACAACTACAGCCGCTTCGACGGCCCGGCGGTACTGGACGTGCTGGTCCGCTACGGGGTGAACACCTTGTGTGCGCCGCCCACCGTGTGGCGTTTCCTCATCCAGGAGGACCTATCGGCCTACCCGGTGACATTGCGTGAGCTGATCTCGGCGGGCGAGCCGCTCAACCCGGAGGTGATCGAGCGGGTCAGATCGATGTGGGCCATCACCATCCGCGACGGTTACGGCCAGACCGAGACCACCGCCCAGGTGGGCAATCCGCCCGGAGCGAAACTGGTGCCCGGGTCGATGGGCCGGCCCCTCCCCGGCTACCGGATCGTGCTACTCGACGCCGACGGCAACGAGTCCGACGAGGGCGAGATCTCGATCAGACTCGGCGAAGATCGTCCCCTCGGATTGATGACCGGCTACGCCGACGACGACGCCAAGACCCACCAGGCAATGGAGGGCGGCCACTATCACACCGGCGACGTCGGCACCCGCGACGCCGACGGCTACATCACCTACGTGGGCAGAGCCGACGACGTGTTCAAGGCGTCCGGGTACCGCATCAGCCCCTTCGAACTGGAGAGCGCCCTCATCGAACACCCGGCGGTGGCCGAGGCGGCGGTGGTGCCCTCGCCCGACCCCCTGCGCGGTTTCGTTCCCAAGGCCTATGTGATCCTCGCCCAGGGCCACGAACCCGGGCCCGACACGGCCAGATCGATCTTCGAGTTCCTGCGGGGACGGGTTTCCGGCTACAAGATGATCCGCCGCATCGAATTCTCGGACCTTCCCAAGACCATCTCCGGAAAGATCCGAAGAGTGGAACTGCGCGGGCTCGAACACGCACGACCCAGCGAAGGCACGATCAACGAACGAGAGTATCTGGAAGACGGGAGAAGCTGACCTGGCGTCGAGCCTGACTGAACGCTGCCGGCGGAGCGGATCTAGCAGTCCAAGCTACTAGCCCACTCAGAGCAGCCGATTACGGCTGCGACGACGTCCGGTCGGCTTCTTGCGCTCGACGGGGACGGCTTCGCGTTCGGGCTCGAAGTTCTGGAGGTCGTCGAGGCGGGGGTCGTTTGAAAACATCTTCACGACCGGTTCCCACAGGCCGGCTTCCTTCTGGATGACGCGCACCTGGGTGACTTCGTTCCAGTCGACGAAGGTGACCACCAGGCCGGCTTCCCCGGCGCGGGCGGTGCGGCCCGATCGGTGCAGGTAGGTCTTGGAGTCTTCGGGAAGGTCGTAGTGGATGACCACGTCGACGCCGTCGATGTGAAGACCGCGGGCGGCGACGTTGGTGGCGACCAGCACCGAGATCTTGCCGTTGATGAAATCCTCGAGCATCCGCTCCCGCTTGGGCTGGGGGAGGTCGCCGTGGATGGCCCGGGCCTTGACACCCAGCTCACGGAGCTGATCGGCGACGTCGTCACAGCGACGTTTGGTGCGAACGAAGACCATGGAACGACCCGAGTGTGAGGTGATGCGGGCGGCCACCCGGGGTTTGTCCATGTGATGGACTTCGAGGAAACGGTGCATCGAAGTCTCGACCGTGACCGACTGGGACTCGACCTCGTAGAACACCGGGTCTTCCATGTAGCTTCGGACCAGGGCCTGGGCCCGATGGTCGAGCGTGGCGGAGAACAGGAGGGTCTGATAGTCGCCTTCGAGGCGGGCCATGATGTGATGGACCTGAGGCAGGAAGCCCATGTCGGCCATCTCGTCGGCTTCGTCGATGACGACTGTCTCGATGTCGGAGAAACGAACCGACTTGCGTTCCAGCAGGTCGATGAGCCGGCCGGGGGTCGCAACCACCACTTCGACGCCGGCCCGGAAGGCGTCGTTCTGGTCCTGCATCGACGTGCCGCCATACACGGCCACCAGGTTCATCCCCCGGTGGGCGAGGAGCGGTTGCAGTGCCTCTGCGACCTGAGCGGCGAGCTCACGGGTGGGGACGAGGACAACGGCGCGCGGCTGCTTCTTCTCCGCCTTGGTCATGCGCTGGATCATCGGGATACCGAAGGCAAGGGTCTTGCCCGATCCGGTCTTGGCCTTACCGGCGACGTCCCTTCCGGCAAGGGCGTCGGGAATGGTCATCACCTGGATGGGGAAAGGTCGGTCGATACCGGCCTCGGCGAGCGCTTCGACCAGCTCGTTCGATACCCCGAGTTCGGCGAAGGACGTGGAAGTGTTCAGATGTTCAACGGTCACGGGCGACACAGCTCCTGGCTGAAGACGGCTCGATCCGACGGGAGAGCCTGGAGACGATCATCATGCTAGTCGGATCCATCCGCATATCCAGATCGGTCCTGTCGGATGCACTCGGGCAGGTCAAATGGGCGTCCCGGCCCATGGACCTCGCCCTGAGCAGCGGTCACACTTGGAGGGTGCGTCCGGCCACACCGGCCCGGTGCGGAAAGGGCCTGACGAGTGGACGTGCTGAGCTGGGATGAGCGATCGGTCCTGTCCGACCGCGGAGTCCTGCCGATGGCTACCGGGGAGCGACTCAACCGGTACGTATCCGGCGAACCGCTCATCGACCGCTACCGCGGTGCCATGCTGGGACTTGCCATCGGCGACGCCCTCGGCCGTCCCCTGGTGGGCCTCACACCCGACGGAATCAAGAGTTCGTACGGAGCGGTGAACCGTTATCTGAGTGGGCCGTTTCCGAACTTCCTCCTCCCGGCCGGGCAGCTCGGCCACGACACCCAGATGGCGTTGGCCCTGGCCGGATCCATCATCTCGGTGGGTCGTTTCGACCCCCGCGAGTTTTCACAACGTCTCATGGCATGGCACCCGGTGGCACGCTCAGCCGGCAAGTCGGTGACCGGCGCCACCCTGGCGTTGCGGAACGGCACTTCCTGGCTGCAGTCGGGTACCCCATCGGCAGGCACGGGTGCCACGGCGCGGGCGGTTTCGGTCGGGCTGCTACACCCTGCCGACCTCGACATGCTCCGGTTCGACGCCGCCGTCCAAGCCCTCATCACCCACGCCGACCACACCGCCATGGCGTCGGCCGTCGCCCTGGCCGCATCCGTGGCCCACCTGACCGGTGCTGCCGCCGGCACCTTCGACGCGACGACACTGTTCGGAGTGATCGAACGCTCCCTGCAGGGCCTCGAGCTTCCCGAGCTGCCCCTTCGGCATCTCCCCGCCCGGTCCACGCTGCTCACCCGGATCTCGGTGGCACTCGACCAGGTGGGTTCCACACCCGAGGCCGCCTACGCCGCCATAAGAACCGGCGGGTTCCTGCTGGAGGCGTTGCCGCTGGCGCTGTGGGCGTTCGCCAGTGCTCCCGAGAACCCGGTGGGAGCACTCATCCTCGCCGTCAACGGCGGTGGTGCGGCCGACAGCATCGGGGCCATGGCCGGAGCGCTGGCGGGTGCCTACCGGGGCGCGTCCTCGCTGCCGCCGGCGTGGGTCGATCACCTGGAATACGTCGACGGGATCGCCGGGCACGCCGACAGCCTGGCCGAGGCGGCCGGGGTCGCCTTCGCAAACGAGCCCATGTTCCAGTCCGACCTGCTCCATCCCGCCTCGTTCGCGCCGTTCCAGCTGGGTGGTTCGACCATGCCGACCCTCGAGCATGCCATCCGGTCCGCATCTGCCGCCGACCCGGCCACCGCCGTCAAGATCAGACTGCTGCCGACACCTGCCGACGTCCGCCGGTTCTCGTCGATGATCGAAACCCGGGCCGACTGGCCGGTAGGCGCAACAGGCACCGTGTCCGCCATCCTCAAGCGCCGCTTCGGGGGCCACGACGCCGCCAGCGATCAACTGCGCCGGTCGGCAACCGCCCACCTGGCGCTCATGGGTGGCTTCTACGAACAGGACCCCTTCGACTACACCGAGCTGCTGGGCGCTCGTCGCTCCGACCTGGTGGGCGTTCGGGCCTGACGTCCACAACCGACGCGCCGGCTACCCCAGGGCGACCGCGGCGTACAGGGCTGCCCCCACCGCCATCGCCTCCTCGTCGAAGTCGACCCGGTTGGAGTGGTTGGGAGGAGCGGTGGCCGCCTCCAGGTGAGGAGGGCAAGCGCCCAGGAACGCCATGACGCCGGGCACCTGCTGGAGCACGTAGCTCCAGTCCTCCGCTCCCATCATCGGATGGGGCAGCTCCTGCACGGCATCCGGACCGATCAGGGAGGAGGCGGAGGCGGTGACGGCGGCGAAGCGGTCGGCGTCGTTGACCGTGACCGGATAGCCGATCCGGATGTCCACCTCCACCGACACGTCGTGGGCGGCGGCGATGCCGTGGGCGACCCGCGCCACCAGCTCGTGCACCGCGCTCCTCGTGTCCTCGGACAATGCCCGAATCGTCCCGTTGAGCAGGGCGGTCTCGGGGATCACGTTGTGGGCGGTGCCGGCCAGCATCCGGCCGAACGTCACGACGGCCGGGTCGAATGCCGGGATCCGCCGCGTCAGCGCGGTCTCGATGGCGAGAATGATCTCGGCGGCAACCGGGACCGGATCGGCGGCGAGGTGCGGCATCGAGGCGTGACCACCGCGTCCAGTGACGGTGACGAACAGCTCATCGGCCGAGGCCATCAACGGCCCCGGCTTCAGCCCCACCATCCCGCTCGGGAACACCGAGAAGACGTGGATGGCGAAGGCATGCGCCGGCGTGATGCCGGCCGTGGACAGCAACCCTTCCTCCAGCATCCAGCGAGCGCCGTGGTCGCCTTCCTCACCCGGCTGGAACATGAGCAACACCGGTCCGGGGAGGCGGTCGGCTGCCCCGACCAGCAGCCGGGCGGCACCCAACAGCATCGACGTGTGCAGGTCGTGGCCGCAGGCGTGCATGGCACCATTGGTCGAGGCGAACGACAGACCGGTGTCCTCCGGCATGGGCAGAGCGTCCATGTCGGCACGCAGCAGAACCGCAGGGCCGTCGAGGTCCGCCCCGATCACCCCGACCAGTCCGCTCGTCTTCTCGTGGAGATGGACGGCGACGCCGATCGCCTCGAGTTCGTCGATCACCAGCTGGCGGGTCACCGGCAACTGCAGTCCCACCTCGGGATGGCCGTGCAGCAGCCGACGGACACGGATCATTTCGGGAAGGAGCGCTCGAGCCGTACTGAGCAGCGAGGAGGTGGTCATGGCCGGATCCTACGCGTTGCCGGTCAGCTGGGGCGTGGTGGCAGAATGAGCCGATGGGTGCCCGGCGCGTGATCATCGTGGGAGGGGGGTTCGCCGGGATCAACACCGCGCTGGCGCTCCGTCGGGAAGCGGTTGAAATCACGCTGGTGGACCGTCGCAATTTCCATCTGTTCCAACCATTGCTTTATCAG
>JBHJOH010000158.1:0-8000 GCA_050329955.1 Acidimicrobiia bacterium | reverse complement strand
TCGACCCCGTCGGACCCGAGTCCCCACACCGTGAGGTCGTCGTCGGCGGGAGCCACCACGAAGCGCCCACACCACCGAACCCGGTCGACCGGTTCGGGGAAGCCGTCGATGGACCACTCCTCGCCGGTCTCGACGTCGGCGATGCGGAGACAGCCCAGGACATCTCCGGAGGCCAGGTGGCGACGACCGTCCCAGGCCAGGCTGAGCACCGAACCCGGGTTGAAGTATCTGATTGGGTCGGACCCTTCGACGCTGTCGTCGAACAACCACAGGATGCCGTTGCGCGTCCCCACCGCCAGCCGCTGGTCGACGAACTCGAGATCGTTGACGTGGCCACCAACGAACGGAAAGACCTCACACGTGGTGAGATCGGACTCGTACACGGTGACGTGGGAACCCGATCCGACCGCCAAGCGCCCCATCGGACCCCAGGCGAGCGCACTCACCCATCCGCCGAGGTCGAGTTCGACCGCGTCGCCACCGATCCCCCACACCAGCAGCCTGCCGCCCTCGGTCCCCACCGCCAACCGCTCTCCATCGGGACTCCACGACAGCGACAGCACCCCCGAGCCGGCCGACAGTTCCGCCGCCGCGAATCCATCGGCGAGATCGATTCCAACCCCTCCGATGTCGGTCCCCCACGCCAGGAACGCGCCGTCGGCCGACCATGACAGTCGTCGCACACCGCCCTCGACCGAGCGCAACCGGTTCGCCTTCACACGGCCGCCCGGGCGAAGGCGTGCGCCAGATCGTCCGTCGGCAGATCCCAGCCGGTGATCCGTAGGCGACTCGGGTCCGGCACCGAAGACGGACGCCCGTCGTCGATTTCGAGTGTCCTGCGCACGCCCTGGACCAGCCAACGGCACTCCTCACCCGATACCCGGACATCACCCTCGACCCGGTACACCTGGGGACCGTGTTCATCCTGGACCAGTTCCAGGAAGTCCATCAGGTGGTCCCCATCCAGCACGCCATCGACTTCGAGGGTGGTGTCGGCACGGGCGCATCGCCCGGAGCGACCCAACCTCTGCGTGACGGTGCGAAGGTCCCAACTGCCCAGGCCGAAGATCGAGCCCGGATCGGAGGCATCACCGTCCGCCAGCAGCCATCGCCCCCGCGCCGACTCCGAGGCATCACCGGGGTCGCCGTGGTCGATCGACACCACCGCATCGATGTAGGAATGGCGATTGAGGGTTCCACTGCGGAGGAAGGAGTTCACGACCAGGGCGATGTCGGCATCGGGCGTGGTGGCGATCACGATCCGGGCAGGGCGGAAGCGACGGGTGACGAGCGTGGAGACCACTCGAACGAGGTCGGCGCGCAGGGCGCAGCACACGCAGTCCGGACTGGCCGCCACCACCTCCTCTTCGTTGGCGATCTCCTCCCAGGTGGCGCACTCGGCGAACCCGGGCGTCACCAGGACCGCCCCACTCTCGGCGGCAGCCATCAGCCTGCGGGCCACCAGATCGATCCCGGCCTGTCCGCCGGCCACGACGGTGACCGGCACTCGCGCCATCGGATCCGTCGCAGGTTGGGAGGGTGCAGACATCATCACATGATGGTACCATCACTGAGAACAGTTCTCATTCACGGGGCCTTCGGCGTACGAGCCCTCGACGGACTAGCCACGGACAGGAAGAGGTCAACGATGAGTACGGCGTTCTCCGGAATCGGACGGTCGAAGGTCGAGACAGGGAAGGTCGCCGAGGTCAAGGGGTGGGTCAGAAACGCGCTCGCCCTCGACGACGACGTGATGATCCTGGTGACGGAACTCCCGTGCTCCGAGCCGGGATGCCCCCCGATCGAGACGGCCATCACCCTGATCGGGTCCGACCTGCGCCGTGTGGTCACGATCCACGGAACGGTCGGCGAGCTCGAGCGCCAGGTGGTGGAGCGGTCGCTCGGAGCGTGAGCCGCCCTCGTCGGCGGCACCTCAGGTGGGCCGACCACCGGCCGGCCGGTCGCAGTCACTGCACACGCCACCCAGATCGAGGCTGTGGCGGGTGACCCGGAACTCGGCGGCCTCCCCGACCCGGGGGGCCATCAACTCGATCAGCTCCTCGATGTCGCTCGGGGGGAGATAGTCGAGGATCAGCCCGCAATCGAGGCACAGCAGGTGGTGGTGGTGCCGACCCGAGTGGTCGATCCACTCGATCCGTTCCTGCCGATCCGAGCCGATGACACAGCCGAACACCCCCACCGACACCAACAGCCGCGCGTTCCGGTACACCGAGCTCAAAGGCTGCTCGACGCTGCGCGCCAGCTCGGCGACCGTGAGGGGTCGGGACGATGCGTGGACGACCTCCACCAGCATCCGGCGTTGGTGGGTGTAGCGCTGACCGCGGGAGACGAGCGAGTCGGCAACCAGCCGGTGGGTTTCAGGGTCCATGTCGACGCCCGCCCCAGCCATGCGCTCACCCCACCAACGCCCGGCGCCGTCGGGTCGCCACGAACTTCGACATGGCGAGAGCGCTCGGCGTCACTTCGCGCGATCGCAGCAGGGCCGGCAACGGAGAGGCCGGCCCGCCCTCCACCCACCGGAGAACGGCCGCCATGTCCGCTTCCTCCAACACCGAGCCGAACCACCGGGTTCCAGCGGGTCCATCGACAACCACGACGTTTGAGTGCTCGCACATCTCCAGACATGCGGTCGTCACGGTGACGGCAACCGCATTCGAGGACACCACCTGCGCGGCGTGGTCGGTGGATGGGTGCTTCCCGGCCGATCCGCAGCAGCAACCGCGACACAGGTAGACCGCAGTCGTCACTGAGTCTCGATCAGATCGGAGGCCCACAGCATCTCCACCCGGCCTGCATCGGTACCGACCGCCAGCAGCGGCCCCGGCGGCGCCCAGGCCACGGTGGAGATGCCGCCGTCGATCACCGCACAACCGACCTCGCGCCACTTCCGGCGATGCGCCCACAGGGCGAGACGGCCGTCGGCGGAACCCGAAGCGAGCAGCCCTTCACCCGAGAAGGCCAGACCGGTGACCCGTCCCTCGTGACCTTCCAGGTTGTCGGGTCGCCGTCCCTTGGGGCCTTTCCCGGAGCAATCCCACACCGTGATCGACTCCAGGCACGAGTTGGCGAACCAGTGGGAGGTCGGATCCCAGGCCAGCAGCTGGATCTTGGCGGGATAACCGCTCATCTCGAGGTGCTCTGCGCTCCACAGCTTCCAGATCTGCACGGTCGCGTCCTGGCTCCCGCCGGCCAGCCAGCGACCGTCGGGCGCCATCGCCAAACTCAACACCGAGCCGCGCCAGTCGTAGTGCTTGGACTCGGCCCAGCCGTCGTCGCGGTCGAGCCAATGCACGCCGCCGTAACACCCGGCTCCGAGCCGGCGCCCGTCGGTGGACCACACCAGCGAGGTGACCGTCGACACCAATTCGAGCTCGGCCACGACCGATCCCTGCTCCACCACCAGCAGGCGCCGGCCGGCGCCCACCGCCAGCGTGTCGGCGGCGGGCGACCAGGCGAGGGCGTTGACCCACCCCCCGAGCTCCACCTCCTGCTCGTGGCCGATGGCGACGTCATACAGACACAGTCGGCCATCCTGGCCCCCCACGGCGAGGATTCCGTTGGTCGACCAGGCCAGCGCCAGCACCCCCATCGGGTGGGCGCTGGGAGTGCCGATCAGCTCGCCATCCATCGCCGCCAGTACGGCGACGTCGCCCCCCAACGAACCGGCGGCCACGATGTCCCCATCGGGAGCCCACGCCAACGCCGAGACGTGATCGGACAACTGGTGGCGCCACGGTGCGCCGCGGGTGATCACGCCAGACATGCGGAGAACGATGACTCGAGTTCGGCCCGGTCGAGGTTGCGACCGATGAACACCATACGGTTGACCCTCGGCTCGTCAGGACGCCACGGACGATCCGGTTTGCCGTCGAAGAGCATGTGAACCCCCTGGAACACGAAGCGTTCGGCTTCGCCCTTGACCGAGAGGATCCCTTTCATCCGGAAGATGTCGACCCCCTTCTCGCCCAACAGCTTGCCGAGCCACTTGTTCAGCCGGTCGACGTTGAGGTCACCCGCCATCTCGATCCCGACCGACGTGACCGTGAGGTCGTGCTGATGCTCACCCTCGTCCAGGAACGCCGGGTCTATCTCAAGGGTACGGGTGAGATCGAAGGCACCCACCGACAGGATCCGATCGAGGTCGACTTTGGCGAAGCTGGTCGGGATGATCTCGGCCATGGCGTTCACCGCCCGGATCCGGCGTTCCACCTCCGCCAGCTCCTCGTGGTCGACCAGATCGACCTTGTTCACGAGAATGCGGTCGGCGAAGGCGATCTGCTCGAGCGCTTCGTTCTCCACACCCTCGGGCTTCTCGTCGTCGAGATGCTGAAGGATGTGCTTGGCGTCGACCACCGTGACGATGGCGTCGAGACTCAGGGCAGTCTCTACCTCGGGGTCGACGAAGAAGGTCTGGGCGACCGGGGCGGGGTCGGCGAGCCCGGTGGTCTCGATGAGGATGTGGTCGAACTTGTCGCGCCGCTTCATGAGGTTGCCGAGGATGCGGATGAGATCGCCCCGCACGGTGCAGCAGATGCAGCCGTTGTTCATCTCGAAGATCTCTTCCTCGGCGTCGATCACGAGGGCGTCATCGATGCCGATCTCACCGAACTCGTTCTCGATCACGGCGATGCGCTTGCCGTGTTGCTCGGTGAGGATGTAGTTGAGGAGGGTGGTCTTCCCCGAACCCAGAAAGCCCGTGAGCACGGTCACCGGGACTCTGTCGGACATGCGCAAGCTCCATTCAATCGATAGTGATTCTCAATCTAGTCCGTGGGCTCACGGTCTGCACCTTCCGTCACACCAGCCTCACCAGTGCTTCCCTGAGTCGCTCGGGGAAGTCGGCCGGATACACGTGGCCGAGAGGATGCGGCTCTACCGTGGCGCGAAGGCCGACGGCCGCCAACTGCGCCGCCAGCGGCTCCGGGCTGGAGCCACTCACGACATCAGCTCGGCCGAGCAACACCCACGTCGGAACAGCCCGGGCGGGGAGGCCGGCAACGAAATCCGCCAGGGGCGACACCGCCACGAGGGCGCTCACCTGCGCATCAGCGACCGCAACGGCGGCGGCCACATGTGCGCCTTGCGAGAAGCCCGCCATCACCACGCGACTCTCGTCCACCCTCGGGTCTGCCCGAATCGCAGCCAGGTGTGCTCGGACCTCATCAACGGCAACCGAACGATCGTTCCAACACCCCATACCTTCACCCCACAGATGCTGTGACGAAGCCACCAGCACCACCGCCCATCCCGCCGGGACGGATGCCGGCCAGATCGAGCGGAGCCGTCGGAGCCCCTGGCCCTGACCATGGAGCACGACGACCGTCGGGAAGGGACCGTCCCCACCGGGGGTGAGGATCTCGAGCGTTCCGCCCTGTCGCCAGCGGTCACCAAAATCGGCCATCACGGCGCCGCCTATGCTCGACGCCAGGCCCGGCGAGGCCCGGAACACCGCCTCTCCCCACCACTCCCCCCGGCGGCGTACGTGTTCGGCGATCTCGTGGACTTGATGGGAGTTCCCTTGGCTGTCTGCCAGCACCGCGCGCCAGTACTCGCATCTCGGTCGAGTGTCGGGGTGACTGGCGGCCAGGCGTTCGAGGGCGGCGTGGGCTCTACCAAAGCCGTCGGAGTCGCGGTCGAGGGCCGCCACTACCAACTGGTGAACCTCGAGAACCCCGACCGGATCCCTGTCGCTGAGACCTTCGAGCCCCAGCAACCGTTCCGACTGCCGGACACCCCGACCACTGGCGTCGCCTGCAACGGCCGCCTCCGCACGGGTTGTCTCCGCTGAGATCGCCTTCACCGAGATCGCCTCCACCGAGATTGCCTCCACCGAGATTGCCTCGCACAGTTGAGAATAGTTCTCATTCCGGTGTAGGCTAGCTCCATGAAGACCCAACGGAAACCCATTCGCTTTACCGCCGCCCTGGCTCTCCTGGCGGTCATGGCGTCGGCATGTACGACTGGCCAAGGGGGTTCCACGGATGGCGCCGGGGTACTCGCCTCGTTCTATCCCCTCGAGGAAGCGGCCCGGGCCGTGGCCGGGGACCTGCGCCAGGTGGCCGGCATCACACCGCCGGGTCAAGGGCCCCACGACCTGCAACTCGAGCCCCGCCAAGTCGAAGCGATCGAGAACGCAGACATCGTCTTCTACCTGGGACGTGGCTTCCAGCCGCAGGTGGAAGACGCACTCGCCAACACCGGGGAAGGGGTGAACTCGGTTGACCTGCTCGAGGCGGTGGAACTGCTCGCCGTCGACCCGCAGCTCGAAGGCACCACCGGAGAGGTGGACGGCGAGGTGCTCGATGGCGACGTCGACCCGCATGTCTGGCTCGACCCCAACCGGATGATCAGCATGGTCGAGGAAATGGTGCGGGTCTTCTCCGAAGACGACCCGGACAACGCCGAGGCCTACCGAGCGAACGCCGACGCCTACCTCGTCGACCTGTCCGGGCTCGATGCCCGCTACCGCGAGGGACTCGACAACTGCGAGTCGAGAGTGATCGTCACCAGCCATCGCGCCTTCGGCTACATGGCCGAGAGCTACGACCTGATCCAGATCCCCATAGCGGGCATCGCCCCGGGAGACGAGCCCGATGCCCGCACACTCGAGGCAATCGCCGCCCGCGCCGAGGCCGAAGGCGTGCGAACCATCTTCCTCGAAGAGATCGCACCGCCTGAGTTGGCCGAGACGGTCGCCGCCGAGATCGGCGCCGAACTGTCACTGCTCGACCCCATCGAAGGACCAGCCGGCGAGGAGCTGGAGGCGGGCACGAACTACGCCACGATCATGGACGAAAACCTCGAACGCCTCATCGACGGCCTCGGCTGCGCCCGGTGAGCGAGAGCGTCCTCGATGTGAGCGGCCTGGGTGTCTCCTTCGGCACCGTCCGCGCCCTCGAAGCCGTTCACTTCGAGGTGGGCGCAGGGGAGCTGATAGCCGTGCTCGGCCCCAACGGAGCCGGGAAGTCGACGCTGTTCCGGGCGGTGGCCGGGTTGGTTCCCCACGATGGGAGAGTGACCATCGGAGGAGTGGACTGCCATCACCGGCTCGACCGGATGTCTGCCGCCTTCATTCCCCAGCGCGCTGATGTCGACCTCACCTTCCCCATCTCGGTCGCCCAACTCGTGGCCACCGGGCGGCGCAGGTTCGGACGATCGGGGCTCGGTTCGACCCGTCTCCATCGCCCAGCGACGATGGAGGCATTGGAACGGGTGGGCCTCGGGGGCCTGGCGGACAGATCGATCGGAAGCCTCTCCGGCGGCCAGGCCCAGCGCGCCTTCCTGGCGCGGGCGCTGGCCCAGGAGGCGCACCTGGTGATGCTCGATGAAGCCCTGTCGGGCGTCGACCAGCCCAGTACCGAAAGCCTCCTCGACCTGTTCGGGGAGCTCGCAAGACTCGGTACCGCCCTCCTCGTGGCTACCCACGATCTCGGCCTGGCAAGGCGAAGATTCGACCGCTGCCTCGCCCTCAACGGGACGCTGGTGGCGGACGGAGTTCCCGAGCACGTTCTCGACGACCGGAGAGTCGAGAGGATCTTCGGGCCCCGTCCTTCACCGTCACACATCTGACCCGGATGCGTTGGCTCACCGATCCCTACACCAGTCAGTTCATGCGCAACGCCGCTGCGATCGCTCTCGTGGTGGGGGTTGTGGCTCCGGTTGTGGGCGTGTGGGTGGTACTCCGGCGGCTCGCCTACCTGGGCGACGCCATGAGCCACGGCACGCTCGCAGGGGTGGCGCTCGGATACCTCACCGGTGTGGGTGTCGTCGCTGGAGCACTCGTCGCCGGCCTGGTGATGGGTTTCGGCGTTGCCTGGCTGGAGCGCCGACCGAAGGTGGGCCAGGACGCCGCCATCGGAGTGGTCGAGACGGCGCTGTTCGCGACCGGCGTTCTCGTGATCTCCTCCACCGATCGCATCGGGGTCGACCTGACCCATTTCCTGTTCGGTCAGATCGTCACCGTGGGACGCTCGGACATC
>JBHJOH010000157.1:0-16627 GCA_050329955.1 Acidimicrobiia bacterium | reverse complement strand
GCCACAGGAAGGCGGCCATCTGACCACGGGTGAGGCGATCGTCGGGACAGAACCGGTCGTTGGTAGGCGGATTGCAGCCGAGCGTCACTCCGGCAGTGGCGAGCCGCTCGATGTCGGATTCGAACACCGAACCGTTGTCGTCGGCGAAGTCGACCGACCCGGCGTCCGTGTAGCCGAACGCTCTGACCAGGAAGGCGGCCATTTGACCACGGGTGAGGCGATCGTCGGGACAGAACCGGTCGTTGGTGGGCGGATTGCAGCCGAGCGTCACTCGGGCAGTGGCGAGCCGCTCGATGTCGGATTCGAACACCGAACCGTTATCGTCGGCGAAGTCGACCGACCCGGCGTCGGTGTAGCCGAACGCTCTGACCAGGAATGCGGCCATCTGACCACGGGTGACCGAGTCGTCGGGGCAGAAGCGATCGTTGGTGGGAGGATTACACCCTTGCGTGATGCCTTCCTCGGCCAGCCACACGATGGCTTCGGCGAACGGATCCGTGTTGGCCACATCGACGAACGGCGATACTGCCGCCTGCGGCTCGCTCACAGCGGCGTCGGCGGCCGTCGGAACACCCGCCCCTGCCACAACGGTCATCGCCAGGACGACCATCATGATGTTCAGCTTGGGCAACGGTCGGGTCGACCGGTCCGGATTGGTGGTGGTTCTCATCGGACTCCCCTCATCGATGCTTTCTAGACTTGAGACATGGTCGAGGTGAACATGTTGGCGGGCATCATCGTCTCCACGTCAGCCGATCGGTTCGCTGCCATGGAGGCCTTCTACCTGTCGGTCATGGGCGCCCATCTTCGCTCGCGCCGACCGGGATTCGTCAACTTCGAGTTCGGTGACGTGCGCCTCACGGTCTCTGTGCACGACCGTGTCCACGGATCGGCCCGGGAACCGGCCCGGCTGATGGTCAACCTGGCAGTCGACGATGCCGACGCCACAGCCGACGAACTCGGTGCGCTGGGGGTTCTGGTCATTCGACCTCCCGAGAACGAGACCTGGGGAGGCCGGATGTGCACCGTCACCGACCCCGACGGCAACTACCTCCAGTTCATGACGTTTCCACGTCACTGACACACATCACACCTTCGAGAACTGCCCGGCCGTGTCGAACCCGAGAGCCCTCCACTGGGTGGGCGTCTGCACCCTGCCATCGAGCACGAACGGTGATGCCTCGCTGTGGATGTAGGTGTTGCCTGAGAACACCACCGAACCGATCTGCTTGTACTGCAGCTGGCCGATCCCGCTCCGCTGGCCGGCGCCCATGGTGACGGTGTTGCCGGAGATGACCACGTCGTCGACGATGCCGCGGCTGGTCCTGGTGTCCTGTCGGATGAGGATGCCGAGGGCGTTGTTGGAAACGGTGTTTCCCGTGACGTCGACGCCGAAGGAGTTGAGCACCAGAATCCCGGGCTCCCGGGTGCCGTTCTTGCGGAACCCATTGCCGGTCACGGTGTTGCCCGAGATGACCGCGTCAGAGCTGGTCTCGTAGTGGATGCCGACACCCTCGTTGTTCCTGACCACGTTGCCGACGATCTCGCCGTCCGTGCTCATGATGTCGGGGTGCAGACCGTGGCCCCAGTTGTTCTCGACGATGTTGTAGTTGAGGACGAAGCGGTCGCTGTCGATCTTGAGGGCGCCACCTTCGAACCCGAAGCATCGGATGCCGGTGGAGCACGAGAACCGGATGGTGTTGTGCGACACCACGATGTCGTTACCGACTCCCCCCACTCCCCCTTGACCGTTCCAGTTCATGGTGTTGTCGGTGATCACGATGCCATCCTCGATCTTCACCGCCCATCCGTGGCTGGTGAGGATGGTGTTTCCGATCACCTGCCAGTTGACGCCCGGCGCTCCGGCGCGTCCCACCCTCGGGTTGACCGTCCCCTGCCGGGTCGGCGTGGCGTACTGGAGCATGATGAGGCCTTCGACCCGCACCCGGTCGGCCTGACCGTGCACGGCCCAGCGGGCCACGCTGGTCTCGACGAGTCGACCGGCCGGGTTGTCGCCCACGTAGATGCGATCGGCGGCGTAGTCGAAGAACCACTTGCCCGTGCCCACCTCGGCGAGCGTGGCGACGCGCTTGAGCCGGTTGCCCCCCATGAACAATTCCTCGGGGAAGACACAGGCGGCGTGCCCGGGGTCGCAGTAGCCCCACTCCTCGCCCTCGGTCGGGGCGGTCGAGCCCTGCGTCTGGCCTCCGACGTACCAGCGGTTGCCGTTGGCAACCCAGCCGGTGAGTACCTTCGAGCCCTTGAGGACCGCCCCCGGATCGCCGATGAATCGCATGTCGTCCTTGGCTTGCAGCTCGAGCATGCGGTAGACGCCCGGCCGGAACCGGATAGTGCTCCCTGCCGGCGCCGCCGCCACGATGGCGGCCACATTCTGAGCGGGGGTCACGACGATGTCCGACGGCGCCGCCGGAGTCCTCGTGATCGGTCGCGGCCCAGCGGTGGCGGCGGCCGCCGGCACCGCCCCGAACGGAACGGCCAGAGCGGCAACGAGCATGATCGAGACGAACGAAGAACGACGCATCACTTCCCCTGCACTGGTGGCAGGAACGACCCTAGGCAGCAGAGTCTGGCTTTCCAGCATCTGGTGGATAACGTGTCATTGGCCGAACATTAAGGGTCCGACAAGCGGTCCAACATCATGCACAACCTGGAATATGTCGGGTCCCTGGAACCGTTGTCCCAACGACACACGTGACCCGCTTGCGACACGACAGAACGCATGACCCCTGTGACCTACCCGGGTCCCCACCGCCGAAAGGAAGCCCACATGGCCAGCGTTGAACTCACTCTCGACTCCTTCGAAGAGACGATCACCGGAAACGACACCGTCGTAGTCGACTTCTGGGCGTCGTGGTGCGGTCCGTGTCGGTCGTTCGCCCCCACCTTCGAGCAGGCCTCCGAACGCAACCCCGAGATCGTGTTCGGCAAGGTGAACACCGAGGAACAGCAACAGCTCGCCCAGGAGTTCGGAATCCGGTCCATTCCCACCCTGATGGTGTTCCGTGACCAGATCCTGTTGTACTCACAGCCCGGGGCGCTCCCGGCGCCGGCATTCGACGACCTCATCTCGCAGGTGAAGGCTCTCGACATGGACGACGTGCGCCGCCAGATCGCCGAGCAGGCCGACGAGTCGCAGCAGAGCCAGCCTCAGCACTGACGCCGCTTCCGGTCACCCCCTTCCCAGTCACCCGTGACACAGTTCAGGCCGGCCCCGAGGGGCCGACCTGACTGGCTGGGAGGAAACGGCAAGCCCGGTGGCTGACGCCCGATCGTTCCATCGGCCGACGAACCTTCGGCCGAGCGCACCGTGTCACAGGTGGTTGGCCGCAGTCGCCGAAACGGTTCTCGTGGGCGGACCAGTCAGCTCCCGGCGCTCTCATCGATTGCGAGCCGCGCCTCGTACTGCGAGCGCGACAGGAGAATCGCATCCGATGTGGGAGTGGCCAGCGTCGAGATCGACTCCCCCACCAACGACCCATCGGTCCGATCGAAGTCGTACCGAACCTCCTGGGCCACATCGCCGACGACGTACTGATACCTGACGCTCAGCAGGTCCCCCATGTCCACCTCGATGCCGGGTATCGAGGCGATGGTCAGCAGGACGATCCCCCGCTTGACCGGGTCGGCCCCGTGTTGCTGCATGAGGGTGGCCGCCGCTTTCAGGACCGCAAGCCGCTGGAGCCGGACATCACCATGGTCGCCCGCAGCCCTGGTCAGCTCGGCCAACACCGCCTCCGGGCCACCGGCCCACATGGGGTGCACGCCTGGATAGGCGACCTCGGCCGGCTCGGTCTCGAACCGGCCCAGCGGAAGAGTCTGGCTCTGTTCGACGAGGTCCATCGCCGCCCGATCATCGGGGGACAACGATTCGATCTGCGACACGAGGCGCTGACGAACCGTCGAGGCCGTGGCGTTCACCCAGGTCTCGGCCACCGTGCTGACCACGACCTCCACCTCGGTCGGTTCGACCCGGGCGCGATCGATCAGAAGGATCCGTTGTGAACGCTCCTCCCGGACGTACCACTCGTCGTCGGGCCCCATCTCGGGCGGCTGCAGAGCCGCCGTTGCCTCCGCCAACCCCACCAACGGGCGGTCACCTCCACCCGAACCACCAGGCGCGATCGTCCACACCGAGAAGATGGCCATTCCGACCAACAGCGAACGTACCAGGAACCACTCCCGCCGCACCCGACGCCGCTCGGCGACCATGGCCGTTCGGAGTCGCTGCCGCGCCCTGTCCGCTCCAGGCCCGTGGTCGGGAGGGATCAGGTGGCCGAGTTCGCGGGGTGATTCAGGAAGATCGTCCATGGAATGCCGGATCACTCACTATTGGCCGTTCGGCCTCCATGAGTTCGCGCATCTTCCTGCGGGCCCGATGGATCCTCGAGCGAACCGTCCCGATGGGAATTCCGAGATACTCGGAGATGTCGGGATAGCTGAAGTCGGCGATCGCCAGCAACATGAGCACCTGGTACTCGTCCTCGCTGAGCTCCGCCAACGCCGCCGTGAGCTCGGGGCGTTGCGACACCGCATCGACGCGTTCGGCCGCCTCCAACTCGAAGCGGGCATCTTCGCCCGCCACGAGCGCCACCGAACGTTGCACCATCCGTTGGCGCCGGGCGCTCTTGCGCCGCTTCTCACGCGCCACGTTGGCGGCGATCCCGAACAGCCACGGCAGGGCACTGTCCCGATCGGTACGGAACCGATCGCGGCGGTCGAACGCCCGTACGAAGGTGTCTGCGGCGATGTCGCCGGCGTCGTCCATGCCAGCACGACCGACCGAAAAGCGGAAGACCGCCTGATAGTGACGCTCGAAGATCAGTTCGAACAACTCCGGTCGTCTTCGCGAGGCAACGATGACCTCACAGTCGGTGCTCAATTCGTGCATGCTTCCCCCGGGGGCCGGTGCGGCCACCTTAACCATGAAGCGGGTTGTTTGACACGGGACGCTGCCACCGACATACTCCCGCACGTTGACAACAGCGTTCATCCAGAGCGGTGGAGGGACAGGCCCTTTGAAACCGCGGCAACCGATCGGACCGTTCCGGTGAGGTGCCAATGCCTGATCGATGAGTCGCCGAGACGGGTCCATTCCGCTCGAGGCATTCGGAGAGCGCAGCCGAGTAGCACGGGAGCGCGAATGGAACTGACAACCGGATCGTTCGGACCCCTCCCCGCCGCATGGCCATGTCCGCGCTGTCGCCGCTCTCGGGTGGTCCACGGCCGTCCTTCCGGACGCTGATACCCACCGCCACCCGAGAGGAAGCCAACCGGCGGGGGTTCGTGCAGTCGATACACCAACACGAGGAGATCTCGATGACCCACACCCTGTTCACCACCACCATCAACGACGTCAACGACGGCGAGGCCTCGATCGGTACCCGTCTCCATCGACCTGGCCTGAGCCAGAAAGGAATCAACTGATGAGCGAACTGAGATTCGAGACCCTTCAGGTCCACGCCGGTCAGGAGCCGGCGCCCGGCACCAACGCCAGGGCGGTGCCCATCTACCAGACGACCTCCTACACCTTCAACGACTCCGACCACGCCGCCCGGCTGTTCGGCCTGCAGGAGTTCGGGAACATCTACACCCGAATCATGAACCCCACCACCGACGTATTCGAGAAGCGGGTGGCCGCACTCGAAGGCGGGTTGGCGGCCGTGGCCACCTCATCGGGCCAGGCGGCCCAGTTGACGGCGTTCGCCACCCTCCTCACGGCCGGTGACCACATCGTGTCGACCTCGTTCCTCTACGGCGGCACCTACAACCAGTTCAAGGTGGCATTCCCCCGCTTCGGGTGGGAGGTCGACTTCGTGGACGGCGACGACCCAGCCGACTTCGAAGCCGCCATCAAGCCCAACACCAAAGCGATCTATCTCGAATCGATCGGCAACCCCCGCTACAACGTGGCCGACATCGCCGCCATCGCCGACGTCGCTCACCGCAACGGAATCCCGTTGGTGATCGACAACACCTTCGGGGCGGGCGGCTACCTGTGCCGTCCCATCGAGCACGGCGCCGACATCGTCCTGCACTCCGCCACCAAGTGGATCGGTGGTCATGGCACGTCGATCGGTGGAGTCATCGTGGACGCCGGAACATTCGACTGGCGAAGCGGCAAGTTCCCCATCTTCACCGACCCGGCCCCCGGGTACCACGGCCTGATATTCACCGACGTGTTCAACCCCGAGTCGGACTTCGGCAACATCGCCTTCGCCATCCGGGCCAGAGTGGAAGGGCTTCGGGACCTGGGGGCGGCGCTGTCGCCGTTCAACGCATTCCTGCTCATCCAGGGCCTCGAAACCCTGAGCCTGCGGGTGCAGCGCCATGTCGACAACGCCCTCGAACTGGCACGCTGGCTGGAGAGCCATCCCCAGGTGGCGTGGGTCAGCTACCCCGGCCTCGAGTCGCACCCGTACCACAACAACGCCAAGAAGTACCTGCAGCACGGGTTCGGTGCGGTGCTGTCGTTCGGACTGGTCGGCGGCTACGAGCCCGGCAAGCGCTTCATCGACCACACCGTCCTCGCCAGCCACCTCGCCAACGTCGGCGACGCCAAGACCCTGGTCATCCATCCGGCGTCGACCACCCATGCGCAGCTCGGACCCGATGAGCAGGAGTCCGCCGGTGTCTCGCCGGACCTGGTCCGGGTCTCGGTGGGCATCGAACACATCGAGGACATCAAGGCCGACTTCGAGGCAGCCATCCAGGCAGTGACCTGATCGGCGCCACCAGTCCCGGGCCGGTGACGATCCGTCCCGGCCCGGGACTTCACACCCTCGCCAGAACCGCGTCAACTTCCGCCGACGTCGGAAGTGAAGTCTGCGCTCCGTGTTTCGTGGTGGCCAGGGCACCTGCTGCGCAGGCCCGGGTGAGGGCTTCGATGGTGGAGCGTTCCTCGACCATCGCCACCACCAGGGCGCCCACGAAGGCATCGCCCGCCCCAACCGTGTCGACCGGAGTGACGGCAGGAGGCGATGCCCGACCCACCTGCCGGCCCCGCCGGTAGACGGCGGCTCCGGCAGCTCCGGCCGTGATGACCACCAGCCCATCGAAGCGCTCCAGGCCGGCGGCGAGCTCGGCATGCTCGACCTCGTTGACGACCACCACATCGGCTCGTTTGAGCAAGGGCCCGGTGAGTTGGCGAGCCGGAGCGGCGTTCAGACAGAACAACCCCGTGGTCTTCTCAGCGGCCGCTTCGACGGTCTCGATCGGAACCTCGAACTGGCAGATGACCGCCTCGGCGTCGTCGACGTTGACGTCACCGGGGGTGAGACGCCCGTTGGCTCCGGGAGCCACCACGATCTGGTTCTCGCCCTTGGCGTCCACCATGATCAGGGCGATACCGGTGGGGGCGGCGGGGTCGCGCCATGCTCTGGTGAGATCGACGCCGGCCTCCCGCAGCAGAGCGAGCGCCTCTTCGGCGTTCGGGTCCTTGCCGACCCTGGCGATGAGCGACACGGTGGCCCCCATCCGGCGGGCTGCGAGCGCCTGGTTGGCCCCTTTGCCCCCCGGATGACGCGCCATCGTGGCGTCGCCCACCGTTTCCCCCGGAAGGGGGAGACGGGCGCAGCTTGCCACCAGGTCGAGGTTGACGGATCCGACCACAGCTATCCGGGACATGGCACGCAGGTTAATGGGGCACGACCGGTCCGCCGCCGGTAGGACCGCGGTACCGTGGAAACGTGGAACTCCATCCCCTCGTCAGCGCGGCCCTGGCGGCCACGGGTGTCACCCATGAGGTCATGGCCTGTGACCCTTCGCTCGCCGACACGGCCCGGTTCTGTGACCACTACGGCATCGACCCGGCCGACTCCGCCAACACCATCGTGGTCGTCTCGAAGAAGCCGGCCGGGGTGATGGCCGCCTGCGTCGTGCTCGCCACCACGCGACTCGACGTCAACCACACGGTCCGCAACCGGCTCGGCGTCAGGAAGCTGTCGTTCGCCGGCGCCGAAGAGACGGTGGCACTCACCGGGATGATGATCGGTGGGGTGACACCCTTCGGTCTCCCCACCGACCTTCCGCTGCTGGTGGATGCCGCCGTGATGGATCGTCCGCGGATCGTGCTGGGTGGAGGGAACCGGTCGACCAAGATCCTGCTGAGTCCGGCGGGGCTGGCATCGCTCCCCAACGCAACCGTCGTCGAGGGCCTCGCCTCGGCGATCTGATCAGCCGGACAGCACGGCCAGCCCGGCATCAAGCACCTCGTCAGCCTCGGTGTCGGCGTCGGCCGTCACCACGACGTCCGGTTCGAGCCCTCTGATGCCGATGTCGAGACCTTCCGGCGTCTCCCACCTGGCGATGGTGATTCCGATCATGCCCCCGTCGCGGGCCGTCTGATACGACTGAACCAGATTCTTCCCGAAGGTGGTCTCCCCCACAACCACCGCCCGGCCCCGCTCCTGCAACACTGCCGCCACGATCTCGGCCGCAGATGCGCTCGCCCGGTTGACCAACACCACCAGCCGGAGCCGGTCCGTGGCCAGGCCTCCGTCGATGACGGGTATCTCCTCGACATAGCTCTTGCCGCGTTCCA
Organism: Acidimicrobiia bacterium; assembly: GCA_050329955.1. GTDB lineage: Bacteria > Actinomycetota > Acidimicrobiia > Spongiisociales > ZC4RG35 > JAOUGY01. Next base: position 8,067 of record JBHJOH010000157.1, on the reverse strand, counting down.
CCATGACCACACCGCCGTCGAGGAACTGGCTGGCGACACCCTGCGCGGCGAGAACCAGCCCACCCGGATTGTCGCGCAGGTCGAGGACCATCCCGGAGGCGGCCTCCACTTCGGGGAGCTGCAGGAAGAACCCGAGGTCCACCGCCGCCTGCTGCGAGAAGTCGTTGAGCCGCATGTAGACGATGCCGTCGTCGAGGAAGTCGATCTCACTGGGAGCAGTCCGGATGTCCTCGCGGGTGAGGCTTCGCTCCACGATGGTCCCATCACGATCGATCGCCACGACGGTGCCCGTTCCCGGTGCCCCTCCCAACAACACGGTGGCCTCCGCCGCCGAGAGCCCCTCGGTCGGCCAACCGTCGATCGCCACGATTCGGTCCCCCACCGCCAGACCCGCAGACGAAGCCGGCCCGAACTCGAACGCCGACAGCACCTCGAAGGCGCATGAACCGCCGATCGGCCCGCACGCCGCTCCAGCCTCATCCCGGGCGCTGACCACCATCCCCAGTTCCACCACCAGCCCCGAGGGCTCGAAGTCGGCCTCCATCTCGGCGCCGGGTACATAGGACGAGAACGGGTCGAGTCCGTAACGGAACATGCCACGCACCGCCGCCGTGACCATCACGCCCATATCGATCGGTCCGTCCATGGCGCGCCGGGCGATCGCATCACACACCACCCCGAACGATTCGTGCGGTGTCACACACGAGAAGTCCGTCACCTGGCCCGAACCGTCGGTCCCCAGAGCGGCGCTCCCCACACCGAGGGCGGCGGCTGCGGCTAGCGCCGCCGGATCCGGTCCGTCGACGTGGAACTCATCGATGTCTTCGAATGACTCGCAGAGAACCGCAAATGTCACCGGCGGCGTGATCGAGCACGGGACCTCCGCGTAGGTGGCGGGCAGAAACACGACCGCCGGCACGGATGTGGTCGTGGACGAGGAGCGGTCGGCGGGGGCGGTGACAGGGGTGGCGGCGGGACCGGCGCACGACGCCACCATCACCGCCATCACGGCCACGGCGTTCCTCATGCCCGCGCGGACGAGCGCCGCAGCACCCGGTTTCGAACCAGGAAGAAGAAGCCGACGATGCCGGTGAGCGCAAATGCGAACCATTCGATGGCATAGAGCAGATGCGGCCCGGCGTCGGTGAAGTCCGGTACGGGCACCACCACCGGCAGGTCCTGGACGTCGTCACCGGTGTCGAGGGCCTGGACCCACACCGGGGCGACCTCCCCCGGGAGCTGCTGGGACAGTCGGTCTATGTCCACCCGGGACACCACCGCCAGCACACCCTCAGGCTCGACCCGACCGACCGATGGTCGGAGCTGGGTGAGCCGGCCCAGCCCTTCCACCACCACTGGTCCGCTCGGGGGTCGGGATTCGACGGGCGGTTCATCCATGGTGAGAGGAACCCAGCCCCGATTGACCAGCACCACCCCGACGTCGGAGGTCTGGAGTGGCGTGATGACGTGGAAACCGGCCTGACCGAGATTGGTCATGTTGCGGACCAGCATCTCGAGCTCGGGCAGGTACTCGCCCTCGACCAGTACGGGCCGGTATTCGAGCGACGCAAGGTCGGACCCGACGGAGGCGAGCAGGGTAGACACGGGAATGCTATCGGACTGCAGCCGCGCCGACATGACCTGATTCTCGATGCCACGTTCCCGGTGTCGTTCGAGCTGCCAGATCCCCAGGTTCACGAACCCCAGGGCCAACCCGATGATCACCGCAGTGAGAGTGGCGCCCCGTGGGGTCTTGACGAAGCCAAGGAAAGCGAGCACGTCCAATATTGAAGCGGACCCGGGGGGCTACTGCGAGTTCGGCTCAGGCCACCCCCAGCTCGGGACGATCACCGAGCAGGCCGCGCCCGACCTGGGCGGGATCGGCGCCATCCGCCGCGGCAATGCCGACCGGCCGACTGATCCAGTCCTGGACGGCCTCTCTACCCACCACGCCCTCTTCGATCAGGGTGCGGGCGAGATCGTCAGTCCAGAACCAGGCCATGGTGAGTCCTCCGGGTAGTGCGTGCCTGCGCTCGAACCTACTCCGTCCCACGCTCTCCGGAGCCCGGATTTGTCGCGATCTCACGACACGCCGGCGGCTCCGTCACGCCGGGGATCGGCGAAGGCCTCGAGGCTCCCGTCCGGCATCCGCAGCGCTGCACCAACGCCACCGAAGTACATGTGCGGAGTGTCGAAACGCTCAACAGGAAGCGGGCCATCCGCAAGCTCGACCCCGGGCTCGCACGACACCGACCACTGGTCACCTACCTCGACGTGAAGCCGCGGGCGGGCGACGGCACTTCCGAACGGCAGCCGGTCGAGGGCGATCGATCCGATCACCTGGGCGAGCGCCGAGGTGATACGAGCTGCCCCGGGGCTTCCGATCGCCAGCACCGAACCATCGTCAGCGGTGCCAACGGTGGGAGCCATGTTCGAGACCAGTCGCTCGCCGGGGACGAGGGCGGCGGCGTCGCCCATCAGCTCCAGCTCGCCGAGAGCGTTGTTCATCCACATACCGGTCCCGGACGGGATCACACCCGACCCGTATCCCGAAGAAGCGGTCAGCGCACAGGCGGTACCGGCCTCGTCGACCACCGAAATCTGAATGGTCGACGGCGACCGCAGTGGGTCACCCCGCAGCCTGCGTGAGAACACCTCACCCTGTGCCGCTACGTGTGCCTGGGCGCTGGTGCCCAGTTCCTCCAGGCGTTCCAGCACCGCAACCACCGCCTCGCCCCCTATCGCCGGGGCGGGATTGGTGGCGATCACCCAACTCCCAACCCTGTGCACGAGAGGCGTCCTCGGCTCGGCCCGGTAGTCCAGGAGGTCGTCCCATGCGAGGATCGCACCCCGTTCCCGCAGATCGTCGGCGATCCGCCGACCGAGATCACCCCGGTGGATCGCAGCCGAGCCCTCCCGGGACAGCTCCTCGAGCGAGTCAGCCAGATCCGGCATGGAGATAAGCTCGCCCACCCCCCGCAGGGTTCCGTCGGGGTGATGGATGGCCGAAGCAGATGCCGGATCGTGGCCGTAGACGAGATGATGGGAGTGACGCAGATAGGTGAGAGAAGCGGGCCCGAAGCCAAACCCGTTCCTGGCCAGGGCCGACGCCGGAGCGAGCAGTGCCCGCCACTCGATTCGTCCGTGGCGTCGATGAGCCTCTTCCATGGCCGCCCAGACACCGGGCGTGGCGATCGAACCAGGGCCGACGACTGTGGTGATGCCGCCCCCGTAGGCCATGGTCACCTCGGTGACCTGAGGCCGCGGCCCCGATCGGTTGCCCAACCCCGGAACCGACATGTAGCCGTCGTAGGTGGCCGACTCTCCACCGTGGGACACGGTCAGGAAGCCGCCGGCGCCGGGTGCGCACACGCCGACCTCGGTGACCATCGCCACGGCGGCTGCGGCGATGGCGGCGTCGACGGCACCACCCCCCGCACCGGCGACTGCCAACGCCGCCGCCAGCGCCGGACGTGATGGTGTGGCTGCCGCTACCCGCATGGAGCGGGAGGCTACCCCGCAACGGTCGTGGCCAAGTCCACATCGAGTCCGGCAGGGATGTGCACCGCAACGTGCAGACCGATGACCTCGAGCCGACTACGTTGACCTTCGGGACCTTCCGGCAGACTTCGCTGCACCATGCCCGCCACCATCACGCGCGCCCCCACGGGAAGCCCAGGGTCCACGAGGTGATCCTCGGGGTCCCACACCGTCACAGGGAGCACGTCGATGCGGCGCCGAGGGCGGTCACCTCGCAGCGTGACGAGCATTCGCAGCTGCCTCGTGCCGGAGTCGTCGTGGCGCAGATCGGGCGCCGAGGCAACGCGCCCACAGATGACGACCAGATTGAGGTCTCGAAAAGGGATGTCCATACAGGACTCCTCCTGGGTTCAGGGGGAAGGCGGAACCCAGAATGTACGGTTTGGGTGTGACGAAAAACGCCCACCCTCAGATGCCGAGCTCGGACTCGAGGTCGGCCAACCACTCGATGTCCGGTGACTCACGCCTGACCGCGTCGTAGAGCAGCCGCGCACCGGCGCGATCACCGGCAGCTGCCGCCACCCTGGCAGCCACCGCCCAGCGCCGAACCGCCGCAGTGGGCGGGTTGGGGACGAGGCGACCCGGCTTGATGACCCGCCATGCGTCTGCGACCCGTCCCTGATCGAGCAGATGCGAGGCGTAGACCACGCACACCTCATCCTCACTGTCACGATCCCCACCCAGTTCGCCGAACAGCTGGAAGGTCTTGTCGACATCGGCGTGACGCCCGAGCGCCCGCAGGCAGTCGAGTTCGACCGCCATGTGGAGGGTCTCACCCGTGATGCGCCGGAAGGTCCGAAGCTCGCGCAACGCTTCGTCCCAAGCCTCGATCTGATACGCCGCCAAACCGAGAATCTCGCGGACGGTTGCGGCCCGAGGCGAGAGGTCCTTGGCCTTGCGCAGCGAGACCACCGCCTGGCGCGGTCGCTCATCGGCGTAGGACTCGAGGCCCTTGGTGAGCTCGATGAGCGCGGCGTCCCTGCGGTCCTTCGGGGTCGAGCGGGTGATCTCCTCCCTCACCCATTTCGGGAGCGGCGCTCCCGGCTGGATCGTCAGCGGCTTCCGCCGGTCATCGCGCTGATCGGAGGGACGATCGCCGCGCGACCTGTCCCGGCGAGTACCGTCATCGCGCGATGAGTAGTCGCGGCCGCGACCACCGCCATCACGTCCGGAGCGGTTGCTCCCGCCGGAGCCTCCACGAGAGTCGCCGCGTCCGTGGCTGGATCTGTCGGAACCACCACCGTTGGCAGGCATGCACACTCCTTTGTGGCGCGAATGAGGGCCGACTCCTGGTCGGCCCTCATCACATTTATGTCCGGCGGTGACCTACTCTCCCAGGGGGTTGCCCCCCAAGTACCATCGGCGCTGGCGGGTTTAACTGCCGTGTTCGGAATGGGAACGGGTTGTTCCCCACCGCTATCGCCACCGGACAAACCTATCGCGGCCTGGAACTACCAGGCCGGTGTACTCAGTCGACCCCGTACAGGGGTCACCCTGAGCACTCCATAGCGAGCACGTCATTTCGGATTCAAATCCAAGCCCTCGGCTTATTAGTACCGGTCTGCTAAATGTATTGCTACACGTACACATCCGGCCTATCAACCTGGTCTTCTACCAGGAGCCTTACCGCGTTGACCGCGTGGGAGATCTCATCTTGAGGTGGGCTTCGCACTTAGATGCTTTCAGCGCTTATCCCGTCCGTACATAGCCAACCAGCCGTGCCCTTGGCAGGACAACTGGCACACCAGTGGTACGTCCATCCCGGTCCTCTCGTACTAGGGACAGCTCCTCTCAAATCTCCTGCGCCTGCGGCGGATAGGGACCGAACTGTCTCACGACGTTCTAAACCCAGCTCGCGTGCCGCTTTAACCGGCGAACAGCCGGACCCTTGGGACCTGCTCCAGCCCCAGGATGCGACGAGCCGACATCGAGGTGCCAAACCACGCCGTCGATATGGACTCTTGGGCGTGATAAGCCTGTTATCCCCGGAGTACCTTTTAGCCGTTGGCCACGGCACACCCACATGCCGCCGTGGGATCACTAATCCCGACTTTCGTCCCTGCTCGACTTGTTGGTCTCGCAGTCAAGCTCCCTTGTGCATTTACACTCAACGTCTGATTGCCGACCAGACTGAGGGAACCTTTGGGCGCCTCCGTTACGCTTTAGGAGGCCACCGCCCCAGTGAAACTCCCCATCAGACACTGTCTCTGATCCGGATAACGGATCGAGGTTAGAAGGCCGTCGAGCGAAGGGTGGTATTTCAAGGTTGTCTCCACGATGGCTGGCGCCACCGCTTCCCAGACTCCCACCTATCCTACACATCGAACGCCAGACTCCAATGTCAAACTAGAGTAAAGGTTCCGGGGTCTTTCCGTCCTGCCGCAGGTAGTGAGCATCTTTACTCACACTGCAATTTCACCGAGTCTCTGGTTGAGACAGTGCCCAAGTCGTTACGCCATTCGTGCAGGTCGGAACTTACCCGACAAGGAATTTCGCTACCTTAGGACCGTTATAGTTACGGCCGCCGTTTACCGGGGCTTCGGTTCACCGCTTCACCTTTCGGCTGACAGCTCCCCTTAACCTTCCGGCACCGGGCAGGCGTCAGACCCTATACGTCGTCTTATCGACTTCGCAGAGTCCTGTGTTTTTAGTAAACAGTCGCTACCCCCATTTCACTGCAACCCCAGTCCGCTCCCGGAGCAAGTCCGTTCACGGATCGGGGCGCACCTTCTCCCGAAGTTACGGTGCTAATTTGCCGAGTTCCTTGACCAGAGTTCTCTCAAGCGCCTTGGCATACTCTGCCCGCCCACCTGAGTCGGTTTGCGGTACGGTCACCAGGAAGACTCCCTACGAGGCTTTTCTCGGAAGCATGGGATCACTGACTTTGTGAGCCTTGCGGCTCTCGACGTCACCTCTCGGCGTTTGGAATGGAAGCGCGGATTTGCCTACGCCTCCCGCCTACGGGCTTGTACCGGGACGTCCAACACCCGGATCAGCTACCCTTCTCCGTCCCCCCTTCGGTCAAACGTTTTCCTAGTGGTACGGGAATATTGACCCGTTTCCCATCACCTACGCCTTTCGGCCTCGGCTTAGGGGCCGACTAACCCTGAGCAGATTAGCTTTACTCAGGAACCCTTGGGCTTACGGCGAACAGGTTTCTCACCTGTTTTATCGCTACTCGTGTCCGCATAGGCACTTCCAGGACCTCCACCCGTCGTCACCGTCGAGCTTCACAGGCTACTGGAACGCTCCCCTACCGGACGAAAACTCCGAAGAGTCTTCGAACCCGCGGCTTCGGTGCCATGCTTGAGCCCCGTTACATTTTCGGCGCGAGAGCACTTGACCAGTCAGCTATTACGCACTGTTTAAAGGGTGGCTGCTTCTAAGCCAACCTCCTGGTTGTCTGAGCGCTCTCACTTCCTTTCCCACTTAGCATGGACTTGGGGACCTTAGCCGGCGGTCTGGGCTGTTTCCCTCTCGACCACGGATCTTATCACCCGCAGTCTGACTCCCGTGCTGCTCTTGTCGGCATTCGGAGTTTGGTTGGGTTCGGTAATCTGGTAGGACCCCTAGCCCATCCAGTGCTCTACCTCCGACAGAGATCACACGAGGCTATACCTCAATATATTTCGGGGAGAACCAGCTATCTCCAAGTTTGATTGGCCTTTCACCCCTAGCCACAGCTCATCCGGGCAGTTTTCAACCTGCTGCGGTTCGGGCCTCCACTCGGTTTTACCCGAGCTTCACCCTGGCCATGGCTAGATCACTTGGTTTCGGGTCTACCCCCGGCACCTAGACGCCCTGTTCGGACTCGCTTTCGCTACGGCTACACCTGACGGCTTAACCTTGCTGCCGAGGAGTAACTCGCGGACCCGTTAAACAAAAGGTACGCAGTCACCCGTTACGACACCCGAAGGTGTCGTCATAGGGCTCCCACTGAATGTAGGCAAACGGTTTCAGGTCTATTTCACTCCCCTCACCGGGGTTCTTTTCACCTTTCCCTCACGGTACTGGTTCACTATCGGTCGTCAGGAAGTACTTAGCCTTGGAGGGTGGTCCCCCCAGATTCCCACGGGATTTCTCGTGCCCCGCGGTACTCGGGAACATCCTAGGGCCATCACAGATTTCGCGTACGGGGCCATCACCCTCTTTGGCCGGCCTTTCCAGACCGTTCCGCTATCTGTTCCGGTCCCACGTTGGAGTCCCACGACCCCGGCAGGAATTGCTTCCCACCGGTTTAGGCTGATCCCCGTTCGCTCGCCGCTACTTGGGGAGTCTCGGTTGATTTCCGTTCCTCCGGGTACTTAGATGTTTCAGTTCCCCGGGTTCGCCTCCACGCACCTATGAATTCAGTGCGGGATGACTGGGCATGACCCCAGCCGGGTTTCCCCATTCGGACATCTCCGGATCAAAGCCTGGTTAGCGGCTCCCCGAAGCTTTTCGCAGCTACCCACGTCCTTCATCGCCTCCTGACGCCAAGGCATCCACCGTTTGCCCTTAGTAGCTTGACCATAAACCCATGGTGGT
>JBHJOH010000156.1:0-3905 GCA_050329955.1 Acidimicrobiia bacterium | reverse complement strand
ACCGTCGCACCCCCGATCTGCAGTTCGACCACGTGGTGGCGATCTATCCGCACGACACCGCGGTCGCCACCGCCGACGGCCGCCTCTTCACCGTCGACTCGATCGCCCCCGCCTCCAACCCGCTGGGAGCCGCCTCCTCGTGGGACACCATCACATCCGCCTTCGCCGACGAGTTGCCGCCCCCCAAGCCGGGATGGCCCCGTCCCAGCACCACCCATGAGGTGGAACAACTGCGGGTGGAGCACTACAACGCCACCATCACCCACTTCGACTTCAGCCACGAGGATCTGTGGGTGATCAGGGTGAGGCCCGACCAGCGCGACACGGTGCACCGGCCCGGGCAGTACGCCACCCTCGGGCTCGGGTACTGGGAGCCCCGGGTCGACGACGCCGACGAGGGTCTCAGCGAAGTGCAGCGAGCCAAGATGATCAGGCGTTCGTACTCCATCAGCTCGCAGATCTTCGACCAGTACGGCTATCTGGTCGACGCCGGCGAGGAACGCGAGATCGAGTTCTACATCGTTCACGTGCGGCCCACCGAGGACCGGATTCCCGCCCTCACGCCACGACTCGCCGGCAAGCGGGTGGGTGATCGCATCTACCTCGGTCCCAAGATCGCCGGGCGCTACACGCTCGATCCGGTCACCGACCCCGAAGCCGACGTGGTGTTCCTGGCCACCGGGACCGGCGAGGCGCCCCACAACGCCATGATCACCGAGCTGCTCCGCAAGGGCCACCGGGGCCGGATCGTGTCACTGGTGACGGTGCGACAGCTCCGTGACCTGGGCTATGCCGAGCATCATCGAACGCTCGAGCGCTACCACTCCAACTACACCTGTGTGGCCCTCCCCACCCGGGAGCCGTCGGTGCCGAAGCGCTACATCCAGGACGTGGTCCGTGACGGCGAGCTCGAGGCGCTGGTCGCCCACGGCCTCGACCCCAATCGCACCCATGTCTTCCTGTGCGGCAATCCCGCCATGACCGGCCTCCCCGAGTGGTCGGGCCACACCCCCACCTTCCCCGAAGTGGCAGGCGTGGGGGAGATCCTCCACAAGCGCGGGTTCACGATCGACCACCGCGGCGTCATCGGGAATGTGCATTATGAGGAGTACTGGTAGGCAGAACGCAGAACGCAGAACGCAGAACGCCAAAGCCCCTCCCGCCGGGTTGCGGGGGTGATCGGGGGTTTGACCTGCGTCGTCGATCGTTGGCAGGAGCGGCCTTGTTGGACTCCCGTAAGGCGCTCGTTACTCGGCGGCAGCGGCGTTCTGCGTTCGGCGTTCTGCGTTCTGCGTCCTCGGCATCAACGCCAGCTGCCGGCTCTGCGCCACCAGCCGGCCCGATTCGTCCCACACTTCGCCGTCCTCCTCCAGCATGCCGCCGGTGATGAAGCGGGTGCTGAACCGGCAGCGGAGCCAGCCGGGTTGGGGGATTCCGCGAACGTGGGCGGTGAGCTCGACGGTCGGGGTCCAGGCGACCGGGAGGTCGGCGTTGAAGATCGTCGGGGGGAAGGCGTCGACCGCCAGCAGCAGCGTGAACACGTCGAGTTCCTCGCCCGGAAGGGGGCGGAACCAGCCCCGGAACTCTGGCCGGCCGGAGGGCTTGCCCAGGCCGAAGCCGGCGTCGTCGGGGTGGAGGCGCAGATCGATCTTGTCCATCATCGCCGGAGGGAATCCGGCCGGGCTCGGTTCCACCCGAACGCACTCGTCAGGGTGGGGGAGGGCCGGTGGTTCGGCGTCGATCCGCACCGGGCCTTCCAGGTTCGACAGGTCGCCGAAGCTGCCCAGCAGTGACACCAGCGTCCGGTCCTCGGTTCGGAGGTCGGCCCGCACCGTGGCGAAACTGCGGCCCTGTTTCAGAACCTCGGGTGCAACCGTGACCGGGCCCACCCGACCGGGGGCCAGGAAGTGGCCGGTGACGGTGACAGGGTGGGGGCGATCCGCCGTCAGCGACATGGCCCGGGCGGCGATGGCCATCAGATAGCCGCCGTTGGCGTTGCCGACCACGTCCCATCCTTCGGCAATGCTGCCCCGGTAGTGGGTGCCGTTCGAGTCCACCGAGGTGGCGGATGCGAAGCTCATGGCCTCGGGTTTAGCAGCTGTCGGCGCTACCTTGACTGACCATGTCCCTTCAGATCGGCTCGTTGGCGATTGCTTCGCCGGTGGTCCTGGCCCCGATGGCCGGGGTCACCAACGCGCCGTTCCGGCGCCTGTGTCGGCGGTACGGCGGCACCCTCGGCAGTCTCTACGTGTGCGAGATGATCGGCGCCCGCAGCCTGGTGATGGGCGACGAGAAGTCGCGGATGCTGGCCCGGTTCCCCGACGACGAGTCCCCCCGTTCCATCCAGCTGTACGGCACCGACGCCGGGGCGGTGGGTGAGGCGGTCGCCCTGCTGGTGCGGGAGGAGGGGGCCGATCACATCGACCTCAACTTCGGCTGCCCGGTCCCCAAGGTCACCCGCAACGGCGGCGGGTCGGCGTTGCCGTGGCGCAAACACCGGTTGCGGGCGATCCTGCGGGCGGCGGTGGCCAACGCCGGTGCCATCCCCATCACCATCAAGTTCCGTAAGGGCATCGATGAGGACCACCTCACCTACCTCGACACCGGCCGCATCGCCGAGGAGGAGGGCATCTCGGCCATCGCCCTGCACGGGCGCACCACCTATCAGCTGTATTCGGGCGAGGCCGACTGGTCGTCGATCAGGGCACTCAAGCAGGCGGTGACCACCATCCCGGTGCTGGGCAACGGCGACATCTGGGAGGCGGCCGACGCCGTGCGGATGATGGACGAAACCGGCTGTGATGGCGTCGTGGTCGGCCGGGGTTGTCTGGGTCGGCCCTGGCTGTTCGGCGACCTGTCGGCGACGTTGGCCGGCACCCCCACCAACACGATCCCTGAGCTCGGGTTCGTGACGCACATCATGTTCGAGCACGCCGAGCTGCTGGCCGACTGGTTCGGGATGGACATGGGGCTGCGGGGCTTCCGCAAACACACCGGCTGGTACCTGAAGGGTTACCCGGCCGGGCCGGAGCTGCGATCGGGCCTGGCGTCGGTTGAGAGCCTCGACCAGCTGGCCGACCTGCTCGGCAAACTCGACCACGAAGCGCTACCCCACGACGGCGCCACCCGCATGACCCGCGGCCACACCCGGGGGCCGCGAGCGGTGAAGCTGCCGCACCGCTATCTGGAGGGCGGCTGGGATGAGGACGTGCCCGACCACGACGAGGTGGCAGTCTCGGGGGGCTGACTCAGGGCCGCAGCCCGGACACGATCAGTTCGGCGACCGCCCGCGCTGTCTCGGCGTTCGACTCGATCCCATCGGTCCGGGTGATCCACGAACGCAACGGCATGAAGGCCGCCAGGAACATCACGACGTGGCCCACCAGCAGCGGGTCGTCGCAGGCGAGCTCGCCGCGCTCGACACCCGCTGCGATCGCCTCGGCGATGCGGTGGGCGTAGGAGCGCTCGGTGGCGGCCAGATCGTCGCGGTGACCGGCGTCGAGCGCCACCGTCTCCCGGTACAGGATCTGCACGTCCTTGGCCCGGTCCCACGATGCGGCGAGGGCGGCGGTGATGAGGGCGGTGAGATCGGTGTCGACAGGTGCGTCGAGGGTCTCGGCGAAGGGCGACGTCATCTGCCGGTACACCAGCGAGAGCACGTCGTCCTTCGAGCCGATGTACTCGTACAGCCCGCCCATGCTGAGACCGGCGGCGGCGGCGATCTCCCGGATCGAGGTGGCGTGGAAGCCCTTCTCCAGAAAGAGCGGCAGGGCGCCGGCAGCGATCTCGGCCTCGCGTCGGGTCACCAGCTCGTTGGGTTCGTCTGCCATGGACCGATCATCCTACGGCCTGGTGCCTCACCGAGCGATCGCTCGGTAGGCTGGTCGGATGGCTGCCACCTACTC
>JBHJOH010000155.1:0-9167 GCA_050329955.1 Acidimicrobiia bacterium | reverse complement strand
CGAGCGACGAGCGACGAGCGACGAGCGACGAGCGACGAGCGACGAGCGACGAGCGACGAGCGACGAGCGACGAGCGGACTGTGCCCGCCCCATGATGGGGCGGGCACAGTTCTGTCCTGACGTCGACAGGAACGCACGTCGCGGGCTTTCCTTGTCGACCTGTTGACTTGTCGACCTGTTGACCTGTTGACCTGTTGACCTGTTGACTTGTCGACCGTCCCCAGCACCGGGTCAGGTCCCCATTCCTATCTGCCGGACCTCCGGTTCTCAGTTCCCCTGGTCGTGGGGGACGATGACCTCGGTGGTGAACACGGTCTCGTTGCCACAGGCGTCGACGGCCGAGTAGGTGATCGTGTAGATACGCCCGTCGCCGCTGCCGAGCCGACTGGCGCGGAGCTGGAAGGTGGTGTCGTCCACGATCACGATGTCGGGCCCGCGACGGGGATTCCAGTCGGGCTCGTTCTTCGTGACCGACACCAGTTCGACATCGGCCCCGGAGGTGTCGAACACGTCGAGGGTCACCGTGACATTCACCATCTTGTTGTTCGGTGGCCACAGCTGCGACGGGGTCGCCGTCGCCGATGCCGTCGGCGCCACCGCATCACAGAACCCGAGGATGACCGGGTCGTGGTCGGATGTCCTGAACTCGTTGGGAGCGAACAGCGAGGTGATCAGCGTCGACGATTTGAAGTCGGTGTTGTAGTCCAACACCGGGATCTCGTCGGCGTTGATGTGATACGACCCCGCCCCGGTCACCCGGGCGGCCACGCTGGGCGACGCCAGGGCGTAGTCCAGGTAGCCCCACTGCCCGTCGAACACGTACGAGTAGTGGTCGTCACCTTCGAAGGCCCGACCCAGGTCGACGTAGCCGGCGTCGATGAAGGCGTCGATCGGTTGCTCCTTGGCATAGGAGTTGAGGTCGCCGATCACGAACACGTCAGGGTCGCCCGACCCGGTGGGGTCGGTACCCAGCCATTCCACCAGGGCCTCGGCCGCCGCCGTCCGGGCCGGATTCCAACAGCCCTGCCCGTCGCCCTGGTCGGCCTCGGGGCCGACGGCACCACCACAGCCCTTCGACTTGAAGTGGTTCACCACCACGGTGAACACCTCGCCGTCGTCGGAGGTGAAGCTCTGAGCGAGAGCCGGCCGGTTGAGGTCGTCGTCGAAGGTGGGATCCACCGACGAATCGAGGATGGCGTGATCACCCAGCGGCGTCACCGCCTCCGTCTGGTAGATCAGACCCACCTTGATGGCGTCGGTGCCGATGGTGCCGGTCTCGACGTAGTCGTATTCGGGACCGCCGGGAATGGCGTTGAGTCCAGACACGATGTCAGCCATCGCCTCGACCCCGGTGGTGTTTTCCAACTCCACCAGCCCCACCACTTCGGCATCGAGTAGGTCGAGCGCCTTCAGCAGTTTCACCCGCTGCCGCTCGAACTCGAGGGCACTGTCGGCACCACGGCAGTCCTGGTTGAAGGCGGGACCGCACACGTCGGGGCCGGCGTCGATCGTGGTGTAGTAGTTGAGGACGTTGAAGGCAGCCACGGTGGCGGTGCCTCCGACCACCGGTGGTCCGGACGGACGCGGGTTCTGGGACTCGAAGTCCCAGGTGGCCCCGAGGGCGTTCACCGGACGCAAGCGATAGGCGTTGGGAGAGGCGGCGTTCCCCGCCCACGTGAAGGTCATGATGCCCACCGCTCCGGTGATGGTGTCACCACCCCGGAAGGCGTTCGACTCGGTGAGTGGACCGCCATCGAGGCTGAAGGTGATCGGGTCGGCGTTCTGGTTCTGGAGGGCGTCGTCGATCTTCAGCCGGTTCAGGTTGTTGGCCGTCTGCACGGCGTTGGCCGATCCGCCGGGCTCGGCGATGTCGGTGGGCTGGCGCAGCCGGTCACCCGACGACACCACCACCTCGCCGAACCGTCCGAGCTGGAAGTACTCCGTGACATAGAGCGTCTGAGGCAGTTGCACCAGCATCCCCTCGTACCGCTCGAGGTAGTCGGCCGAAGGGAACGGCAGCTCCACCTCGACCGGTTCCACCGTGGCGGTCCCACAGTCGACAATGGTGGACGCCGAGATCTGGGTCTGGGCCTGGAACTCCCCAGCGGTGCCGGTAACCCGCACCAGGTCGCCCAGTTCGACCGAGTTGTTGTTGCCGTTGAAGACGAAGATGCCATCCGAGGTGGTCGGATCGCCATCGCCCACCGGGTCCTGCAGGTAGAAGCCGCGCAGGGTCGGGGAGGGCCCTTCGTAGTCACCCACCACCACCCCCTGGGTGGTGACGGTGCCGGTGATGGCCGCCGTGAGGCCGCTCCCCTGGATGGCGGGGATGGGGGTGAACACGGCGGCGCAGGCGTTCTGGACGCCGAAGGTCACCACCACGTCGGCCACCATGGCGTCCGGTGGGTCGTTGTCGTCGAGGTCGGTGACGAGCGCCGCGCTCACCGTGATCGTGCAGTTATCACCAGCCACGAGATCCGTCACCGGATCGAGGGTGTACGAGGTGGTGCCGCCCGACACGGTCACATCGATCGGGTCGGTGCACACCAGCGAGAAACCGCCGGGAGCTACCGCCACCGGCTCGGTGAAGGTGACCACCAGGTTCTCGGTGGGCGAGATCTCGCCGCCGTCGGCCGGCGTGGTGGACGCAACCGCCGGGGCGGCGTCCTCCACCGGTCCGTCGCAGGAGGCGGTGTGGGCGCCGAGGCCGGTGAAGGTGTTGGTGGCGAAGCCAGTCCATTCGACTACCGGATCGAACACGTCGGACCCGTCGGGGTCGCCGGCGCACACCGTCTCCAGCCGGACCAGCGTGTTGTCGGCGGTGCTGGTGAGCCCGCTCCCCCACTCGCTGCCGGGGTCGAAACCGATCTGGCCGATCACGTCGAGGATCTGGGTTCCCTGCCGGAGCACCACGGCGTCGTCGCCGTTGAACCATCCGGCTCCGTTGGTCTGATCCGCCTGGGCCAGGATGGCTGCATCGGCCGCCGACTGGGCGAGCACGTGCACGTCGCCGTCGGCCACCGTCCCGGTGAGGTTGATGGTCAGTGCGGCCGTCGTGCTGCCGTTGAAGAACATCTGAACGTTGTAGCCACCCGCCGCCAGATCGACGGCGGCGCCGGTGCCGTTGTATATCTCGAGCGCTTTGTTGTTGCTGCTTCCCTCGATGTATTCCGAGAAGAACAACTCGTCGGTGGCGGCCTCCGCCGGGCCTGCGCCCAACGGTATCGAGGCGACCAGTAGTGCCAGGGTCGATGCCCAGGCGGCGAGACGTGTCCGTGATCCCAACTTCACTCCCTTCGAACGACCTCATCGAACCTACACGTCGAGAATGACTCATGTGCGACCGTCCGGTGTCCAGGGGCGGTCCGCTCCTATGCTCGGGCCATGGGATACGAGCACCTGCAGACCGAGGTCAAAGATCACGTCGGCTGGTTGTGGCTGAACCGCCCCGAGAAACACAATGCCCTCTCGGCCGATCTCTGGGATGACATCCCACGAGCGGTGGCCGAGCTGGCCGACGACCCCGAGGTTCGAGTGCTGGTGGTGGCGGGTCGGGGGGCGGCCTTCACGGTGGGCATCGATCTGGGCATGCTCATGACGGTGAACCAAACCGACGAGCCGTCGGAGGCGACCCGAAAGATGGCGTTCTACCGCCAGGTCAAACAGCTCCAGGACACCATGACCGCCTTCGAACGCTGCCCCAAGCCGGTGATCGCCGCCATCCACGGCTGGTGCATCGGCGCCGGCGTCGACCTGATCACCGCCTGTGACATCCGCCTGGCCTCGGCCGACGCCGCCTTCGGGGTGCGCGAGACCAGGATCGCCCTCGTTGCCGACGTCGGCACCCTGCAGCGACTTCCCAAGGTGATCGCCCCCGGTCACGTCGCCGAGCTCGCCTACACCGGCAAGGACATCGACGCCGCCGAAGCGGAGCGGATCGGCCTCGTGAACCGGGTGTACCGCCACCACGACGCCCTACTCGAAGCCGCTGCGGCGATGGCGGCCGAGATCGCCGCCAACAGCCCCTTCGTGGTGCAGGGCATCAAGGCGGTGCTCCAGGCCGAGGAGGGCATGTCCACCGCCGCCGCCCTCGAGCACGTGGCGCTGTGGAACACGTCGTTCCTCATGACCGACGACCTGGTCGAAGCGATGAACGCCTTCGTCGAGAAACGCCCTCCCGAGTTCAAGGGAACGTGAACCCGGTCGATCGCTGGATCTTCTGATCGGCGGAGGCCGCATCGCCAGGACGGTCGAGAGGTCAACGAGTCAACGGGTCAACCAGACCCGGATCAAGGGCTCGAGCCGTTGACCATGCCCGCCAGATCAGGTCAGCCATGCCTGCGGATTCACTACTGGTCCGGGTGATCGACCTCCACGACCACGAGCCGGGTGATGCCGGCGAAGTCGGCGCCGTTGCAGGTATGAAGGGGGAGATCGTTGGCAATGGCGATCGCAGCGATCATGGCGTCATAGGCCCGGGCAGCCGGCTTTCGGCCGGCCGTACGGAGGTCGGCTGCAACGCTGCCGAACGCACGCGCTGCTGCTGAGTCGAACGGGATCGGCTGGAAGTCGGCCTCGGCTTGTTGGAGATGTGCCTGTCGTGCGGCGCGTTCCTCGTCGGTTCGCGCTACGAGCGGACCAACCGAGAGTTCGGCGAGGGTGACCGTGGTGATGAACGGTTCGTCCGGCAGCTGGCCGACGTCGTGGATCCGGCCTAGATGGATCAGGGTGTTGGTGTCGAGGATCCCGCTGACCACTTCTACAGCTCACTGTCGATCAGCTCGTCGATGTCGGCACGGAGCCGGTCGGTGTCGACGGCTGGGAGATTGCGGCGCCGTTCCATCAGTTCAGCGAGTCCGAGCGGCTTCCTCCGCACCGGCACGAGCTCGGCCACAGCGCGACCAGACCGGGTGATGGTCACGCGTTCACCCTGAGCCACCCGATCCACGACGTTTCCGCCCTGGTTCCTGAGTTCCCGAATCGTCACCTCAGCCATGGCTCATACTGTATCACGCGTGATACACAGCCAAAAGAAGCCTATCGAGCAGACTGCGGCCGGCCAGCGGGACTCACCCTCGCTCGAGGTCACCGCTCGGATGGAACCGCAGGTCGACACCTTTTCCACGGAGCACGAGCCATCCCTCTGCACCGACAGCCTCGGTGACGCCCATAAGCGCCGCGCCCCACGCAACCTCGATGGCATCGGGGATCTCTCCACACGACATCGCCGTCTGGCCGACCTCGAAGACTTCGAGGTCGGTTGCGTCACCCGCCGACGGAGCCAGATCGGCAAACCACGAGTTGCATGACCACGAGCCCGACAACTGAGCCTCTCCGCTCCTGTGCAAACTGAAGAAGTGCTGCTCGGTCAGCTCGATCGGCTCGACGTCGATACGGGCTTCGACGAGCTTCCACCAGCCGTCGCCCACCGCTTCGAGACCACCGACGTCGTACTCAACGACCGTTGAGGTGGTCGACGCGGTCTGTTCCGTGTTCTGGGTACCGGCGCTCTCACACCCCACCAGGAGAACGAGAGCCACCGCCACGACCATCACCCGATGCGTTCGGTGCCTCATGCTTCTATGACGTTGCGAGACTGGCTCGAGGTTCCGGATCGTCCCGTTGTCGGCTGGCTGACCTGTCGACCCAGTCAATCCGACGGAACGCCCTCCGTCGCCACTCTGTGCCGGTCCGGCACTCAATACCCAGCCGGTGTCGGCAGTGCCAGGGAGGTCAAGCGGTGACGTCTCGTCGGCAGTTCTCGCGGCCCCTCCCGCATTCGAACGGGGTCCTCGGCATCCGGCCCTGCCGCCCGCACTCAGACAGGTGGCGGTGACCAGTCCCAGGAAGTCACGTGGATGGTCATCGCCTCACTGTGCGTTCGGTCGTACCCCATGTCCATGCCCTGTTGTCGGCACACGGTGACAATCCCTGTGCCATCGCTCCGGAGGTTGTAGCGATGGCCATTCATCGTCGCGAAGTGGCCACTCTGTCCGGCGGCCGACCATGCCCCGCCCCCCTCCAGGAGTATCGAGGCTTCCCAGGCCTGATTATTGAAGAGTCTGACTTCTGCCAAACCCCGGTCAACGACCTCGCCGGCGACGAGCAATTGAACCGACCCGCTCCGACGCCCGGATTCGGCCATGCCTGGAGACTCCAAGATCGCCGTGCTGAATTGCTCGATGTCCCACTCGCCTCGCCGCTTCGCCACGATGCGAAACCCGTGCGAGCGGCCCTGGGAAGTGAGCAGGTCGGCGTTGCCGAGAGGTTGGGTACCCGATCCGTGGTCCGCAGAACGCCGTGCCAAATGCCGCGCTCGTGGACTTCGATGGATGCTTCTGCGTTCGGCTGGTCGTCAGCGCTACCAGCCATGCGCACGGTGACGGGGCCGGAGAATTCGTAGAGCAGCATCTTGCTTGCTGAGGGTACTCGGCTTCGTTGCGATCGTTGCGCCTATCTCGCTCAGCGACGCCAGCGAACCTCCAACCGACCCGGATCGAAGTAGTTCCTACCCACCACCGCCGGGTGGACCACGACTGACTCGAGGATCGAGGCAGCGACGCGGTTTGTCCACTCGACTTCGCCCGTCTCCCACAGGCGGCGCAACTCATCGACGTCGATGGGATCAGCCGAGGCGGACGTCTCGGCCGTTCCCGCCCGGACGGTATCGCGTTTGACATCGAGGGCGGCGGTCCCGGCCGCCAGCTGGGCTCTATCGATCTCGCCAGCCGCGTATGCCTCGGCCAGCCCGTTGCGTCGCTGTTCGAGCAGTTCCAGTTCGGCCACGAGCGCGGTGGTGTCGTCATCGACGGCCGTGAACGTCGTCAGCGCATACCCGTTCGGGCTTCCGGTGACTACGCATACACGATGATCGAACTCGACGACAGGTTCCTGCGGCTCTACGCAGAGCACGCCGTCGAGTTGACGCGCTTCGCCACTGGGCTCGTGGGGCCGTCGGACGCCGCCCACGTGGTGGCGGATGCACTTGCGCGGCTCGTGCGCTCCAAGGTGTGGGCCGCAGCCGACAACCATCGCGCCATCATGTATCGGGCGGTCCTCTAGCCCGACATGGGGACGATCTCGAAGGTGCAGGCCATACGAACCCGGCCGAGCCTGACGGCGTCTGTGACGGTGACGGCCATGTGGTCGTATTCACCTCGGAACTCCGGGTCCAACGCCCCGAAGAAGTGGCAGTCCGGGTGGGTGCCGAATGGGTGAACGCCGTCCTCTCCGGAGACCTCCCGAACGCCGCCTCCATGACGGCTGCGGACTTCTCGGGAGTTGCGCAAGAGGTCTACCAGCTTCGGGCAGCGTTCGGACGCCCCGAGGTCTCGGTGAGAGCAGGGTCCCGCTTCGGCCCCAACCCGGTGGCATGCGTGACGCTCGGTTTCACCGGCTCCACCTTCGAGCGAGCACTCGTCGTCAACAGGGCGGGCATCTCCGAGGCGCTCCGAGGATCATCCATGTGCGACGCCGCATCCACGGCAACCACCATTGGCGAGGAAGTGGTCGCGAACCTGGAGCGAGTCCCTGTGACCGATGGGCCCATCCGAGGCTGGGCCTACGCCTCGATGATCCCCGCCGACGACGCCATCCTCGTCCCGGTCTACGAGAAAGAAGCCGAGTCCGAGGTGATCGGCTACCTGGACCCAGAAACCGGCCGCATCAGCTTCGACGGGGCCCGCGGCGAGACAACGGACACCACCCGCGACGAATCAACTGATCCCTGACGCTGCTCGTCCGTATACTTCTTCCATGCCGTCGCCTCGCATCTCGATCGACCCCAACCGAATGGGCGGTCTGCCGACAATTCGGGATACGCGAGTGACCGTCGCCATGATCCTTGGGCAGTTGGCATCGGGGCGAAGCATCGAAGACGTCCTCATCGACTATCCCTACCTCGACCGTGCTGACCTGCTGGCGACGCTGGAGTACGCCGCCACTCGCTGAGGGTTCTCCCGCACTCTGGCTCCTCGCCCCTCGCCCCTCGCCGCGACTTCCGCCTCCGCGTCGCTCACTACCGTGCGGTTTCGACGAACCGGGAGCGTGCGATGAAGATCTGCGTGTTGGGTACGGGTGCGATCGGCGCCAGTCTGGCGGCCGACCTGATCGATGCCGGCGAAGACGTCATGGTGGTCGACCAGTGGGCCGATCACGTCGAGACCATGCGCCGCTACGGGCTGCGGGTGAAGATGCCCGACCGCGAAGTGCACGTCCCGGTGGACGCCATCCACATCTCCGACCTGGCGTCACGACGACCCATGTTCGACGTGGTGATCGTGGCGGTGAAGTCCTACGACACCCGCTGGATCGTCAACCTGATCGAACCGTTCCTCAAGCCCGACGGGGTGCTGATCGGCACCCAGAACTCGATGAACGACGACACCCACGCCGCCATCGTCGGCCGGGAACGCACCATGGGCTGTGCCATCGAACTGTCAGCCGACATCTACACCCCCGGCGTCGTCACCCGCAACACCTCACGCACCGGTACCTGGCTGACGGTGGGCGAGCTCGACGGCAAGGTGACGCCCCGGGCCGAGATGATGGCCAAGCTGCTCGGGAACTGCGCACAGACGGTGGTGACCACCAACATCTACGGAGCCAAGTGGACCAAGCTCGTCGCCAACACCATGGCGATGGGTCCAAATGGCCTGTTCGGGCTCCCTAGCCGCGAAGGCGCCGCCCTGCCCGGAATGCGTGACATTGCCGTCCAACTCGGACGCGAGGCCGCCGAGGTGGGCAAGGCGCTCGGCTACGAACTGGAGCCGGTGTTCGGCCTCACCGCCGAGGAGTTCTCCGGTGCCGGCGACGACGTGCTGCTCAAGGCACTCGACACCCTCTACGAACACATCGGCCCGCGGGCGGTGACGGCCATCGTGCAGGACACCTGGAAAGGCCGGCGCAGCGAATACAACTTCATCACCGGGCTGATCGTGCGCAAGGGCGCCGAAGTGGGGATCGAAACACCGGCCAACTCGGCTGTGCTCGAGGTGTACGAACTCATCGACCAGGGCCACATCGAGATGAACCCCAACAACCTCGACCGACTCAAAGGCATCCTCGCCGAGAACTGAGGCCCCGACCCCGCTTTGAGGGGTCACCTCGCGGCGGCAGCGTTACCGTGCGCATCCGAGCGAGCAGGAGCGTGCGATGAAGATCTGCGT
>JBHJOH010000154.1:0-15868 GCA_050329955.1 Acidimicrobiia bacterium | reverse complement strand
TGGAACGCGCCGACGGCAACCCGCTGTTCGCCGTGGAGCTGGCATCGCTGGGTCAGGCCGAGAGCATCCCCGACACCATCGAACGCCTCATCGCCACCAGGATCGACCGCCTCGAGGCTCGCAAGCGGCGGCTGCTCCGCTACGCCTCGGTGCTCGGCAACGAGTTCGATCTCGATCTGCTCGCCGAGGCCCTCGCCCCGGTGGCAGGCGGATTCGACGACTCGGGAACGTGGTCGGCGCTGGCCGAGTTCATCACCGTCTCCCCGCTCGGCAAGGTCCGCTTCACGCAGGGTCTCGTGCGCGAGGTGGCCTACGCCGGTCTGTCGTACCGACGACGCCAGGAGATCCACGGCATGGTGGCCGACACCATCGAACGACGTGCCCGGCATCGGGCCCGACGATTCGCCGCCGTGTTGTCGGTGCACTTCGAAGCGGCCGGCAACCACGAAAAGACCTGGGAGTACGCGGTGGCGGCGGCCGAACGGGCCGCCTCCACCTGGGCGACCCACGAAGCGGTTGCCCTGTACCGGCGGGCGATCGATGCGGCAGGTCGACTGGGAACAGCCGCCGACCCGGTGGCTGCCTGCGACGCCGCCCTGGCGTTGGCCGATGCCGCCGACCTGACGGGCGAGTTCGATGTGGTGGAAGAGGCCTTGGCCTACGCCACCGGCCTCCAGCTCGGCGAGAAGTCGAGAGCTCTGGCAGTGGTGCAGGCCCGCCTGTTCGAGAAGCGGGGAGGGCTCGATGCGGCCGCCGAGGCACTCGACCAGGCCATCGAGGGTGCCGTCGACGACGACACCGACATGCAGGCGGTCATGATGCTGGCCGGGATTCGCCACCGACAGGGACGCTTTCAGGAGTCGGCCGACCACTGCCGGTCGGTGATCGAGGCACCGAACGTGGACGAGCATCCCGCTCGGCTGGCCCACGCCCTCAACCTCTTGTCGCTCAACACAGTGCACCTGGGCGACGGCGCACGCGTTCACGCCGAACGTGCCCTCGGCCTGTTGGAGAACCTGGGTGACTGGGCGGCCACCGGTCGGGTGCTCAACAACCTGGCCATCGACTCGTACTACGCCGGCCGCTGGGACGAGGCGGCGGACTTGTACCGCCAGGGCCGCGAGGCGTCGGATCGGGCCGGTGACGTGGTGATGGTCGCCACCTTCGACAACAACATCGCCGAGATCCTCTCCGACCAGGGACGCCTGGACGAAGCGGCCGAACTCTTCCAGCGGGCCGAGTCGGTGTGGCGAGCCTCGGGCTACCCGGTGGGCGAGGCACTGGTGGCGTCGAACATCGGACGTCTCGCCATGCGCCAGGGGGACCACGCAACCGCTTCGTCACGCCTCGCCGACGCAATCACCCGCTTCGAGGAGATGGGGGCGGCCGCGCTCGCCGCCGAGACGAGGATCCGCATCGTCGAGTGCCTCATCTGCCAGGCACGAACCGACGAGGCGCTCGACCTTCTTGACGAACTCAGTAGGCACTCCGCCGACCGGGCGCCGATGCTCACCTGGCTCCGCGCCCACGCCCTGGCGGTCGCCGACGACGACTCGGCCACCGCCACCATGACCGAGGCCGTGGAACTCCTCGCTGGCGTCGGCCAGCCCTACGAGCTCGCCCTCGCCCGCATCGCCCTCGCCCGCCTCACCCACACCGAAGACCCTGCGGCCCACGCCGATCTCGCGGCACTCGGAGCGGTACGGGCGTTCGTGTTGGCGATCGACAGGTAGACCGGTCAACAGGTCAACAGGTCAACAGGTCAACAGGTCAGGGTCAGAGCACCTCGACAGTGCAGGTGACGCCCGGTGCGTGCGCGAGCCGAATGTCGGTCGTGAGGAGTGAGGTCGCTGCGGTCATCTCGGCGAGGGCGACGTAGGTGGCGTCATAGGCGCTGAGGTTGTGCCGGAGTTCCCACATTCGCGGTCGGAGCCAGTCGCCGGGGAACCGGGTGAGAGCCAGACGGGTGAACCCGCTCAGCGCGACCGTGGCTTGCCCGTCGGTCAGGAGTCCCTGAGTCACGAGGCGCCGGAGGACGTTGGTGACCTCACTGTCGATGAGGTGGGGGACTGCGAGTTCCTCCTCGCCGAGCCTGTCAGGGTCCAGATCGTTGGCCACGAGTTCGACGATGACGCCGGCATCGATGACCTTCAATCGCCGCGACCTTCGTGGAGTGCAGCGAGGATCGCCTTGCGATCGACATGGCCTCGGACCTCGGACTGGGTGTCACGGATCACGGCTGCGTTGGCGCGAACCGCCTGGGCGCGATAGGCCAGGCTCTCGAGTTCGCGGAGCATGTACCGAGTCAGCGAGAGGCCCTGGGACTCGGCCGCCTCGGTCAGGGCATCGTGCACGTGGTCGGGCACATCCCGGATCTGGATCACTCTGGGCATGGATTCATGATACTCACTAAGGGTGCAGACTGCACCCAATGCGCTCCGTAGTCCGCGTCCTCCCGCTCGTCGAGCCTCCCCCGATTCCTGATCTGCCGATGTGGCAAGCGACGGCAATCACACGAGCGATCAGCGACGACCTTCTGCACAATGTGCAAAAGGTGAGCGAAACGACCGCGATCTGCACAATGTGCAAAAGGTGAGCGAAACGACCGCGATCTGCACAATGTGCAAAAGGTGAGCGAAACGATTGCGATCTGCACCACCACGCAAGACGTAGGAGCGCGTTCTGGCTGGCCGCCGGCAGCTGGCAGCTGGTGGCGACCTGCTTCAGCCCGGACCCCACAGCGGCTGATCGATGGTGAACGGCACTGGCTCGCCCCAGCGGTCGGCGTAGCCGACCTGATGGGTGGGTGCACGTTCGGCCACACCCCACGTTCCGAGTGGGTAGCCGCACGACACCGACGCGTTCATCGTCCACCCCTTGTCGGCGGGGCCACCGAGCAGCTCGAAGGTGGCCTCGGCCTGGAAGATCCCAAGAATGGTGGTGAGGCAGGTGCCGATGCCATAGCCGCGGGCGGCCAGCATCGCCGACCACACCGCCGGATAAATGGAGGCACCGGTCGGGTCGTTGCGGGAGAACGCCATGAACCACATGGGGACCTGTTCGAAATTCTCGGCGAGCCAGGCGCTGGAGCGCATCACCCGCAGGGCTGCTTCATCGCCGGCCGCCTCCGCCGCTTCCCGCCGACCGGCGTAGATGGTGTTCTGAAGCTGGTCGAAGGCGGTCCGGTAGAGCGGCGCCAGCCCGGCCCGAACCTCGGCATCGGTGACGATGAGGAACCGCCAGTTCTGGCTGTTGCCTCCCGATGGTGCCCGGATGGCGGCGTCGAGGATGGCCGCCTGCACGTCCTCGGGCACCGGGTCGGGCTTGACCCGTCGCATCGCCCGGGTGGTGTAGAGCGCTTCGCTGAGTTCCATGCCGGGAGCGTACCGGTGTGGGGTTGGCGGTGACGGATGGCACCATGCCGGTCATGCGAGTTGTTGTGATCGGTGCGGGTATGACGGGTCTCACCGCGGCCCGGTTGTTGACGGGTTCAGGCCACCAGGTCTCGGTGCTCGACAAGGGCCGGGCCCTCGGCGGGCGGATGGCCACCAAACGCATCGGCGACGCCCGTTTCGACCACGGCGCCCAGCACTTCAGCGCCCGCAGTCCTGAGTTCGCCGAGACCGTCGATCGACTGATCGCCGACGGGGCGGCGAAGGTCTGGTTCGAGTCGCACAGCATCACCGAGCCCGACCGGGGTGTGGAGCCGAGACACGTCGGATCCCCGTCGATGCGTTCGGTGTGCGAGCAGCTGGCGCAGGGCCTGGACGTCCGGGTCGGCGTCACCGTGACAGGTATCCGCCGCCAGGATGGCAACGTGCTGGTCGACACCGCCGACGGACCGCTCATCGCCGATGCCTGCGTGATCACCGCCCCCCTCCCCCAGACCCTCACCCTGGTTGGCGACCTGATGGGCGATCACCGCTCACGATTCGAGTCGATCGTCTACGACCCCTGCCTGGCGGCGATGCTGATCCTCGACGGCCCGGCCGGTCTCCCCGACGGTCACC
The DNA here is from genome assembly GCA_050329955.1 of Acidimicrobiia bacterium. Lineage (GTDB taxonomy): Bacteria > Actinomycetota > Acidimicrobiia > Spongiisociales > ZC4RG35 > JAOUGY01. The sequence goes on along the minus strand of JBHJOH010000154.1, from coordinate 11,858 downwards.
TTGCGCTGGCCGAGGGCCCAATCGCCTGGATGGCCGACAACCAGCACAAAGGCGTGTCCCCGGTTCCGGCCGTCACCGTGCACGCCTCCCCCGAGTTCTCGCGACAACATCTCGAGCAGGAGCCAGCCGAGTGGTTGCCAGTCGTGGTGGATGCAGCCGCCGGGCACCTCGGAGCCAAGGCGGTCGAAGCCCACGGTCACCGCTGGCGCTACTCCATCCCCACCAACCCCGGAACCGAAGGCGCCATCGAGGTCGCACCCGGCATCGTGGTCGCCGGCGAGGCACTGGCAGGTGCCCGGGTGGAGGGAGCGTTTCTCTCGGGCCTGGCGGCCGCGCAACGTCTGTGCTGACGAACACGCCAGAACCGACGAACGCAACGCGGCCGCCTTCCTACCCGCCTTCGTGCATGGTGTCTTCGATCGCGTATGCAAGCTCTTCGCCAGCGGGCAGCTGGGACCGGACGTCCGGCGGAAGCTCGTCATATGCGTAGTTGGCGACGGTCATCGGGGTACCGATGCTGGCGAGCGAGTACTCGACCACCACACGGTTCTTCCCGGTGACCAACAGCACACCGATGGTTGGCGAGTCCTTCTCGGATCTCAGGGTCCGTTCGACGGCTGTGACATAGAAGTTGAGCTGGCCGACGTCGGAAGGTCGGAACGGGCGCGACTTGACCTCGAACACGACATAGCGATGGAGCTGCGTGTTGTAGAACAACAGGTCGATGAAGAACTCGTCGCCGCCGACCTCGACCCGGTACTGCCGACCCATGTAGGCGAACCCGGTTCCCAGGTGAGTGAGGAACTCGGTGACCCGTGCGGTGAGTGCGTCCTCCAGGCTGCGTTCTCCGACACCAGGACCGAGAGCGATGAAGTCGAGTCGGTATGGGTCGGTGGCGAGCCGGTCGAGGACCGCGTGGTCGACGTCGGAAGCTGTCGTCGGGAAGTTGGACGGTGCTGCACCCTCACGGAGGTGGAGTTGGGCACCGATCCGGTCCGCCATGATCCCGTGAGTCCACCCGTCGGTGAGTGATCGACGGGCATACCAATCCCTCACGTGCTGGTCGTCGAGTTTGTCGAGAAGCAGCTGGATTTGGCCCCATCCCAGACTCTGCAGAACCTTCTGCAGAATCTCCTGGTCAGGCCACGCGGCGGCAAAGGAACCTCTCGACATGCTGACGCTCCACGAATGTGGCGGCTGATGTTCCAATACATGGCCACAACCAGGGCGTTGGACTGGTAAACCGCCGCGCGCTGCGCCGCTCGGACCGTCTCGAAAACGTCGGCAACCAGTGCCGCGTAGGTCTCCTGCGGGACATCGCTCACCGGTTCAACGTATCGGGTGGACGACCTCGTTAGAAGTAGTTCGCCAGCCCACCCAACCCAGCATGTCACGGTCGCCTTCGACGATACGATCAGGGCCGTGGACAGATCCCGAATTTGGCCGATGGTGGGCATGTTGGCTCTTGCACTCGTGGTGTCGTCCTGCAGCGGTTGGACGGACGCCTCACACGATTGGGCCGTCACCCGCATCGAGGGGTCGACGCTGTCGATCGTCGTGGCCGTCGGATCCGGAAGCTGCAATCGGTTCGAGCGCATGGTGGTCGAGGAAACCCCCGAGGATGTGACGATCACCGCCGTCGTCGGGGACAAGATCGTCAACCCGTTCGGGGGCGGCTGCGACGCCGATCTCAACTTCGAGTTCGTCGATGTCGCTCTCGAGGCGCCGCTCGGCGACCGGCAGCTGCTCGGCTGCGCGCCCGGACCGGAAGGGCTGCAGAACTACTTCGATGATGTCCGACAGGGCGACCACTGCGCCGAAGTCATCGACGGCTGGTGACAGCCCGAGAAGGCATGGCCCGAAGCTCGAGGCCGGAGGCCGGAAGCTCGAGGCCGGAGGCCCTCGCCGTGGGTTCTCGAATGCCTCCTGCCGCTTGCCTCATGCTTCCGGCCGTGCCCGTTCCGGCCCCTCGCTTAGGCTCCCCTCATGACCTGGCGCGAGCGCTTCACAGCACCGACGATCCATCAGATCACCTGGGCCGAGCATGCTCCGCACCGGGTGGGGCTGGTTTCCACCGAGAGCGGCAGCGTGCAGGCGTGGTGGTGGGACCTCGAATCCGGCGAGCGGGTTGTGGCGTCGGGCGGTGGAGCGGGAGCCGAAGAGGTGCACGTGCTGGCGGACGGGTCGGGGGTTGTGTGGTGGCTCGACCCCACCGGTGACGAGCGGGGCCGGTGGATGGTGACGCCGTTCGGCGGCGAGGCGCACCCGTTGTTCCCGATGCTGGCGGACGGCTGGATGATGGGCATCTCGCTGGGCACGGCACGGTCGGCGGTGGGGCTGGCCGACGACACCGGCTACTCGATCTTCGTTGTCGAAGGAGAGCAGGCCACCGAGGTGTACCGGGGCGACAGCGCGGCCGGGGTCGGCCGCGAGTGGCCCCAGGGCGAAGGCGGCCTGTCTGGCGACGGGGCGCTGCTGTGCATCCGTCACACCGAGACCGGCGACATGGTGCATTCGGCACTCCGGGTTGTCCGGGCCGACGACGGGACACGGGTCGCAGACCTGGCCGACCCGGACGCGGCGGTGGTCCCGGTGGCTTGGAACGGCCACCGGCTGGCGGTCAGCCGTGAGATCTCGGGATTCGAGCGGCCGTGGGTGTGGGACCTCGACACCGGCAGCCTCACCGAGTGGGAGACCGATCTGCCGGGAGCGGTTCGACCGCTGGGATGGGTTGGCGACGAACTCCTGCTCTTCCACGATCATGAGGCGGTCAACCGGGTACTCCTCGGCGACGACGTGCTGCGGGAGGGCGGCACCGTGGAGTCGGCGGCGCCCCGACCCGACGGGTCGGTGTGGATGCTCTGCCACGACGGCGTGCATCCGCCCCGGGTGGTCGACCAGACCGGCACCGAGGTGCTGGCGCTGACGACTCCCCCACCACCATCCGGGCGTGAGGCCGAGTCGTTCTGGTTCACCAACCCGTCGGGCGACCGGATCCAGGGGTGGCTCACTCGGCCCGAGGGAGACACACCCCATCGGGCAGTCATCTCGGTGCACGGCGGCCCGGAGTATCACGACACCGACGGCTATGACCCGCGCCGCCTGGCCTACGTCGAACACGGCTACGCGGTGGTGACCGTGAACTACCGGGGATCTACCGGGTACGGCCGGGATCACCGGGACGTCCTGCGCGGCAACGTCGGCTTCCCCGAATCCGAGGACATTTGCGCCGCGGTCGACCATCTGGTCTCCGAAGGCATCGTCGACCCCGACCGGGTGGTGCTGGAGGGTTGGTCGTGGGGCGGCTACCTGGCCACCCTCAACGCCGGGCTCAACCCCGGACGGTGGCGGGCGGTGGTGGCCGGGATCCCGGTGGGTGATTCGGTGGCCGCCCACTACGAGTGTGCTCCCGCCATCCGGCAGTGGGAGGTGGAGATCATGGGCGGCGACCCCATGGAGATCCCCGACCTCTATCACGAGCGCAACCCCATGACCTACGTCGACCGGGTGACGGCCCCGATGCTGTTGATCGCCGGCGAGCACGACTCGCGCTGCCCGCTGGGACAGGTGATGGTCTACGCCCACGCCCTCCGCCGTCTCGACCGGGACGTCACCGTGCACCTCTACGAGGGCGGCCACCATGCCACCGACGTCGGCGAGCAGGTTGCGATCACGGTACGGATCCTCGACTTCCTGGGTGGCAGGTAGGTCGCCATGAGGCTGAAGACCCGGTTTCACCACCACGAGGAACGCTGCCGGACCTGGCAGCGCCGACTCATGGTGAAACGAGCGAGGCAGACAAGGAACCGGGCAGATCAGCCGAACGTCCTATCAGCATGAGAACTGCTGCCCCGCTCGTGGTGATCTTGTCGCTGGTAGCGGCGTGCGGGACTCCCGGCTCAGAACCCACCGAGCCGCCGGGGCCGTCGGCCGTGCCATCGCAACCTGCAGGAGTGGCGGTGCCGGTGAGCGCCGGAGTGCAGCGAGCCGCGATCGAGGCCGACGCTCCGGTCCGTGAACTTGCCGCCGGGTGGAACGATGCAGGCTTCGAGCTGCTCCGTCGGCTCCCTGCCGGGGACAACGTGGTGTTCAGCCCGGCATCGATCGGACATGCGTTGTTGATGGCCGCGGCCGCCGGGGACGACACCACCCGTTCGGCGATCGAGTCGGCGTTCGGCCTGCCCGCTGGGTCGCATGAAGCCTGGAACAGCCTCGACCATGCCATCGTCGCCGGCCAGTCCGATCAGGTGACGGTGACGATCGCAGATCGAATCTGGCCTCGCATCGGAGTCGAACCCGATCAGCAATGGGTCGACCTACTCACCGCCCAGCACGGCGCCGAGGTCGTTCCACTCGATTTCATGAATGAGCCCGAGGAGAGCCGCCACATCATCAACGACTGGGTGGGTGACCGTACCGAGGGGCTGATTCCCGAACTCCTCCCCGATGGCTTCATCGACCCCGCACAAACGGTGCTGGTTCTGACCGATGCGGTCTACTTCGCAGCCGACTGGGCACGCCCGTTCGGCAAGTACGGCCCCGTCGACGGCACCTTCACCACCTTCGATGGCACCGAGGTGGACGTGTCGTTCATGCAGGAACTCGAGCTCGATGATCGCCGTGGGACCGGTGACGGGTTCGTCGGAGCCGAGACTCCCTACGCCGGCGACGGCTATTCGATGTTGGTGCTGGTCCCCGATCCCGGCCGCTACGAGGAACTCATCGGCCGGCTCGACCAGGACCTGCTCGACGAGATCGACGCCACCTTCACGACCGGCCCTTACGAGCTCCTCCTCCCCAAGTGGGACGACACCTATCAGATCGACCTGCTGGAGTGGCTCGGCGAGATCGGTGCCGCCCCCGGCTCGTACCCGAAGATCACGCCCGGGGCGGTGCTCGGCGCCGCGGTCCACGCCGCCGACATCACCGTCGACGAAAAGGGCACGGTTGCCGCCGCAGCCACCGCGCTCGGGTTCGCGACGTCGGGCCCACCCCAATCCGAGCTCACCGTCGCCGCCGACCGGCCGTTCATCTACCTCATCCGTCACCGCCAGTCCGGGCTCGTGCTCTTCGCCGGCCACGTCACCGACCCCACCTGAGCCGAACACGGGCGCAGGCCGGGCGAACGGTGGTGAACGAACAAAGCCCGCTGGGGATCAGTCCGATCGCCCTCCTGCGACCTTCCACACGACGATCTCCTCTCCCTCCGCGGTCCACTCCGCCATGGCATCGAGGTTGCCCTTCTTGGCCTGCCGGTACAGCTCGGGATGCCGTCGCTTGGTGAGGCGACGGGCGTGGAGCCCGGCGTCGTCGCACCCGTACACGAGCACATGCGGTTTGTGGACGCGGGGGCTGCCGACCAGGTGCATGGTGCCGGCGGGTAGCGCCGGCACGGGACGGCGATCCATCACCAGGAAGCTGAGGGGGGTGCTGTGGAGGTCGATACCCATCTCGTTGGAGAAGCGGGCCCAGCCGGGGTCGGCGAACACCTCCCACGGCGCCCGGGCGAAGTGGTGGCACCAGTCCCGGATCTCACCCTCCACCGCCATCGGACAGGCGTTCTGGTGGGTGCACGGCGCCACCACCGAGAGCTCCCCGATCAGCCGCTCCCGGGCTGCGATAAGGGCCCGACTGGAAGCGTGGTCTCCCGGCTCCACCCACACCACGGCGGTGGCACGGCGAGCGAGGTCCACCAGCCTGGTCAGCTCCACGTCCGGGAGCTCGCCGATCACGTGGCTGATCAGCAGCGTGGCGGGATCTCCGTCGACCGCACCCAACAGCACGTCATCGTCCCGGGCCTTGGCTCGGGCGAAGGTGACGGCCTTGGTGGATCGGTCCCAGCTGTCGAGGGCCCCGCCGAATCGGGCCACGAACCGACGACCGGCAATTCCGCTCCCGCAAGCCCAGTCGAGCACGGTGCCGTCAGGCGGACGCCAACCCCGCAGCTCCAGCTCGTCGAGGACGTGGTCCCACTTCCATCCGATTCGCTCACCGAACGTGCGGTCGTAGCTCTCCAGGTCGGACTCCGACGTCCAGTACGAACCGGAACCGGCGGTGCCGTCGAGGAATCCCGTCCGGATGCGGCGGAGGGCGTCCCAGTCGATGCCGTCGAGGTCGAGTGCCGTCATTCGGGAGCGACGAGCAGGTCGCGGGCCCCGGCGAACACGAACACCGCCTCCATCTCGTCGATCAACTCGCCGGTGTCGAGGACCGATCCGTTCAGTACGAACACCCGACCGTCGGGGGCCACCGTCAGCCATGCCACCGCCAACAGGCCCGGCTCGGAACCACCCTTGAAGGCGACTTCGTCCCACACGCCGGGGGCTGGGGCGACACCGGGGTTGGAGGTGAGGATCTCACGAACGGTGTCGTCGCCATCGGCCCAGATGCCGGCGAACACGGTGCACATGTCGGCGGGCGATGCGAACCACTCCAACGTGTCGGGCCTGATCGGCTCGTCGAGATCCTGGATGGGCAGGTCGGCGACGGCGATGTCGGAGATCTGCTCCAGGATGGCTCGGCGGGCGTCGACATCGCCCACCACGTACTGCTCACCCAGCCCCGCCGACGGACCGACCTTGAGCGCCGTCAGCTCGCGAGTGGTGAGGAATGGCACGTTCAGCTCGGGCTCGGTGAGGCCGAGCTCCGGGAGATGGGCCTCGATCCGCTCGCGTCCCAACAGGTCGATGAGGTGGTCGGTGGCCGTGTTGTCGGAGATGGAGATCATGAGCTCGGCCACCTCCCGTACGGTCTTGACGGTGCCGTCGGCCTCATCCTGCAGGATTCCGGACGGAATCGACTTGAGCTCGTCACGGATCACGATCTCGTCGTCCCAGGAGATCTCCCCGGCGGCGACGGCGTCGGCCAGCGTGCCGAGCACGAACAGCTTGAAGACCGACCCGAGTGGCATCGCCTCGTCGGCTGCCACTTCGGTCACCGGCAGGCACTGCCCGTCGACGACTTCGGCGCCCAGCATCCGCAGGGTGCCCAGATCCTCCAGGCGGTTGATGGCGTTCTCGAACGAGTCGGGAGTCGACGGCAAATCGGCGGGTTGCACCAACAGCCCTTCGATGAGATGCGGTTCGTCGGGCTGGACCGACAGCGACACCTGCATGCGCTCGTCACCGGCGGCGAGGATGCCCACCCCGCTCTCGGGTCCGGTTTCGGTGTAGCTCACCACGATCCAGTTCCCCGGCACCGCCTCGAGCTGTTCGACGATCGGCTGGAACTGGGCGTCGAACGGCACCTGCAGACGGAACACCTCGGCGAACCGCTCGCCATACACATCGGCCGACAGCGGACCACCATTGATGGTCCTCACGAACCACTCGAGCTGAGCCTGCACCGGATCGTCGTCGGTAGCCGGCGGCGCGGTGGTATCCGCAGGCACCGTGGTGGGCACGGGGGTGGCCCCGGTGGTGTCAGACGACCCGTCTCCACCAGTGCAGGCCGCCACCACCAGCGCCATCACAATCATCAGCGAGTACTTCTTCACACGATCAGTGTTGTGCAGGTCGGAGCGCTAAACCAATCGGGAGGGGGGAACTCATGGGCACGCTTGGAGCCAGGAGCTTTGTCCCCCACGCAGTGGGGGGAGGGGCCTAAGCCGAGCGGCGTGAACAGCTTTGTCCCCCTCGAGCTTGCGAGAGGGGGAAGGGCTTCCCCCACTTCTTCGTGGGGGACAAGAGTGTTGGCGGCTCATCCACCCGGCTGGACCACTCCGTGCTCGTAGGCGAACACCACTGCCTGAACCCGGTCCCGCAGGTCCAGTTTGGTGAGGACGTTCGAGACGTGGGTCTTCACGGTGGCCTCGCCCACGAACAGCTCCTCGGCGATCTCGGCGTTGGTGTGGCCGCGGGCCAGCAGTCCGAGCACTTCCACCTCGCGTTCGGTGAGGCGTTCCAGTTGGCGGGACGAGGCGGCCACCGCCGGTCGCCGGGCAAACTCCTCGACGATGCGGCGGGTCACCGATGGCGCCAACAGGGACTCTCCGGCTGCCACCACTCGGATCGCTTCGAGGAGGCGTTCAGGTGGGGCGTTCTTGAGGAGGAATCCGCTGGCGCCGTTGCGCAACGCCGAGAACACGTAGTCGTCGCGCTCGAAGGTGGTGAGCATCAGCACCCGGGGTACCGGCGGTGCAAGGGCCGTGATGGCAGCGGTCGCCTCCAGCCCGTCCATGCCCGGCATCTGGATGTCCATCAGCACCAGGTCGGGGCGTTCGTGTTTGACCATCCGCACCGCCTCGGTGCCGTCGGCGGCCTCACCCACCACGGTGATGTCGGCTTCGGCGTCGACGATCATGCGGAACCCGCTGCGCACCAGTTGCTGGTCGTCGACCAGGAGCACCCGGATCATGCGGTGGCCTCGTCGTAGGCGGTCCCGGTGGGCAGCGATGCCGCCACCCGGTAGCCGCCGTCGCCGGTGGTGCCCGACCGGAAGGTGCCGCCCACCATGGCGACCCGTTCCCGCATGCCCAGCAGGCCGCGGCCGCCGCCGGGGGTCGACACCACCGTGCCGCGCCGGTTCACCACCTCCACGTCGAGGGTCCCGGTGGTGTAGGTGAGGACGACCGTGGTGGGCACCGCCCCGGCGTGTTTGAGCGTGTTGGTGAGCGCCTCCTGGATGATGCGGTAGGCCGACAGTGCCACCGAGGCCGGGACGGGGCGTTCCCGGCCGATCACCCGCTTTTCGACCGGGATCCCGGCCGCCCGGGTCTGGTCGAGCAGCCGGTCGAGCTCGTCGAGGGTCGGTTGGGGACCGTGCAGTTCGCTGTCGTCACCGGAGCGGAGGAAGCCGACCAGCTTCTGGAGCTCACCCACCGCCTGACGCCCCGACTCCTCGATCGAGCTGAGAGCTCCCAGGGCCCGGTCGGGATCGCTGGCGAAGATTCGCCGGGCCGCCCCGGCCTGTAACCCCATCACCGATACGTGATGGGCGACCACGTCGTGCAGCTCACGGGCGATCCGAACCCGCTCGTCGACCACGGCCCGCTTGGCGCGTTCCTCGCGCTCGACGGCCAGCTGGTCGGCTCGACGCTGCAGCTCGGCTTCGTTCTCCTGACGGAGGCGGGCCAGATCGCCCATCATCCAGGCGGCGGCGAAGAACACAGCGTTGATGACCACCGAGAAGATGGTGGCGAGGGCGGCATCGACGTTCACATAGTCGGCCTGCACGAGGATGCTCCAGATCAGCACGCCGGTCGAAACACCGACCGCGAACACCCGCGACCACAGGCGGTGGGAGGCTTCACCCACCCAGGCTCCGGCGGTGTAGATCGCCACGAACAGACCGACCGTCGACATGGTGCCCTCGGGCACCTCCGTGAACCTGACGACGGCGAAGGCCAGCGTGACTCCCCCGAGGACCATGACGGGACGGAGTCGGCGCACCGCCAACGGCGCCAGCATCACGATCATCAGGATCACCGAGACGGTGAGCGTGGGGACTTCGTCGAGCCCGTCATCGGCCTCGATGAAGTCGTATGCCACCACCAGGCCCAGCAGCGCCAGCACCACCATGCCGGCCGCCACCGCGGCGTCGCGGAGCAGGTTGGTTCGGGTGAGGGCACCGGGCATGTCGGAGATCCTATTGATCGAAGAGCTCGCCCACCTCCATCCCCGGGGGGAAGCCACGATCCCTCGGCAGGTGGACGCCACCACCGCCCCGCCTCCATAGGTTGGTGGCAACGAACCATTCAGGAGGACACCCATGCTCGCCATCCACGAGCTCTCCAAGACCTACGGCGATGTGGTCGCTCTCGACGGCTGCAGCTTCACCGTCGAGGCGGGACGCATGCTCGGATTCCTGGGACCCAACGGAGCCGGCAAGACCACCACCATGCGCGCCATCTTCGGACTGCTGCGGCCCGATGCCGGCCACGTCACATGGAAAGGCCAGCCGATCTCGGCCGAGACCCGGCTCCGGTTCGGGTACATGCCCGAACAGCGGGGGCTGTATCCCAAGATGAAGGTGATCGAACAGCTGGTCTACTTCGGACGCCTGCACGGGATGACCGAACCCGCCGCCCGCCAGGCAGGTATGGATCTGCTCACCGAGTTGGGCCTCGACCAGCGTGCCACCGATACCCTCGACGCCCTGTCGCACGGCAACCAGCAGCGGGTACAGCTGGCAGCGGCCCTCATCCACGCTCCGGAGGTGCTGGTCCTCGACGAGCCGTTCAACGGGCTCGATCCGATCGGTGCCGAAACCATGGCCAATGTCCTGCGGGAACGGGCGGGCGCCGGGGTGGCAGTGGTGTTCTCGTCGCATCAGCTCGACCTGGTGGAGGATCTGTGCCAGGACGTGGCGATCATCCACAAGGGTCGGATCGTGGTCTCGGGTGAGGTCCGCTCGTTGCAGGATCGTGCCCCGCACCGCATCCTCGAGATCGAGGTGGGCGACGATGGCGCCGAGCTGCTGGCCACCCTCGACGGGGTGGTGTCATCGAGTTTCGACGGCTATCGGCATCGGCTGGTGGTGTCGGCCGGAGAGGACGTGTCGGCACTCATCAGCGACCCCCGGGTGGGTTCGGCCATCCGCCACTTCAGTTTCAGCACCCCATCACTCTCGGATCTGTTCAAGGAGGCAGTGGCATGACCACCTGGGAAACCCTGGCACTCGTCATCCGACGCGAGCTGATCGAACGCGGCAAGACCAAGGCGTTCCTGTTCTCGAGCCTCTTCACCATCCTGCTGCTCATCGGCTCGATCGCCCTGCCCGTCTTCCTGGGCCAGCGCGCCCAGACCTACGAGGTGGGGGTGCTCGGAGCCGGCACCGAAGCGATCATCGAGGCAGCGGTGGCATTGGGTAACGCCGACGAGGACGACGGCGGCGTCACGATCAACATCACCGATTTCTCCACCGTCGCCGCACTGGAGGCTGCCCTCGACGAGGGCACGGTCGAGATCGGGCTGGTGGACGGAGCCGAGTTGGTGACACCGTCGGGAACGGGTGCGGCCAGCTCGTCGCTGGAGGGGTTGCTGCAACAGGCGGCGGCCGCAGTGAGGCTGGACGCCCTGTCGGGCGAGGCCGCCCAGGCGGCCCAGATCCTGTCGGACGACGCCCTCGAGATCCGGTCGCTGGGAGATCTGGCCTCCGAGGACACCGAGGCCCGGGTGATCGTGGCGCTCGGCGGGCTGGTGTTGATGTACATGGCGATCCTGTCATACGGCAGCTGGACACTGGCCGGTGTCACCGAGGAAAAGGCCAACCGGGTGGTCGAGGTGCTGCTCGCCACCGTCAAGCCCTGGCAATTGCTGGCGGGCAAGATCATCGGGATCGGCCTGCTCGGCCTGGCCCAGTTCGTGATGACGATCGTGGTGGCGGTGCTGGCCATCAGAGTCACCGGCACCCTCGATCTTCCGGCCATTCCGGTGTCGTCGTTGCCGATGCTGGTGTTGTGGTTCGTGCTCGGCTACTCGCTGTATGCCGTCGGGTTCGGTGCGGCCGGTGCCCTGGTGAGCAGGATGGAGGACGCCCAGAGCGTGGCGACGCCCTTCACCGTCATGTCGATCATCGGCTTCTTCATCAGCTTCCAGGTGCTCGACAACCCCAGCGGGATGCTGGCGAGGGTCACCTCGCTCTTCCCGCCCACCGCCCCCTTCGCCGCTCCGGTCCGGGCCGCCTTCGGGGCCATGCCCTGGTGGGAGATGACGCTGGCGGTGGTCATCATGGCGGTCACCATCGTGGTGCTGGTCCGTTTTGCCGGACGGGCCTACTCCGGTGGCCTGCTCCGCTTCGGCAGCAAGGTGAGCTGGAAGGAAGCGATCAGGTCGGCGGAGCTTTAGAGAGCGACGAGCGACGAGCGACGAGCGACGAGCGACGAGCGACGAGCGACGAGCGGACTGTGCCCGCCCCAT
>JBHJOH010000153.1:0-21241 GCA_050329955.1 Acidimicrobiia bacterium | reverse complement strand
TGAAGTTCCCCCTTCATCAAGAACAGCGCATTCCCTTCGCTGTCCGGGCCGACCGTGACGTCGGCGGCTCCCCGCCAACCTACACGTCGGAGACGACTCGGGTCAAGACCCAATCGCAGTCAACATTTCGCGTACCCGCCGTCGCTCCGCGCATGGAAGACTTCCGGACCGGACACGAGATCACCAGATCCCGGACAGAAACGAGCATTTCGCCGAGTGTCCGGGATCGGCACGTCGGCGCTCGGGTGCCTTCTTGGCGTCGACCACCGATGGTGGCGGGCTGGGGCGCGGAGAAGGCCTCAGCCACCAGGAGGACACCGGGGTCAGATATCAGTTGATGTCCAGCTCTAGGCCGCCGCGACCCGCTGTGCGCTTCGCTTCTCGTGCTCGAGCGCTGCGTTCTTCGATGAGCCGGTGGACAAGCTTTTCGAGCTCGTCGACTTTGTCTTCCTCGCCGAGCACGGCTAGCTGCCGGATGGGGTGAGGGTCGAGCTGGGCTTTACGGACCATGGCGGGTTGGTCGATCCAGTCACGACCGATGGCTTGGGTGAGCACATCGAGGGCAGACTGGTTGTCCTCGATGACGACGTATGCGTGGTTGCTGGCTCGTCCTCGGGTCATGGGGGTGTACACGCCGCGCCGGTCCGTTGGGCTATCGACGAGAAGAAGCGCCGTGTCGACGGTACGGCCCTGGGTGGCGTGGCTGGTCTGGGCGTAGCCGAGTTCGAGATGCTCGGCCACGTACTCGACTGGGAGCCGGACAGTGCCTGCGCGTCCTGTGACCGTGACGATGCGATCACGATGGACTTCGGTGACGGTCCAGTGGTCGCGGTTCTTGACCATCAGCCCTCGGTCGGTGCGGAGGGTCCGGTCGTTTCGTCGGGTGACCACCTCGTCGCCTACCAGTATCAGATCGTCGCCGACTCGAATGGAGGGTGCGCCGACGTCGAGTTCCCCAAGCCTGATGCGAGTGTGTTGGGCGAGCCGGTTGAGCCGACCCGCGGTGTCGGTGCTGTTGGCCATCAGCGCCACGGTCTCGCCCCGTCGACGGGCCTGCTCCCAGGCCATGACGACCTCGGTCTCCATCTGTTCGTGGGCGCCTCCGTGGAGCCGTCCCCGCCGCTCGTATTCGACGACGACACCCGGGTCACCGGCGCGGAGCCGGAGGCTGGCTCGGCGCTCCCAGTGGTGACGGAATCGGTGGACCCGATCAAGTTCGACGGCACCGTATGTGTCGGCGAGGTGGCCGAACATGCCTCCCCGGCCAACCGCTGAGAACTGGCGGGGGTCCCCGACCAGGACGATCCGCCAGCCTTTCTGGTCGGCGAGCCGGGCCAGTTCGGCCAGTTTGGGGGTGGCGGCGGTGCCCGCTTCGTCGACGATCACCGTGGTCCCGGCGGGCAGGTTATAGGCGGTACCGGCCGGCCGAGCTTGGTGATGCTCGATGAGCAGCTTGTCCAGGGTGTCGGCCGCCATGCCGGTTTCGGTCGCCAGTACCTCGGCCGCCGCTGCGGTCGGTGCCACACCGAAAGCGAGACGGCCCTGGGCGGCGAGGTTGAGCGCCGCAGCGGCGAGAATGGTGGTCTTGCCGGTACCGGCAGGGCCGACGATCAACTCCAAGCCTCTGCCATCGGCGACTGCGGCCACCGCCTCCGTCAGTGCTGGGGTGAAGTCCTCGCTCTTGGACCACACCGGGACGCCAACGAACTTGTCCGACTGGTGGCGATCGGCCCAGGCGATGAGCTGTTCCTCTTCGTCGAGAATGCCCTGGGTTGTAAGCGCCCGGTCCACGGCCGCTTCGCTGATCGGTCTTCCGTCGCGCCGAAGCGGAACACCGGTCGGGACGGGCCGGGAGATGTCCACGCAGCGGGCTGCAGCCGCATGGTCGGCGAGTCGCTGTAGGAAGTCGGTCAACTGTGCGGAGTCGACGGCGACCGCGGTGGGCACGGTTGCCGCCATTTCTCGAACCAGCTCGGCCGGCCGCCATGTTGACTGGCGCTCACTCAGCGAGTCGAGTGCCCCCTCGACCATCCGCGCCGACACTGCGGAGTCGATCCGCTCGAGACCGCGTTGGCGACCGACGACGTTCTCGACGAGCCGTCCCGGGTCGTGGCCCAGGGCCAGTGCCCGCTGCTGCCACTCTCGGCGCAGCTCGGCGGGGGTGGGGCTGTGGGGTTTGGAAGGCCGGCTATCCACCACCGACTCCCGCTCCAGCTTCCACCGCTCACTGGCCGTCGGCTCTCTGCCCAGATCCGTGCGAAACCGCCTGACCTTCTCATCGAGCCGCCGATCCACATCCTTCGTACGTTGGGAGAACTCGGCCAAGACGTCTGGGTCGATGCCGACGATCTCGGCGATCCCGTTCTCCGGTGGCTGCCAGATGACGCCGAGACGGCGGGTCAACTCAGCTCGCAGACTGGCGTGATACAACGCCGAGAGGGTGCGCTGGTCGAGCTTGATGGTGCGGGCGTCAAGGGCAAGCCACCTGCCGTCGGGTGCCGGTACCCGATTGGCGATCACCGCGTGGGTGTGCAGTTGCGGGTCGAGCTTACGGCTGGTGTGTTGACGGAACACGCCGACCACGATCCCCTCGGCGTCCACGCACATGATGTGGCCATGGTGACGCATGCGGGTGTGGGCGTGGGTCTCGACCCAGCCCAGAACGGCTTGCACCGCAGACTCGTGGGCCTCAACCACCTCACGCCGCACGTCCGCATCGCCGAGACCGAACAGGACCGAGACCGACTTGGGGGCAGAGAACGTGGCGTCGTAACCCCGTACCGCCCGCTCCCCGAACCTGCGACCCAGATTCCCTCCCGTCGCCGGATCGTGACCGGCCATCACCGCCAGAAAGGCATCCGAGTCGACCACGCCCTCAAGACCGAGACGATCCGCTCCCCGACCCCACCAGCGGCCCGGAGGCTCGTCACCATTCAGATAGTAGGAGGGCAGATGCTCGGTGTAGTACCGGCCCGCCCCGGCGCCCTTCAACGTGGTCACCCGCACCGTCATGACATGCCTCCCCGCCACCATCCACCGCAGGTGTGCACTCGTCTGTGCTCTCGGACGCGGTGTCGCAGATCGCGGAGCGAGAGTGATTGGTTCTGTGACGATTTGGGGGTGACGCTCAGTCGGTTCGTGCCGTGGCGGCTGGTTGAGTGGACGCACTCCTGGTTGAGTTGGCGTGACGCGGTGCTGTTCGGCCTGGAAGAAGCCGTGGCAGGCAGGGATTGAGTACTTTGTCCGAGAGTTAGGTTGAGCGTCGCAAACACGCCTCGCATCAGACAGCACGACCCTGTCAGACGAGTGTCAAACACCCTCCCACCCGACCACCGAACCAGGCGTCGACCGCACTTGCACAAGGACTTCCCTCGCCCTCACCGATCACAGAGGATCCGCTGAGTCCGGCGGCCAGGTTCCACAGGTCCTGGGCGATGACAGGGTCCGCGACAGGGTCTCTGACATCCGGATGACAGGGTCCCCACCCACAATCCGGGCTATGGACACCCTCGACCGGCTCCTCACAGTCGAGCAACTCGCCGACTACCTCGATGTCCCAGTCGCCACCATCTATGCCTGGCGCCACCGGCGGGAAGGACCACCCGGATTCCGGGTTGGCAAGTACGTGCGCTACCGAGTGAGCGACGTGCAGGAGTGGATCGAAGGTCAGCTCGAACATGTCAGCCGCTGAGCGCGTGTCGCCGTGGACCTGTACGTTGACCTCGATCAGAGCCGATTTCCCTAGGAGGTGAAGATGGCACACATCCAAGACCGAGGGCGAGAACACCAGCGACGCTGGCAGGCGCGGTACCGCGACCCCGAGGGTCGCGAGATCTCCAAGACCTTCACCAGGAGGGTGGATGCCCAAAGATGGGTCGACCAGGTGACGGCCGACCTGGTAACCGGCCGCTACATCGATCCCAAGGCAGGAAAAGTCACCCTCGCCGACTTCGCCGCCCAGTGGCTCGAGGCGCAGACATACGATGCCTCTACCCGGGAGACGATGGAGTCTCGGGTACGAACCCACATTCTGCCGACGATCGGGGACATGGAGCTCCGCCATCTGAAACCGTCCACCGTTCAGGCGTGGGTGAGAAGCCGGCAGACCGAGGTTGCGCCCTCCTACTGCCGACTGCTCCTCTCCAACCTCTCCACCATCCTCTCTGCGGCGGTTGAGGATGGTCTGATCGCGTCGAATCCCTGCGCGGTGTCGTCTGTGAAAGCGCCACGGGTTGACCGGCGCAGGGTGGTCCCGTGGACCGTGGAGACGGTCCACGGTGTCGTCGAAGGCCACCCTGACGAGCTCCGCGCCATGCCCGTACTGGGTGCCGGCTGCGGGCTGCGCCAGGGCGAGATCTTCGGCCTCGCCCTGGAGGCGATCGACTTCCTACGACGAGTCGTCCAAGTCCGTCAGCAGCTGCGCCTGGTCCAGAACCGGGTGGTCCTCGCCCCGCCGAAGGGGGGCAGGGAGCGGGAGGTGCCGCTGCCCGATGTCGTCGCGATGGCCGTGGCGGGACACGTCCAAAGGTTCGGCACTGCGGGGGTGGAACTCCCCTGGCGGGAACCGGGTGGAGAGATGCGGAGTGTCGAGCTGATGTTCACGAACCGGGACCGTGGACCCCTCACCCGCGCCTACTTCACCCACAACGCCTGGAAGCCAGCCCTGAGTGCGGCCGGGCTCGAGCGAAACCGGGCGAACGGAATGCACGCCCTCAGACACCACTACGCCTCAGTTCTTCTCGAGAGCGGGGTCAGCATCCGAGCAGTGTCCGAATACCTGGGCCACCACGATCCCGGCTTCACCTTGCGCACCTACGCCCACCTGATGCCCGAGTCGGAGGATCGGGCGCGGGCCGCGATCGACGCCGCGCTCGGTGCTCCGGCGGAATCCTTGCGGAACACAGAGCGGGGCTGAACGCAAACTGCCTGGTCAGAGGGCTAGATGGGGCGCTACCCGCCGATGTAGCTCATCTCCACCTTGTGGAGATCGGCGGTGCCCTCGGTGCGCTGTTCGGAGTAGCGGTCGGTACGGCCCGTCCAGACCCGTTCGACCACCGCCGCCAGATCTGCGTCGGTGGCTCCGCCCCGCAGCAGCGCCCGCAAGTCGGTGCCCTGCACGGCGAACAGACAGGTGTAGAGCCGCCCCTCGGCCGACAACCGGGCCCGGCTGCAGTCACCGCAGAATGGCTGGGTGACCGAGCTGATCACGCCGATCTCGCCCTGGCCGTCCTTGTAGCGCCACCGCTTGGCGACCTCGCCCCGGTAGTTGGCCTCGGCCGGTTCGAGCGGGAACACCTCGTCGATTCGGCGCACGATCTCGGCGACTGACACGACATCGTCGAGCCGCCAGCCGTTGGTGGTGCCGACATCCATGTATTCGATGAACCGGAGGATGTGCGGGGTGCCTCGGAAATGATCGGCCATGCCGACGATCGACTCGTCGTTGACGCCACGCTTGACCACCATGTTCACCTTGACCGGGTTCAGCCCGGCCTGGGCGGCGGCCTCGATCCCGTCGAGCACCGCTTCCACCGGGTAGCCGACGTCGTTCATGGCCATGAACACGTTGTCGTCCATCGAGTCGAGGCTCACCGTGACGCGTTTCAGCCCGGCAGCGGCCAGCGCTTCGGCCTTGCGCGCCAGCAGCGAGCCATTGGTGGTGAGGGTCACATCGTCGAGGCCTTCGACCTGTGACAACTTGTGGATGAGATCCTCGATCCCCTTGCGGAGCAACGGCTCTCCCCCGGTGAGCCGGATCTTGGTGACCCCGAACCCGACGAAGGTGCGGACGATGCGCTCGATCTCATCGAAGGCCAGCAGCAGCTCGCGGGACAGGAACTCGTAGTCCTTGTTGAAGATCTCCTTCGGCATGCAGTAGGTGCAGCGGAAGTTGCAGCGGTCGGTGACCGAGATCCTCAGGTCGCGCACGGGCCGGTTCATCGTGTCACGGACGTCGACGACGGGAATGCGCATTGGGAAAGGGTACCTGGACCCGGTTGGAATAGCTCCGCCCGGTCGTACGCTGAACCTGTCATGGCCCTGTTCAAGAAGCGCACCAAACCAATCGCCCTCGAGTCCGTCGCCCATCTGGAAGAGTTGACCCGCTCCGGCAAGCCGGTGTTCGTCGACTTCTTCCAGCACGGCTGCTCCCCGTGCCAGGTGATGGACGGGATCGTCAACGAGCTCGCCTCCGAGTTCGGCGACAGCGCCCACATCGTGAAGGTCAACGCCGCCAACGTGCCCGAGGTCTTCGACCGTTTCAAGGTGAAGTCGACACCCACCTTCATGGTGCTGACCGCCTCGGAAGGTGCCGCCTCGATCACGCAACGCTGGCGCGCCTCCGGCCTCGTGAAGAAGGACGTGCTGGTGAAGACCCTCACCTCCGCCGGCGCCACCCCCGTCTCGAACGGCTGACACCTGGAACTGTGTGCACGAGCGGGCGCTTCCCGTCCTCGTATGCATACAACCACGCGCTCTAAGCTCCCCGACCAATGACGGAAAGCATCGTGGTGGAGAGCCGCTTCTGCGGAGTGGCGGGCATGGGCCAGGGCGGATACCTGGCCGGACTGATCGCCGGCAGCCGCACCGGGCCCTATCAGATCGACTTTCGCAACCCGATCCCGCTCGACGTCGAACTCGCCGTCGAGCCCACCCGTCGGGGCGTGCACGCCACCCACGCCGACAAGGTGATCGTGGAGGGAAAGCTCGGAGAGCCCGTGTCGCGGGTTCCCGACTTCGTGCCGCTCGGAGTTGCGTCCGAAGCCCGCTCCGCAGCCGAGGCCAACAGCCTCGAGATCGTCAGCACCTGTTTCTCGTGCGGCAGCCAGCCCGACACGCTCAGGGTTCATGCCGGGCCGGTGGGCGACGGGCGGTTCGCCACCCCCTACACCCCGCCCGCCTGGGTGGCGCCTGAAGGCGTGGTCGAACCGAGCTTCGTGTGGGCGCCGCTCGACTGTGCCGCTGGGTGGTGTCTCAGCTGGGACCCGCCCCGGCCCCGGGCCGTCACCGGGATGCTGACCCTGGAGGTGCTGGCCGACATCGAGCCCCACCGGGACCACGTGATCGTGGCCGACTCGGACGGCCCGTGGCACACCCGTACCCGCCGGGCGTGGTCGGCTCTCTACACCAGCGATGGCGAACTGGTGGCCCGCTCCGAGTCGCTGTGGGTGGCGCTGAGACAACCGGTGTCCTGATGCTGACGGCCGTCCACTCCCCGCTCACCCGCCTCCACGACCCCGGCGCCGAGATCTGGGTGGGGGTGGCCATCCCCGGGACCGAGGTGGCCGAACGCGTCGACGCCATCCTCGACTCCCTGCGGTCCGCCGGGGCAGACATCGTCGAGCCTTCTCCTCAACCGTACGAGGCACTGGCGACGGTCCACGACCCGGAGATGGTCGATTTCCTCCGCACCGTGTGGGACCGCTGGCAGAGCTCGATCTATCCGGCCGAGGCCGGCCAGGATCGGGTCGTCCCCTACGCCTTTCCTCTCCGTCAGATGACGTCGGGGCGCCCGCCCCGCAAACCGGCCTCGATCGGGGCCGAGGTGGGGATGTGGGCGATGGACACCATGACGCTGATCGGACCCGGCTCATGGCGGGCGATCGAGGCTGCCGCCGGCTGCGCCCTCACCGCCGCCGACCTGGTGTGGGACGGCGCCTCCGCTGTGTATGCCCTGTGCCGACCTCCCGGCCATCACGTGGGCCGCGACTTCTACGGCGGCTCGTGTTACCTGAACAACGCCGCCCTCGCCGCCCAGCGGCTGCGGGACCGGGGAGCGAGCACGGTGACGATCATCGATGTCGATGCCCATCACGGCAACGGCACCCAGGAGATCTTCTACAGCCGGGTAGACGTCCGCTACGGGTCGGCCCATGTGGACCCCGGACAGGGATGGTTCCCCCACTACGTGGGATACGCCGACGAGGCGGGCGCCGGTGCCGGTGCCGGGTGGAACCGCAACCTGCCGCTCGCCCCCGGGTCCGACGACGCCACCTGGCTGGAAGCAGTGGAGGATCTGACCCGGTTCGCCGCAGGAAGCGACGCCATCGTGGTCTCGCTCGGAGTCGACGCCGCCGCCGGTGACCCCGAGTCCCCGCTCGAGATCACCGCCGACGGCTACCGCCGGGCGGGTGCGCTGATCGGATCGCTCGGACTTCCGACCGTGGCGGTGCAGGAGGGGGGCTATGACCTCCCCACCCTGGGAGGTCTCGTCACCGGGTTCCTCGAAGGCCTGGTCACGAGCTGACACCCCTAGCTGACGCATCGCCCGGCCGGTCGCACCACAATGCCGGTATGACGTTCTCATGGGTCGGTACCGAATCCTGGGGGGGGATCGCCCCCAGCCAACCACGCAAGGACCTTCCCCCTCCGTCCCATTGGCGGCTGGAAGCGGTGGCGGCCGTGCCACGACCCCATCACCTGGTGGTGGCGCCCGACGGGAGGATGGCGGTGTTCATTCTCGATCAGCAGGACATCGGCTCGGATGTGTGGACGCTCGATACCGCCACCGGCACCACCCGCCGGCTCACCGTCGACCGGCCGCCGGCGGCGTTCTGGGAGGACACCTACCCGGCTTTCTCCTCTGACGGCTCGGCCGTGGCCTATGCCGGGCCGGGAGGTGTCCGAATCGTCCCGGCTGCCGGTGGCCCCTCGCGGCTGCTGGGTGAGGCGGGCAGCCCGGTGTGGCTGCCCAACGACCATCTGATCGTGTCGGTGGAACAGGATCGGATCCGGTCGGGCGCACGTCAGCCACGCTCGACCGAGGTCGGTCGACTGGCCGTGATCGACCCTGCCGACCCCTGGCCTCAGCCGATCACCGACCCCAGCGCCGACCCCGCCCAGGCGGCCCCGTCACCGGACGGAACCCGGGTGGCCTATTCGTGGTTCCCTCCTGACGACCGCAACCGCAGCGATATCCGAATCCTCGACCTGGCCACCGGCGTCGTCACCACCGTGGCCTCGGCCGACGGCATGCACGCCCACTCACCGTGCTGGTCACCCGACGGCCACAACGTGGCGTACGTCTCGGAACAGCCGGGCTGGTACCAGCTGTTCGTGGTGGGTGTCGACGGTGGCGAGGCCCGACAGCTCACAGATCAACCGGCTGACTTCGCTTCACCCCGGTTCTCTCCCGACGGCACCAGGATCCTCTCCACCCGCTCCGCCCGGGGCCGAACCGACCTGGTGACCGTCTCGGTCGAGACCGCCGATGTGGCCGTCCATGCCACCGGAGGCGAGTGGCAGGACCCGTGCTGGCTGGCGGACGGATCGATACTGGCGGTCTTCGAGGACCACGCCACCCCCGCCCGGATCGAGCGGATTCGGGGATCGGAGCGGACGGTGGTGTTCGACCCGGCCCCCGCCGCCGTCACGGCGGCCCCGCACGTGGCCCCGGAAGAGATCGTGTATCGCAGCTCCGACGGCCTCGAGATCCACGGCTTCCTCTTCCGGCCGGTGGCGGCCACCGCCGACCAGCCGGTGCCGGCGGTGGTGTACCCGCACGGCGGGCCCACCTCGGCCTACACCGACGCCTGGGACGGTCACGCCCAGTACTTCCTCGACAAGGGCTACGCCTGGTTGGCGATCAACTTCCGTGGGTCCACCACCTACGGCCGTGACTTCGAACGGGCCAATCACGGAGTGTGGGGCGTGGCCGACACCGAGGACTGCCTGGCCGCCGCCGACTACCTGGCCGCACTTCCCTGGGTGGACGGTGACCGCATCGCCATCTTCGGCGCCAGCTACGGCAGCTACATGGCTCTCACCTCCCTCGCCTACGACCCCAATCATCGCTTCGCCTGCGGGGTCGCCAAGTACGGCGACTGCGACATCCTCACCAGTTGGGCGCAGGGCGACCGGGTGGGGATCGAAGACCTTGAGCGGCAGATGGGCCACCCGGCCGATCGCCCCGACTGGTACCGGGCCGGTTCGCCGATCCATCGGGTGGAGGAAATCGCCAAGCCGATTCTGGTCGCCCACGGCGAGAAGGACGACCGGGTGCATCCCAAACAGTCCGAGCAGTTGGTGCGGGCACTGGAACGGCTGGGGAAGACCTACGAGTACGTGACGTATCCCACCGAAGGCCACGGGTTCCTGCGGGTCGAGCCGCAGCTGCACTTCTACCGGCGTCTCGAGCGCTTCCTCGACTGGTACCTCATGTAGCGCGGTTGGGCGTGAACGGCCGGGCGCGGGCGATCCCGAGGTAGGTGCCGATGTAGCGGCACGGTTGGTACTCGCCGTAGCCGAGCACCACGGCGTGCACAGCCGAGCAGACTCCACACACGGGAGCCAGCAGGTAGGCGTCGAGGTCGAGGCCGTCGCAGATCGAACGGAACTCGCCCTCACCTCGCCACACCAGGCGGAAGGCGTTGATCACTGCCCGGGCCCATGGTTCTGTCATGAGCTGCCACAGCACCGTGCCGGCGTCGATTCGGGCGAGGTCGATCACCAGCGGAGCGCGACAGTCCAGACATCGAGTCACAACGGTGGGGGCCGGGTCCTCGGCCTCGGCACCGAGCCCGTCGTACACGGTCGCAGGTCCGCCCTCGGACCAGGGGTGGCCGATGGTCGGGTCGACGACCACACCTGAGACGAGTTCGATCGCATGCATCTTTGTCCTCATCGTCGAATCCCGGAGCCGGCTTCATCGGTTTGGCGACGACCCAGCAGCTAGATTCCGCCCGATGCATCGATTCCTAGCCGTTGGCGTGGCGCTGTTGCTCGTGCTCCAGCCCACCAACGCCGCTGCCGAGGCCGTGGCCCCACTCAGCGACCTGGAGTCGTGTGTCGACGTCGAGGGAGCGTCGTGTGGCACCATCGAGCGCCTACTGAACCCTACCGACCCCTCAGCCGGCATCATCGACATCGCCTTCGAGCTCCATCACGCCCGGGACACGTCCAGCAGTCCGGTCGGAACAATCGTGGCGGTCGAGGGTGGGCCGGGCTACCCCAGCACGCTGAGCCGCGACTCCTTCCTGGAGCTGTTCGACCCGCTGCTCGACCACCGAAACCTGCTGCTGGTCGACGCCAGGGGTACCGGTGGCTCGGGTGTGATCGACTGCCCCGAGCTCCAGTCCTACCAGGGTGACGAGCTGGTCAACGTGGCGCTGTGCGGTGCTCAGCTGGGTTCCTCCTCCGACCTCTACGGGACGGCCTTTGCCGCCGACGACATGGCAGCCGTGCTCGACGCACTCGGGATCGGTGTGGTCGACATGTACGGCGTCTCGTACGGCACCTTCTTCGGGCAGACCTTCGCCCTCCGGCATCCTGATCGTCTGCGGACCCTGACGCTCGACGCCGCCTATCCGGTCGAGGATCAGGACCCCTGGTACCGCGACCTGCACCGTTCGATGCGCCACGCCATCCGCAGCGTATGCGGCGAGGACATCGAATGCACGATCTTTCCCGGTGACCCGCTCGAGCGTGTTGCTGCACTGGCCGATGCCCTTCGAGTCGCCCCCGCGAGCGGAGCGGCATTCGACGCAGACGGCGTGAAGCGCCACGTCACCGTGGATGCGGGGATGCTCGCCTACCTCTATGCCTCGGCGGCCTACGGCACCACGGTGTACGAGGAGCTGGATGCCGCCGGCCAGGCCTGGATGGAGGACGGGGACTCCGCCCCGCTGCTTCGAATCGCCGCCGAGCAGACCTACTGGGGCGACGCCGGTCCGGTGGAGGAGTTCTCGCAGGGCCAGTACACCGCGGTGGTGTGCAACGACTACCCCCAGCTGTGGGACATTGCGAGTCCGATCGAAACACGACCCGCCCAGTACGACGGCTCGGTTGTCGCGCTGCGGGCCTCCGACCCCGACGCGTTCGCCCCGTTCACGGTGGACGACTGGCTGTCATCGCCCTGGGTCGAATACCAGTCGTGCATCAACTGGCCGGCGCCCAGCACCTGGGTCGCACCCGAGCCGGACCCGGCGGTGTACCCCGACGTGCCAACGCTCGTCATCACCGGAGAACTCGACAGCCTCACCTCGCCCGAAGGCAACCGGATCGTCGCCTCCCGGTTTCCCGCATCCACCTACGTGGAGGTGGCCAACACGGGCCATGTCACCGCCACCGGCGACTACATCGGATGTGCCGCCGGGATCGTGGTCGAGTTCGTCGATGTCGGCGTCGTTGGCGACACGACATGTGTTGCCGACTACCCGTCGATCCGCACCACCGACCAGTTTCCGAATCGGCTCCGGGACGTCGAAGTGAGCGAGGGCGATGGGACACTCCGACAGCGACGGGTCGCCACTGCCGTCGCCGGAACCGTGGGCGACATGTTCCCCCGCTGGACCGCCATGTACGGATCCGAGGGTCGGGGCCTGCGGGGCGGGACCTTCATCACCACCGGTCTCGACGACGTTCGCTTCCGGATGCAGGGAATGCGCTGGGTGGGCGATCTGAGCGTGTCGGGCACCGTGCGGTGGGACCGCACCACCGGCGACGTCCGGGCCACCGTGACGTTCTCTGGCGCCGCGGCGGGGAGCATGGGCATCCGCTGGAACGAATGGCAGCAATACGCCGAGGCTACCGCCTCGGGCACGATCGACGGATCACGGGTACGGCTCACGATCCCCGCCCCCTGACGCGTTTCTCGATCGTCCACCAATCCATGGGGTCACTTCAACCGAACAGGGCATGACGCAGCACACAACGAGAGGAGTGCGTTATGCCCAACAAGAACCACCTGGTGTCACGGGCCTCGAAGAAGGGGGCCGCATTGGTGTTGGCCGGTCTCACGGTGGCGACGCTCGGGCCGCTGAGCGGAGCCGGCGCCGCCGACCACCTCGACGCGCCGGGGACGATGTCACCGTCGGGTCGGACCGAGCTCGACATCAACGATGTCTACGTGTTCGAGGGTCGGCCCGGGACCACGACACTCGCCATGACGGTTCATCCGTTGGCGGGACCGACGTCCGAGTTCGCCGACCGAAACGTCGGCGCCTACCACCTCCGGATCGACACGAACGGCGATGCCGTGCCAGACATCGCCTATGCCTTCTCGGTGAGGGATGACAAGGTCCAGGTCCGACGAGCCACAGGCTCCCAGGCCGACAGCCCTCGGGCCCTGGGGACCACGGTCGGTTTCGCCACCCTCGACGAACCAACGACGTTCCGCGACGGGACCAAGGTGTTCGCCGGCCTCCGATCGGATCCGTTCTTCTTCGACCTGTCCGGGTTCCTGGGCACCGTCGAGGGCCGCGGTACGGATGCGCTCGGCGACGATCCGACCGACTTCTTCGCCGATCTGAACACGCTGGCATTCGTGGTCGAGGTGCCCGACTCGAAGCTGGCGGATTCGATTGGCGTGTGGGCCACATCGTCGGCCAGCGGTCGGTTGCGTTGGTCACAGGTCGACCGAATGGGTCGCCCGGCGATCAACACGGTCGTCAACAGCTCGGGGCCCATCGTTGGCGCCGACCCGAACGCCAAGAATGTGTTCAACAGCACCAAGCCCGCCAACGACGCCCAGTACACGGAGGCGGTGATCTCGGCCCTCCAGGCGTTCAGCTCGCTCGATGCCGAAGGGTCGTACTCCGACGCTCAGGCGGCAGCGCTGGCCGGTGTTCTCCTGCCGGATGTTCTGGCGTTCGACAAGTCGTCGCCGTTGCCTGCCCCGCTCAATGGGCGAGCCCTCGCCGACGATGTGATCGACACGGAGCTTCGCATCATCACCGGCGGCGACCCCTTGGGGCTGTTCGACGATCGCGACGCCGACGGCGGGGTCAACTCCGATGGTGTCGGACCTCACGACGACTACCTGACGGTCTTCCCCTATCTGGGCGTACCGCACAGCTGAGCACGGTCACGGGGTGGGCGGATGACCGCCCACCCCGTGCTCGATTCTGGAGCAACCTTCCATGTGGAAATGGATCACCGTCGTCTCTCTCTCCCTCACCGCAGCATTCGGGTTCCGGGCACTCATTCCGCCCCTGGATGAGCCGGCGCCCATCCGGATCCCAACGGTGGATCCAGACGAGACCACCAGGCTGATCGCGGTGTTCGAGTCCCGTCTGATCGATCGTTCCGACTACCCCGACGTGCTGGCGCTCGGTGGGCTCTACCTCGACCGCGCCGGTCTGAGCGGCTCGCCCGCCGACCACGCACGGGCATCCGAACTCCTCGAACGGGCAGTCCAGATGGCACCCACCGACCCATTGGCTCTCGAGAGTTCGGCCAGGGCAGAGCTGGCACTCCACGACTTCGCCACGGCAGCTCAACGGGCCACACAGGCATACGGCCTCGACGAGACCAGACTCGATGCGCTTGCCATCAGAGTCGACGCCGCCCTCGCGCTCGGCGATACCGACACCGCCTCGCTCGTCCTCGCCGACCTCGAGAGACGCACTGGGACGGATCCTTCGGTGCTGCTCCGCCGCTCCCAACTGTCCTGGCTGACGGGCGACACCGTTGCTGCGCTCGACTTCGCGCAACGGGCCCGGTCCGGAGCCACCGAGCTGGCGATCGACGCGGTCACGCTCGCCGTGTTCGAGGCCCACCACGCCCGGCTCCTGGTCGACACCGGGCAGTATCGACAGGCGATCGATGACCTTGGTGACACCCGCCAACCGATCTCACTGCTCCAACTCGGACGTGCCCAGGCCGCCCTGGGAGACAGTGCGACCGCGCTGGCGACTCTCGAAGCGGCGGCCGCCATCCGTCCTGACCCGAGCATCCTGGGCGAGCTCGGGCTTCTGTACGCCGCTGGGGGTGCCGAGCTCGAGGCGCTCGCCATCGACGACACCATCAGAGCCATCGGTGCACTCGACGTCGCCGGAGCGTTCGACCGACCGATCGCCCGCTATCTGCTCGATCGGAACATCGACACGGAGCGCGCCCTGGAACTGGCGCTCGCCGACGATCGCCTCGACCCAGATGGCCATGACCTTCGTGGCTGGGCTCTTCATCGCACGGGAGCAACCGCCGGCGCCCTGGCGGAGATCGAACAGGCGGAGGCGACCGGCTCCGAGGACCCGGTGATCGCGTTCCACGCAGGTGTGATCCGGGCCGCCGCCGGGGATTCGGTTGGTGCGATCGCCGCCCTCGAGGCTGCGTTGGCCCGCTCACCAGGAGCACCGTTCGCACCGCACGCCCGGGAGACGCTCGAGGCATTGTCCTCATGAGACGCCTCCTGGCCGTCCTCGCCATGGGGGCCGTTGTCTCGTCCCCCCTTCCCGCCGCGGCCCATCCGCTCGGCAACTTCACTGTCAATCAGCATGTAGGCGTTTCGGCCACAGGTGAAGGCGTCGAGATCGCCTATGTTCTCGACCTGGCGGAAGTTCCCGCCGCCAGGGAGCTCGCAGCACTCCGATCCGAAGCTGCGCTCGAGCGGCACGCGGCGGCGACGTGTGAGCGGTCTCGTGGCGGGCTTGGCGTCACCGTCGACGGTCGGATCCGCTCACTGAACACCATGTCCGCCGCCGCCACGACACCCCCCGGCGATGCGGGCCTGTCGACACTTCGTGTGACGTGTACGTTCGGGATGGAGCTCCCGTCCCTGCCGGCGACGATCGAGATCATCAACTCGAACGAAGCCGATCGGGTGGGATGGCGGGAAATCGTGGTCGATTCGTCGATCGAGGCCGACACAGCACTCCCAAGGACCTCTTCATCCGGGGTGCTGACCAACTACCCACCCGATGCCGTTGCTCCCGACATCACCACCGGGGCCTTCACGGCCACCGCCCTGACGGAACGGGCACAAGACCCATCGCCGAGCGTGGGCCCGGGACGGGTCAGCGCCATCCCGGCGGCGATAGGAGATCTCTTCGGAGGGGGCGGAGGGTTCGGGTTGGTGGCGATGCTTGCCGCCTTCGCTCTGGGCGCAACCCACGCGCTGGCCCCCGGGCATGGGAAGACACTCATGGCGGCCTATCTGGTGGGCCGAAGCGGCCGGGCCCGCCATGCGGTGGGCCTCGGGCTGGCCACCGCCGTCTCGCACACGATCGGAGTGGCCGCGCTGGGCGTGGTGACGCTGGCGGCGGCCGAATCGTTCCCACCTGAGCGGGTGTACCCCGTGCTCTCGTTGGTGTCTGGACTCACGATCACCGCGATCGGCGCCGGCCTCCTCGTCAAGGCCGTCATGAGGTGGCGCCGTTCGCAATCCCATCACGGGCACGACCACGGGCACGACCACGACCACGGCCACCATCACCACCACGATCACGGACACGACGACCACGGCCACGGCCACGGCCACGGCCACGACGACGCTCGACCGATCAGCTGGCGAGCGATGGCCACGCTCGGCCTGGCAGGCGGCATGGTGCCCTCCGCCAGCGCGGTGGTACTGCTGCTCGCCGCCGTCCAGTTCGGTCGTCCCGTCCTCGGCCTCGTCCTCGTGGGGTTGTTCGGGCTTGGGATGTCGGTGGTGCTGGTGGCGAGCGGTATCGCAGTGCTCTCGGCGCGGGACTTCGCGGTTCGCATGCTCGGATCCCGCCGGCAGATGCCATGGCTGAGGCCGTTGGGCGGCCTGGCGGTCGCCATCGGAGGCGTCGTGGTGTCCACCGGAGCCATCCAGAGCTTCTGAGCCCGAAGGGCCGGCTTCATCCAGACGACACCTCGCGCATTCCGAGGCGGGGGACGTCTGCCACGAATGTCCTCGGCGCCGAGTCTCCGGACTGCTTACAGATCGACGGCCAACAGCACCGGGCCGGTGGGCTGGTCGGAACCACCCTCGGGCTCGTTGGTGACCCCGAGCACCGCACCCCGCCTGACATCGCCTTCCACCACAACCGCGCTGCCGCCATCGTCGTCGGGGGCGAACAGTCCCAACGATGAGGGACCGTCCTCGTCGATCAGCCACAGCTGATAGGTTCGGCCACCGGCGAGGGAAGGAATCGACGACCCCGAGAACACACCGCGACCCAGCTCGTTCGAATACACGAATCGGGCGTTGCCGACATCGCTGCCGGCGACCTGGACAACAGTTGCGTCGGTTGCCGCCAACACCGCCGCCACGTCGCTGCCGAACCGGGCATCACCCGCGGTCGACGTGTACGCCACCGCGAACACCAGCGCCGCCGCAGCCGCTACTCCTGCCGCTACCCGCCAGAGGGCGGCCGTCGACCCGATCGGGATCACAGAAGCTTCGAGCGCGACCGGATTGGGGCCGGCGATGCGGTCGACGGCCGCGTCCACTCGACCACGGAGCTCCTCCGGCGCAGGCTCGGCGACCGCCAGGGTGAGCATCTCGACTCCAGGTGACAACTCGGCCACCTCAGCGCGACATGCGGCGCAATCGTCGAGGTGCATCTCGAATGCGGTGCGCTCGCCACCCTCGAGAGCACCGATGGCGTAGAACGCCGCCAGGTCGTGCATCTCACTCACGGGCGAACGCCTCCATCGCACCGGACAGTCTCGTGAGGCCGTCCCGGATTCGCGTCTTCACCGTCCCCAACGGGACCGCCAATCGTTCGGCCACCTCGCGGTGGGTGAGCCCGCCGTAGAACGCCAGTTCCACCGACTCGCGCTGCAGGTCGCTCAACTGCCCCAACGCCCTCTGGACGGCGGACCGTTCCGCCGACTCGACGATCATCTCTGCCACCGGGTCGGGCGGTTCGGGCACGGCCGTCTGATTGGTGTCCCGGCGACGCGAGGCTTCCACCGAACGAACCAAGTCCACGGCGCGCCGTCGAGTCATCACTCCGATCCATGCCAGCGCCGTTCCGCGGGTGCGGTCGAACATGTGCGCCTTGCGCCACACATCGACCAGAACCTCCTGGGCAACGTCCGCAGCCAGGTCCCGATCGACCACCACGCGACGTGCCAGCCCGTACACCATGTCAGCCACCTTGTCGTAGACGAGCGCAAATGCAGCCCGGTCGCCATCGGCGACGAGCTCGAGCAGATCCTCGAGGGCGTGGGATGAATCCGCTCGCGACACGGTGGTGAGACTACCTCCCACCGCGCCTGTTTTCAGAGCTCACTCGCCAGCCGCACGACGATGCGATCCCAGATCCGATCGAGTACCTCGTCTTCGGGTGATCGATCGTCGGCGTCCGTTGCGTTCATCGTTGGCGCATTCATGGCAGCTGTTCGCAACCGGGAGCAGGGAGGATTGGTCCGATTGGCGGAATCGTTCTCGGGAGCGAAAACACCGCTCAGCGGTGTCCTGAACCCTGGGTTTGCGTTCTACAGTCGGGCCGGTGACGACACGTACCGAATTCTCCACCATCGTGCTGGGCCTCGGGGGTATTGGGTCGGGGGCGGCTTACTGGTTGTCCCGGCGGCTCGGCAACGATGTGCTCGGGATCGAGCAGTTCGAGTTGGGTCATGTGCGGGGTGGGTCGGAAGACCACAGCCGGATCATTCGTCTGTCGTATCACACCCCGGAATACGTGGAGCTGGCGAAGCTGGCCTATGACGCCTGGGAGCAGGTGGAGGTGGACTCGGGCGAACCGGTGGTGCTGCGCACGGGCGGGCTGGACATCTCACCCGCCGACGCCGCCATCCCGCTCGATGACTACCGGAACTCGCTGACCGCCGCCGGGGTGGGGTACGAGGAGTTGGACGCTGCCGAGATCATGCGGCGATGGCCGCAGTGGCGTCTTCCCGAGCACGTCACCGCCCTCTATCAGGAACGAACCGGGCTGGCGATGGCGTCGCGGGCCAACACCACCCATCGGTTCCTCGCCAGGGAGAACGGCGCCTCGCTGATCGACGACGCCCCGGTCACCTCGATCAGGGAGACGGGCGGCGAGGTCGAGGTGGTGGCGGACGGCGTCTCCTACCGGGCGGAGTCGCTGGTGATCGCGGCCGGGGCATGGACCAACCCCGCACTCGGCCACTTCGGTGTCCACCTGCCGCTCGAAGTGAGCCTGGAGCACGTGGTCTACACCACTCCGGCGGACCCGCTCGCCTTCCACCCCAGCCGCTTCCCGGTGTGGATCTGGATGGACGAGCCGTCCTTCTACGGATTCCCCATCTTCGGCGAGCCGGCCGTGAAGACCGCTTGGGACCGGTGTGGGCTGCTGGTGGACCCCGACACCCGCTCGTTCGAACCGGACGCCGACACCGTCGCCACCATCCGACGCTTCGCCGCCGATCATCTGCCGGGCTCGGACATCGGCGTCCACCTGGCCAAGAACTGTCTGTACACCCTCACCCCCGACCGGGACTTCGTGATCGATCGGGTTCCGGGAACCGAGCGGGTGTTCTGTGCGATCGGCGCTGGCCATGCCTTCAAGTTCGCCTCGGTGATCGGGCGGCTGCTGTCTGACCTGGCCATCGACGGGAGCACCGGTTTCGACCTCACCCCGTTCTCGGCGGACCGAGCGATCCTCGGCGAGGCCGACCCGGTTCGTTCCTACATGGTGTGAACCTCACACCGCCCAGCAGGCGGCGGACCAGGCTGTGTCCGGAGGGAGGATGGTCGGATCCTCGCCACGGCAGCGGTCGGCGATGCCGAGGCGATCGGCCTCGCCGCTCTGCAGGAGTGGGCACCGGGGGTGGAAA
The DNA here is from genome assembly GCA_050329955.1 of Acidimicrobiia bacterium. Lineage (GTDB taxonomy): Bacteria > Actinomycetota > Acidimicrobiia > Spongiisociales > ZC4RG35 > JAOUGY01. Next base: position 1,789 of record JBHJOH010000153.1, on the reverse strand, counting down.
CGACAACCCGAGGGGACGTTGCGAGGGTCGGGAATCTCGCCGGTGAGGATCTGCTGTTCCATCCCCGCCGTCTCGGGCACCACCGACAGCAACGCCCTGGTATAGGGGTGTTTGGGGTTGGCCAGCAGCTCTTCGGTGGGCCCGGTCTCCACGATTCGCCCCAGGTACATCACTGCCACCCGATCGGCGATGTTCCAGGCCAGACCCAGGTCGTGGGTCACCACCAGGATCGCCAGGTCGGTGTCGTCGACCAGCGTGCGCATCAACGCCAGGATCTCACCCCGGATCGAAGCATCCAGACTGGCGACCGGTTCGTCGGCCAGCAAGAGCCGCGGCTCCAACACCATGGCGCCGGCGATGACGACCCGCTGGCGTTGGCCACCGGAGATCTCGTGGGGGTAGAGCGGTATGAAACGCTCGGGCGGCCGCAGACCGGCTTTCGACAACGCCTCGGCCACCCTGGTGGGCTCGTCGCCCCGATCCTTGCGGATCCGCAAACCCTCCGAGACGATCTCGTAGATGGTCTGACGGGGGTTGAGCGCTCCGGTGGGATCCTGGAAGATCATCTGGATCTGGCGGTGCCCGCCTCTCGTGGCCGGTTTTCCCTCCAGGCTCACGCGGCCCGAGGTGGGTGGCTGCAACCCCTGGATGGAACGAATGAGGGTGGTCTTGCCCGAGCCGGACTCGCCGACCAGCGCCAACACCTCGCCCGGATACACCTCGAGGGATGCTCCGTCGACCGCCCGGGCTGAACCGAAGTGGACGTGGAGGTCGTCCACCCTGACGAGGGGATCGCTCATGGGTGTCCCACCAGCACACAGGCGGCATGTCGGCCACCGCCGGCGGGCACCAAATCCACCATGGTCGACGAGCACGAGTCGAGGGCCACCGGACAGCGCGGATGGAAGGCGCAACCGGTCGGGAGATGGGCGGGATCGGGGGGATCGCCCCCCAGTCCTCCCGGATGCATCCGGGAGGACTGGTCGCCGATGGTGGGAAAGGCCGCCGACAACGCCCGGGTGTAGGGATGGCGGGGGTCACGGAAGACATCGTGGGCGGCGCCGCGTTCCACCACCCGCCCGGCGTACATGACCGCCAGCTCGTCACACACGTAGGTGAGCACCGACAGGTCGTGGGTGATGAAGATCATCGACAGCCCGAACGACGTGCGCAGATCCTGGAGCAGCGCCAGCACCTGGGCCTGCACCATCAGATCGAGCGCGGTGGTGGGTTCGTCAGCGATGAGCAATTGCGGGTCGCAGGCCAGCGCCATGGCGATCAGGACCCGCTGGCGTTGACCGCCCGACAGCTGGTGGGGATACGACCGGGCCAACCGGGCCGGGAGCCCCACCGACTCGAGCAGGCTCTCCACCCGCCGGATCGCATCCGACCGACCGGCCACCGTGTTGTGGATGAGCATGGGCTCGGCCACCTGGCGTTCGATGCGCTGCACCGGGTTGAGGGCGTGGAGGGCACCCTGGAACACGATGGCGCCCGTCGTCCACCGCACCGCCCGCAGCTGGCCGGGTTTGAGGGTGAGGACGTCATGGCCATCGAGGGTGACCTGGCCCTCCACCCTGGTGCCCGCCGGCACGAGCCGCAGGATGGCGTTCGCCATGGTGGACTTACCGCACCCCGACTCGCCTGCCAGTCCGAGCGAGGCGCCGCGGGGCACATCGAACGAGACACCCTGGACGGCGGGAACCTCACCCGAGCCGGTGCGGTAGGTGACCCGCAGGTCGCGCACCGACAGCAGTGGTTCGGTCATCGGCGTCCCTTCATGCGGGGA
>JBHJOH010000152.1:0-4854 GCA_050329955.1 Acidimicrobiia bacterium | reverse complement strand
GGTTTCTCGACGTGGTGGGGTCCCGGACCGTGACCCATGTGCTGGAGACGCACGTTCACAACGACTACCTGTCGGGAGGGCTCGACCTGGCCGCCCGAACCGGGGCCGACCTGGTGCTGCCGGCCGGGGCAGGAGCTGGATTCGTGTTCGTACCGGCATTTCACATGGAGGATCTGGAGAGCTCGACCGGACTCGCCATCCGTCCCATCCACACCCCTGGCCACACGCCCGAGCACACCAGCTATCTCATCCTGATCGACGGTCGGCCCGAGGCCGTGTTCACCGGTGGCAGCCTGCTGGTGGGGGCGGCTGGCCGCTCCGACCTGCTCGGCATGGAGTACGCCGAATCGTTGTCACGCCTCCAGTACGGATCACTGCACCGCCTGGCAACGCTCCCCGACGAGACCGGGGTGTTCCCCACCCACGGGGAAGGTTCGTTCTGCACCGCATCGGGAGCCGGGCGAACGACGTCGACCATCGGCCAGGAGAAGACCGAGAACCCCCTCTACCGGATTCCCACCGTGGAGGAGTTCGTCGCCGACCAACTCTCGGTGCTGGTCCCATACCCGCGCTACTACCGCCACATGGGACCCACCAACCGCCTCGGCGTAACGCCGATGCCGCCGGTCGAGGTCCCGACGGTCGGGGTCGAGCAGATGGCCCACCATCTGGCCGAAGGCGGCGCCGTGCTCGACGGGCGTTCCCGCCACGCATTCGCCGCCGGCCACATCCCCGGGTCGATCGGAATCGAGACCGGGGACTCCTTCGCCCCGTGGGCCGGCTGGCTCCTCCCCTTCAATGCCCCGATCATGCTGGTTCTCGGCGAAGGTCAGGATCCGGGCTGGGCCGCCACCGAGCTGGCCCGGATCGGCTTCGAACAGGTGCATGGGGCCATGGTCGGCACCTCCCGGTGGGAAGACGACGGTCGCGAGCTCGCCGCCTACCGGACCGCCACGGTTGGAGACCTGCTCGATGCCCGCGCCGCCGACGCCGACCTGCAGATCCTCGACGTCCGGGATCCCAAGGAGTGGGAGGCCGGCCATGTGGAGGGTTCGACCCATCGCTACGTTCCCGATCTGGAGTCGCTCGGACTGCCCGACACCCTCGACCGCGACCGTCCGGTGTGGGTGATCTGTCGCAGCGGGAACCGCGCCTCGATCGCCGCTGGAATCCTCGAGCGCCTCGGCTCCACCCCGGTCGTGGTGGCCACCGGTGGGGTTCCCGATGCACTGCGCCAGCTGGCGAACGCCTGAGCGAGCCGGGTGCTCAGCTGGGGTTCGACCGGACCACCCACAACCCGGCGGCGATCGGGACCGTCTGTCCCAACGCCAGGGCCACCCCGAGGATCAGCACGATGACGCGGGCGGCGGCCGACTGGTCGACGATCTGCGCCTCGATCGAGTCCAGAACGGCGACCGCTTCGCCGACCTGCTCGGTGTAGCCGGTGAGGAGTTCGCTGGACCCGGCAAGGTTGTCACTGATCGTCCCGATGTCCGATGCGATCCCGATGCTGGCTGCGCCGAAGTCGGCGATCCCCTGGGCAGCTTCGTCGAACCCGGCCGCCTGCGACCGGAGTTGATCGGGGATCACCGCCAGACGCAGGTCCAGCTCGACCAGTGAGCCGTCGAGCGGAACCTCAGGGTCGTAGTCGACGCCCACGAACCGAAGGGTCCGCATGACGCCGTCCACCACACCGGCGGTGGCGATGAGCTGGGGCATGGTGGCACGGAGGGCGTCGAGACTCTCGGGAATGGTTGAAGTCGCCAGTTCGCCCAGGTCGGCCGACAGACGGGAGACGTCGCGCAGTGTCGCGGCCCCGTCGACCACCGACTGCTCCAGGGTGCCCAGCCCCTCGGTGACACTGGTGACGGTTTCCTCGACGGTGTCGGTGGTTGCCCCCACCGTCTCCAGCAGGTCGCGGGTCACGTCCAACGCGTCGACACCGGCCTGCGTGGTGGACCCGATGAAGGCAACTCCGAAGGAGGCGACCGCCACCGAGGCCGCCACGCCCACCACGCCCGCCACCAGCCACAACCATCCGAGCCATCGGGGAATCATTCCGGCAGGCTAGATGACCCTCACTCCGCCAGCACCGGAATCGAGGCGCGCTTGGCTTTATCCAGCTGGTCATCGATAAGGTTCCGAGCATGGAATCGCCCTCCTTCAGCCAGGAACTGTTCGGGTATCTGAACGATCTCGCCGCCAACAACGAACGGCCATGGTTCCAGGCGAACAAGCCACGCTACGTCGACCACGTCCAGGAGCCGGCGCTCGAGTTCATCAACGCTCTGGCTCCCAAGTTGGCCAAGATCAGCCCCCACTTCCAAGCGGACTCGCGGGTGGCGGGGGGATCGTTGTTCCGCATCCAGCGGGACACCAGGTTCTCGAAAGACAAGACGCCCTACAAGACCAACACCGGCATGCATTTCCGCCACGACGTCGGCAAGGACGCCCACGCCCCCGGGTTCTACCTCCACCTGCAACCGGGCGAGTGCTTCGCCGGAGCCGGGCTGTGGCGGCCCGAGCCCAAGGTGGCGGCGGTCATCCGCCAAGCCATCGCCGATGACCCCGCCGGATGGAACAAGGCCGCCCACGGCAAGGTCCACGCCGGAGGCTGGACACCCATGGGCGATTCGTTGATCAGGCCCCCCAAGGGCATCGACGCCGATCATCCGCTCATCGAGGATCTCAAGCGGAAGAACTTCGTGCTGAGCCGCCGTCTGACCGAGGCAGAGGTGACGGCACCCCACTTCATCGACGACTTTGCATCCATGTGCTCGCAGGTTTCCCCGTACATGAGGTTTCTGTGCCAAGCTCTGGGGGTAGCGTTCTGAAGGGAACAAAGCGAGCCACAGACGAGGAGCGGAGTTGGGACACACCTCGAAATGGTCGGCGGTACTTGCCGCTGTGTTGGTGACCCTGGTCACGGTGATCCGGGTGGGCGATCGTCCACCCGCCGCCCGAGCGGAGGGTTCCCCGGGGCTGGCCGCCTTCAACGGGTGGAACGGCCTGGATGTGGACTGTTCGCCCTGCCTGGTGATCCCCGCCGACCGGAACGAGTCGATCCTGGCCGCCGCCGCAGTGCGGGCTCCTGCCGCCACCGACGCATCTGCCCTCGACGCACCTGCCATCCCCGGGCCCGGCGAGAACGGGGAGGACCCGGTCTTCGACGCTCCTCCGAGTTCACCCACCACCCAACCACCGACCGAGATCACGGTGCCGCCCGCCGAACCCTCGGCCGAAGAGCCGGTCGCGCAACCGGCTACCCCGCCCGCTACCCCGCCCGGGGAGCCTGGTGAACCCGGGCCCGAGGTGGTGGATCAGCCATCCGACCCGCCCAGCGAAGAAGAACCACTTCCCCGCAACCCGGGTCCACCGGCCGACAACCCCGGCAACGGAAACCCCGGCAACGGAAACCCGGGAGGTGGTCCCCCGGGAGACGGCGATGAGGATCAGGTAGACGAGTCGGCCGACGACTCCGATCACTCGGCGGATGACTCCGACGACTCGGCGGATGACTCAGATCACACGGACGACTCGGACTGATCAGACGGGTCGGCGGCGTACGCTCTCGCCCGGACGACCCTCACGAGCACCGCCGCACTCATCAGGCATCCCGCCACCACCAGGAAGGCCACCCCAAAGCCCCAGCGCTCGACCACTGCACCCACCACGATGGGGCCGGCGCCAGCCCCCACGAACACACCCGCTTGCATGATCGAAGAAGACTTGGCGGCCGCACCGCGGTTGGCGTCCACCACCGTGAAGGTCATCAGCCCCGGCCAAGCCCATCCGGTGGCGTAGGCGAGAATCGTCACCACCGCGAACATCGCACCCGTGGTCGAGGACAAGCCGACGAAGGCCAACCCTCCGACCGCCATCAGCGTGAACAGCCCCACGTATCCCGGCGCCTTGCGGCGATCCACGAGGACACCGGCAATCACCCTCGCCAGGATCGACACCGCCGACCCGGCAAACTGCAGATACCCCGCCGCTACCTCGCTGAAGCCGCCATCCACTGCCGAAGACACCATGTACGTGCCGAGCGCGGTGGCGGCCAGGCTGGCGAGGCCGGCGGCGGCCGCCAGCAGCTTGATCAGGTTGGGAGCCAGCGGCCGCCCCCGCTGCGGGGCGGCACGGAACGAGGCCGACTCGGCCTGATCCGACTTCGGGATGAGGAACCAGACGGCCGCTGCCATCAGCGACGACGCCACGAACCCGGCCCGCCACCCGTAGTTGACCACCAGCACCGGTACCGCCAGTCCGGCCAACAGCGTGGAGCTCGGAATCCCGGCGTGTTTCAGACCGAACACCGTGGCCGCACGATCCGGGTCGGTATGCAGTGCCAACGCCTGATTGGCCGCCGGGTTGGACATGCCGTACACCGCCGCCGACACGATCAGGAACCCGGCCAACCACCACACCGACCGGGCAAACAACGCCGTCGACATCATGAGCACCGACGACGCCAGACAATTGAACCTCATCGCCCGACGCCAACCCACCTGCTGGACCCAGCGACCCAGAATCGGAGACGTAATCGACGAAGCCAGGAAGAAGGCCGCCGTCAGGAAGCCCAACCCCAGAGGGCCCAACCCGAACTCCGGCCCGATCTGGAAGAACGCTGCCCCCACCAGGAACACCGGCTGAGTCGAGGTGGTGACGATGAGCACGCCAAGCAGCAACAAGCGGAGCGCACGGCGGGGAAACACAGCGGGAAGCTAACAGCTGGTGAGAGCGACGAGCGACGAGCGACGAGCGACGAGCGACGAGCGACGATCCACCTTCTGCACATTGTGCAAAAGGTGGGCGAAACGCGTGCGTTCTGCACATTGTGCAAAAGGTGGGCGAAAC
>JBHJOH010000151.1:0-8391 GCA_050329955.1 Acidimicrobiia bacterium | reverse complement strand
TCGGGTTTCAGGTCGGCACCGGAGAAGTGCTGGGCATCATCGGCGAGTCCGGGTCGGGGAAAACAACCGTGCTTCGATGCCTGGCGGGCGACGACCGGCCGGGGACCGGTACCGCCCTGATTCGATCCGTGGATGGCGGGACGACCAACATCCTGGCGCTCGACGATCGGATGCGCCGCGCCCTGAGGGTCGACCGGATTGGAATCGTTTACCAGAACGCCGCACTGGGGTTGAACCTGGGCTTGTCGGCCGGCGCCAACGTGGTCACTCCGCTGGCGGCCGCCGGGTGGCGACACTTCGGACGGATGCGGGCCCGCGCCGCCGAGCTGCTGGAACGGGTCGAGATCCCTCTGAACAGGATGGACGACCCGGTGGGCACCTTTTCGGGCGGCATGCAGCAGCGGGTTCAGCTGGCCCGGGCACTGGCCAACCGGCCCGGTCTGCTGCTGCTCGACGAGCCGACCACCGGCCTGGATGCCTCGGTGGCGGCCGGGGTGCTCGATCTGATCCGGGACCTGCAGGAGGAGATGGATCTGACCGCGGTGGTCGTGAGCCACGACTTCCGGGTGATCCAGTCGCTCACCAGACGAACGCTGGTGATGCGGGGAGGCCGGGTGGTCGAAGAGGGGCTGACCGATCAGCTGTTGGAGGATCCCCAACATCCCTACAGCCAGCATCTGGTGGCGGCGGCCCGATGACCACCCCACTGCTGTCGGTACAGGGGCTGGTCAAACGGTTCGGGCTGGCATTGTCACCCGACGCCGACGCCGAGGTTCGCATCGTCCCAGCCCTGGCCGGCGTCGACCTCGAGGTCAGCGCCGGCGAACACGTGGTGATCGCCGGGCCCTCGGGCTCGGGAAAGTCGTCGCTCCTGCGGTGCGTGTTCCGCACCTACCTCCCGACCGGCGGACGGATGCTGTTCCGGACTGCGGCGGGAACGGTGGTGGACCTGGCGGCCGCACCCGACGAGGTGGTAGCTGACCTGCGGGAACGGGAAGTGGGTTACGTCTCGCAGTTCCTCCGTGCCGAGCCACGCCGAAGCGCCCTCACCGTCGTCGCCAAGGCCGCCCGCCGCCGCGGCTTGGCGCCCGACGACGCACTGGAAGCAGCCGCGGAGGCCCTCAGATCCGTCAACCTCCCAGAGACCCTGTGGGCGTCGTACCCGGTCCTGCTGTCAGGAGGAGAACAGCAACGGGTGAACCTGGCGTCGGCCACGGTTGCCCCTCCCCGACTGCTGCTGCTCGACGAGCCGGTATCAGCCCTCGACCCGGCCAACCGGGAGGCGGTGCTGTCGAGGATCGAAGGTCTGGCCCGCACAGGTGTGGCCCTGCTCAGCGTGTTCCACGATTGGGATGCGATCGAACGGCTGGCCACCCGCGTGGTGGTGCTCGACCGGGGGCTGGTGAAACAAACGGGGGCGGCGGGAGAAGCCCGCGGGCAGGTGTTCGAGGAGGTGTCATGAGCAGGACCATGATCCAGGGGAGGGTGGTGGCGGGCTCGGCGATCTTCGACCCCGGAGTGGTCGTCGTCGAGAACGGCGTCATCACCGACGTTCGGGAGGGGACCACCGGTGACGACAAGGTCGATGCCGGCGCCATGCTCGTCATCCCGGCGCTGGTGGATCTGCATTCCGATGGCCTGGAGCGCGAAGCCCAGCCGCGACCGGGTGTCGAGCTCGACCTCGACTTCGCGGTTGGCGCCTTCGAGGGGAAGGTGCGCTCGGCAGGCATCGCCACCATGTACCACGGAGTTGCGTTCGAGGAGAACCGGACCTGGATGCGTTCGCTCGCCATGGCGGAGAGGTCCTATCGCGCCATCGAAGCCCGAACCACCGTCCAACCGGCCGTCGACCATCGGGTGCTACACCGGCTCGATGCCCGGGATGCAGTGGCGCTCGACGCCCTCGCCCAACGTCTCCCCGATCGCGGGGCACTGGTCTCGTTCGAGGACCACACACTCGGTCAGGGCCAGTTCCGCGACGTCGAACGGTTGCGGAGCACCATGGCGAGTACCTATCCGGAGAGCACGGATCTCGATGCGATGATCGCCGAACAGATAGCCGAACGCGAGGCGGTGGCCCCCCAGTACGAGCGCTCGCTGGCGACCCTGTCGGAGTGGGCGCTGAGCGGTCGGATCATGATGATGGGCCATGACCTGGTGGAACCCGACCAGGTTGCACAGTTCTGCGACCTGGGGGCCTCGATCGCCGAGTTCCCCTGCACGGTGGAGGCGGCCGAGGCTGCTCGGGAACGCGCCATGCCGATCATCGCCGGAGCTCCCAACGTGCTGCTGGGCGGGAGCCACTCGGGCAACGTGGCTGCCGAGGCGCTCGTCCAGCTCGGACTGTGCGACGCCCTCGCCTCCGACTATGCCCCCCACGCGCTGCTGGCGGCTGCGCTCCATCTGGTGGGGAGCGGCTCGATCGATCTCGCCGGAGCGGTGGCGCTGATCACCCAGGGGCCCGCCCGGGCCGTGCGGCTGGATGATCGGGGCGTGCTCGCCCCGGGTATGCGCGGCGACGTCCTCATCGTCGACGACGGGGGGCAATGGCCACGGATGGTGGCCTCGTGGAGAGCGGGGGAGCTGATGGTCTCGTGAGCGTGCTCGTCGCCTCCTACAACATCCACTTCGGGGTCGGCGCCGACGGGCTCTCCGACCTGGAGCGGATCGCCGCCGAAGTCGACCAGGCCGACATCATCTGCCTGCAGGAAGTGGCGCAGTACGTCGTCGACCACACCGACCAGTTCCAGGCGCTGGTCGACATCCTCGAATTGTTCGGGGTGTACGGCTCCACCCTCGACGTGGCCGGGCCGGCCGACCACCTGACCGCCCGCGGCCGCTTCGGGAACGCCGTCCTCTCCCGGTGGCCGATCCTGACCACCCGCACCATCCCGCTTCCGGCGCCGCCGCTCGCCGACATGTTCGATCCGGCCCGTTGCGCGGTCGAGGCAGTGATCGATGCTCCGGACGGACCGCTCCGGGTGGTATCGGTGCACCTGTCGCATCTCAGTGCGGAACGTCGGTTCGGACAGGTGAAACGACTCCTCGAAGAATTCGAGCAGTCCCCCGTCGCTGCCCTGGCCTGGTCGGGAAGCAACGCCCTGTCGGATGGCCGGCCGGCTCCGCTCGTCCCGGTCGGCGGGATCATCTGCGGCGACTTCAACATGGAACCCGGGGAAGCCGGCTACGAGCTGATCGTCGGTGAGTGGATGGAAGGCGTGGGGCGGCTCACCCGGGTCGGGGGTCTGGTGGATGCTTTCTCCGGCGAGGCCGATCGGATCCCCACCTATGTCGGAATGGCCGGCGCCGCAGCCACGCCGCTGGTGATCGACCACATCTTCCACACCAACGACCTCGGCGTCGAGGAGGCCTGGGTGGGGAGCGCGGCCATTGGGTCGGACCACCTCCCCATCTTCGTCCGCCTATGACCACCATGATCGTCGTCGGGGGTGGCGTGCTCGGCACGATGCACGCCGTCGAAGCCGTGCGTCGTGGCCACCACGTGGTCCAGCTGGACGCCGAGCCCGAACCGCAGGGAGCAACGGTACGCAACTTCGGCTTCCTGCAGGTCTCGGTGCGCGCCCCCGGCGCCGAGCTGGAGGCGGCGGCGCGATCCCGGGTCATCTGGGAGCGGCTGGCCGATGACATCCCCGGCCTGGGCTTCCGACCCGACGGCTCGCTGACGCTGCTCACCCAGCCGGAAGAGATCACCTTCGCCGAACGGCTGTTGGAGCGGGAAGACACCAACATCCGGGGGCTGCGTCTGATCGACCGCGCCACTGCCCGCCAGGTGAACCCGGCGCTGCACGGAGACTTCCTCGCTGCCCTGCACTCGACCGCCGACGCCGTGGTCGAGCCACGACAGGTGCTCCCGGCGCTGCGCTCGTGGATGACCGGGCAGGGGCGCTACCGGTTCCTGCCGTCGACGGTGGTGGTGGTGGAGGCGGCAGACGGAACCGTGGTCGACCACCTCGGACATGTGCACACCGCCGACCTGGTGGTGTTGTGCCCCGGTGCCATCCCCCACGGCGTCACCCCCACGCTGTTGGCCTCCACCGATCAGTACCCGGTGTACCTGCAGATGCTGCAGACCGATCCGTATCCCGAGCGTCTGACAACCGCCGTCGCCGGAGGCGACGTGATGCGCGACTACCCCGGCTTCGACATTCCCGAACGGACGTCACTTCCCCCTCTCCCGGCGGTGTCGATCCGCTACGACAGCCACCTGCTGATCACACAACGAGCCGCCGGGGAGCTGACCATCGGAGACACCCACCACACCAGCCTGCCGCTTCCCTTCGACGTCGACGAGACGCCGTTCGAGCATCTCACCGAACAGGTGTCCTCGCTGCTGGGACGGCCGCTGCCACCGATCAGGCGCCGCTGGGCCGGGGTCTACGGCCGACTCCCGGACGGGGCGTTGTGCGTACGCCGATCACTCGATGCCCAGACGACGCTTGTCACCGGTCTCGGGGGGCGCGGCATGACCATTTCACCGGCGGTGGCCCAGGACACGCTCGACAGCATCACAGGAGGCAGCGCATGAACATCCGAATGGCCGTGCTCGACATCGGCGGCACCACCGTTCACGAGGAGGGGGCGGTGCTCGGCGCCTTCCACGATGCATTGGTCGACGTGGGGCACCTCGACGATCTCGACGACGCCATGAAAACGGTGACCACGACGATGGGGATGTCCAAGATCGAGGTGTTCCGCATGATCCTCGATGACGAGGACGAGGCAGGCCGGGCGAACACGGCCTTCGAACACGCCATCGAGGAGCGGATCACCGAGGGCGAGATGCTTCCGATGCCGGGGGCCATCGAAGCTATCGACTGGCTGAAGGGCCAGGGCATCGCCGTGGTGATCGCCACCGGCTTCGCCCCGTCCTCGAGGGACCGGCTGCTCGCCCACCTGGGTTGGAGCGATGTCCCCGATCTGGCGGCTTCGCCCGGAGGCCGGCTGCGGGGACGACCCTATCCCGATGTCATCCTCGATGCTCTCATCACGCTGGGGGTCGACGATGTGCGCCAGGTCGCGGTGGTGGGCGACACCGCCAACGACCTGCTCGCCGGCCACCGGGCAGGTGCCGGGATCGTGGCGGGCGTGCTCACCGGAAGCCACGGACGGTCACAGCTGGAGGCGGCACCTCACACCCACATTCTCGACTCGATCGCTCAGCTCCAGGCAGTCATCGAGTCCTCGAGTTGATCACAGCCCGAGGGGGGTCATGGCCTGAAGGTCGAGCCATCAGCCCGGCTCTCCGCCGGCCCACGGCGTAGACTCAGCACTCCGGTGCGGCAGACGCGAGGAGTGCCACGTGCCCGGTAACCCGATCGACGACTATCTGGCGACATTGGACGAGCCCAAACGGGGCACGCTGGAAGCCGTACGTCGCACCATCCGCACGATGCTGCCAGACGCCGAGGAGGCGTTGTCCTACGGGCTCCCCGCCTTCAAGGTGAAAGGCAAGACCGTGGCCGGGTTCGGAGCCGCCAAGAAGCACCTCACCTACATGCCGTTCAGTGGGACCGTGCTCGACTCGGTCGATCCGGCGGTGATCGACGGGTACGAGGTGTCGAAGGGAGCTCTCCGCTTCCCGATCGACACCCCGTTGCCCGAACGTGTGATCCGCCCGCTGGTTCAGGCCCGACTGACCGAGATCGGTGGATGATCCGGCCGTTTCCGATGGTTGGACGCCGACCCCTCCTCACTCCCCGTTGATCGTCGCACAGTCCGGCCGTGAACGCCACCCCCTCGACCCAACCGTCCTGATGGAGATGCACCCACAGAGTCGTCGGTTCGAATGGAAGCACTCGCCCGGTCCTCCACATGCCCTCGGCGGCGGCCTGCACCATCGGGCTCATCAACCACGATGCCAGGTAGGAGCCGGCACATCCCGGTATCCGCCCGCTTCGGTGGCGAGCACCTTCGATATCAGGCTTTCGAGCATCTCCGACGCGAACAGATCCGCTGCGGTCAGCCAGTCCTGCATCATCCCGGTCGATGCGCAACGGCGGGGTCGGATCTTCCTCCCATTCGCAGATGACGACCCTAAGACCGCCGAGATCATCTCGACGGTGTTGATGCTGGCGCTAGACACCCTGATCAAGGACCCGACCATCCTGGAGCAGCTGCGCTCCTGAGCCGGCATCGACTCAGTAGGCGAGTCGGCGATGGGAGTCGATCGACACCCGTACCGCGCCAGCGTGGAGACAGACGACGGAGGCTGTGTAGCCCCTCGATCCACGAAGATCCCGCCGTCGGCACCTCGCCCCTCGCCCCTCGCTCCGGGTCCTGGCAGGCACGATCACTTCGCGCCCGCAACTCACATCTCGAAATCGACCCGCATCACCACCCGACGCTTCGACGGACGGTGGACCTCGGCGAACCCGGCAGCGGCGAGCACCTTGCGGTGGCCGACGTGGATCTCGCCCCAGGTCACCGTTTGGCCCGGCTCGGGGTCCATGGCGTACGCCTCCAGGGCCCGAGCACCGCGGGTGCGGGCGAACCCGACGGCGGCGGCTGCCAGCGGGTAGGTGATGCCCTGGCCGCGATACCCGGTCCTGACCACGAAACAGGTGAGTGCCCACACCGTGTCGTCGGACCGGTCCTCGGACCGGCCGTTCCACGGAGTCTGACCCATGCGGATGAATTCGCTCCTGGGCGCCACCGCGCACCAACCAACCGGCTCGTCATCGCGAAAGGCCACCATCCCGGCGGTGGCGTCGGAGTCGGGCTGTTCGCAGTCGGCCTGCTGGCGCAGCCGGAACACCCGCTCCTCCAGCGGGATCGGGTCGTGCCACCACTCGTCGGTGGTCGTGCGGAACTTCTGGCACCGGCACCGAGCCGGATAACCCTTGGTTCCGAAGACCAGATCGAGGTCGTCACACGACGCCTGGTTGGCGGGCACGACCCTGATTACCGGGTCAGCGGTCACGAAAGAACCACCCGATCACGTTGACGATCACCGTGACGATGACGCTCACCACGATCATCGAGGTCAGCGGGAAGAAGACCCGCGAGTTCCGGCCCTCGGCCCTCACGTCGCCCGGCAGATTCCCGAACCACGAGAACACCCCGGGTGCGAAGCGGACCAGGGCTCCCACCACCACGATGCCCGCCCCGACCAGCATCAACAGGTTCCCGACTCTCACCCTGTGAGGGTAACGATGTTGCGGCTTCCGCACGCCCAGAAATGGTCGACTACCCGTCTGATGGAACCTGACCCGGGTCGAGGGGATGGGCATTCGTGCGGCCGGTCTGGTCAGCGGTTCTCGGCTCGCCATTCGGCGACCGACTGACGCCGCGCGTTCCAATCGACGACATGCCGTATCGCGGTGCCATCGCCAAAGAAACTGGGATCATCCATACGGATGCCGAGCGCATCGAGATACTCGGTGAGCGTTGTCCGGTCGAATCGCTGCGCAATGCGTCTCCGCTCGTAGCGTTCCGGCTTCTCGAAGTCCTGGATGGCGCCACTGGTGCGCCAGGACCATCGACCGTCCTGGCAATGCGCACTCAACGTGCGAACGTACATCAGCGGTGGTTCACCGTCGGGTCCCTGCAGCCACAACTGTGTCGCCGCATGACCAGGTCCGTAACGTTCACTGTGCTGGGCTCCCACGCACACCGTGTTCAGGATTCTCCCAACGGCGGGAGCGATCGCGGTGATGTCCCCACCACCAATCGAGTTGTTGAGGTAGGCGGTCCAGTCGCCGCAATCAATGACCACTTCCGTCGTCCACGGCGCCTCCATGGGATCGAGCCTGCTGACACTGCCGGGAAGTCGGCCAACGTCGGCGACTTCGAGCGTTGCGTCGGCGCGGATCCCGTTGATGACTTCCAACACGTCCGCGGCCGGTCGCCGCAGGAAGCTGACGGTGTCCCCGATCGGAGACAACTCACCTCCAAGGAACAACCACGCCGAAGGGATCACCTCCATCGATCGACGTCGACAGAATGGCACACCCTTGGGGGCAGTCCACACCACCGGCATAGGTGCCTCCCTGGCGCAGCAACCCACGCAGAACGACGCCGGGTGACATGGCGCACCTACCCGTGCGCGGATCCGGCACTCCGTACGCTCACGCCCTCATCCGGTGTCGGTCACGATCCGGCTGTGTGTTCACCGATCCAGTGGCCGGCGGTCCCGATCGCCCGCCGCGACGCCGCATGTCGCGGAACGACGACGGGCCATACATGGAACATGTCGGGCTCGATCACCAGCTCCGCATCGACGCCGTGGATGCGTGCCCTCTCGGCGAGTCGGGTGGAGTCTGCCAGGATCATCTCCCGCCCCCCGGCGAGGATCAGCATCGGTGGCAGGCCGGTGAGATCGGCGTGGATGGGTGAGGCGGTGGGCTCGCATGGGTCGGCGTCGCCCAGGTA
>JBHJOH010000150.1:0-7034 GCA_050329955.1 Acidimicrobiia bacterium | reverse complement strand
CTCACCGATCGTGCGGCCGGTTCGGTCTGCCACCTGCTTCACCTTGCGATGCAGCTCATCGTCGATGGTGATGGTCGTCCTCATGGCGGCATCATATCTTCATGCTGTGATGTTTTGATGCGCAATGGCCCTCCGGATCGATCTCTCTCGTCGACGCAACCTATCCGAGAGGTGCGACAGAATCTCGGGCCGACGCCCCCGATGAGAGACACGATCGAGGCGGCGTCGACGTTCAATCTGGAAGACCGGCGCGCACCAGGAAGCTCGCCATCTGCGCTCGCGTGACCTGCTCGTCCGGGCAGAACGACTCCACGGTGCACCCGCGAGTGATGCCGGCGGCGGCGAGAGCGTTGATTTCGGATTCGAACGTTCCGCCGACGTCGTCGGTGAAGGCGTCCGGTCCGGGGTCGAGCCCGAGTGCTCTGCTGAGGAACGCCGCGGGCTTCGTCGGGGCAGAAGCACGTCGCCAGGACCAGCAGGGACCGGACCGTCGCCAAACCAACGGGGACTCCACCCCCGGCGTGACCCACCTCAGACACATCGGGCGAGATATGCCGCAGCCGCTGTGTCGGCGACCCCCGCTTCGATCAGGCCACGGCTGATGGTGTCGAGATAGGCCGGCGATGGCGGTGTCGGTGCCAGCCGCTCGGGACGGGTGAAGGTGTAGGCGGCGACGCCGTCGATGTCGTCGAAGCGCACCAGCCGCCGGTAGGCCGGAACATCCATCAGCCCGCCCGCCTCCCACAGCTCGGCGCCGATGCCGACCGAACCCACCGGCACGTGATTCTCCTGGGCGACCAGGTCCTCCAGCTGTGTCGACTCGAGCAGCCACCCCCGCCCGTAGGCGGGACCCGGTGTGGCGTGGTCGTACCAGGCGACCCCGCCCAGCCACTGCGGCGACGACCCCACGAACGACACCCGACCCGGCAGGTCGATCACCCGATGACCCCGCGGCATCTCGGGATTGCGTGCCCCCGGGTTGTGACGCATCGACCCGTCGGCACGACCGCCCGCCAGATAGCAGGAGAGCCGGGTCAGGCTGATGTTCGATCCGTACGACACGTACCAGACGTCCACGCCGCCAGTCTGCCAGCTCGCCCGAGTGGCGTCCCGGCCCCGCCGTGGGGCCCGGGGCTAGTGCCCCCACGCCCCGCCCCGCCTCCCAGCCGAGCCCAACAGGTCGGCCGGAACATCGAAGACGGCGAAGCACCCTATGGAACACGTCCACCCGAGACCGGGCGGCGCCAACCCAACCAGGCGTACGTTGCAGGACACGGCACCTCTAGCCGGTCGATCGTTCCCGCACCAGCGGAGGGCTCAGCGTCGCTCCGCCACCTACCCGGTACACCGCGGCGGGCGCCCCACCGGCTGCCGACACCCGCCGCTCCCCGGTGGCCTCCACGAATCCTTTCGTGGCCAGCACCTTGCGACGGAAGTTGGCGAGGTCAAGACGCTCGCCCCACACGGTCTCGTAGATGGCGTGGAGGTCGCCGAGGGTGAAGTCGTCGCCGGCGAACGCCGTGGCGACGGTCGTGTACTCGAGCTTGGCCCGAGCCCGCTCCACAGCCGTGGCCAGGATGTGGCCATGGTCGAAGGCGAGCTCGGCACGAAGCGCCTCGTCCACCGGGACCCAACGGGCGCCGGCGGCGTCGGTGCCGGCGGTTGGGTCGGGACGGAACCGGCCGATGCCGAGGTAGGTCACCGACACCACCCGCATCCGTGGGTCGCGGTCGGGTTCGCCGAAGGTGGCCAGCTGTTCGAAGAACACACCGGGCAGCGCTTCTGAGTCGATGCCGGTCTCCTCGACCAGCTCCCGGCGGGCGGCGACGTCGAGCGACTCGTTCTCGAGGACGAACCCTCCGGGCAGCGCGAGCATCCCGGCGTAGGGATCGGCACCGCGTTCCACCAGCAATACCTCGAAGACGTCGGACACGGTGAGTACCACCACGTCGACGGTGACGGCGAACGGCGGGAACGCTCCCGGGTCGTACTCCGACATCACACCACTCCCGTGGCGGCGGCCCGTTGCCATCTCGCCAGCCCGACGAACGCCATCACGAGGAACAGGACGTACAAGGCAGCGAACATGGTGGCCCCCGTGACCAGGTACAGGCCGATCGCCGAGACATTGATCGGCCCGATCCACAGCCACCAGGACTCGACCTTCTTCTTGGACATCAGGATCATCGCCACCACCGAAGCCGCCACGATCGAGGCGTCCCAGTAGGTATAGAGGGCACTGTCCCATCCGGCGTCGAGCACGCCACCCAGTATGACGGTGGCAGCGGCCATTCCCACTCCGGTCACGACCCGTGCCCGTGCCGTCGAGCGGGTGACGGTGAGCTCGCCACCGTCGTCGCCTCCGCGAGTCCACTGGTGCCACGCCCAGAACTGGACCGGTAGGTAGTAGGCCCAGTGGAGCAGGACCTGACCGATGAGTCCGATCTGGAGGAAGAACCAGCCCATCAGCAGCACCGAGACGATTCCGGCCGGGAGGGCGAGAACGTTGCGACGTTGGGTGATCCACACCGACCACAGCGAGGTGGCGGTGCCGGCGAACTCGATCGCCCCGGGCGTGTAGTCGGGTGCGAAACGGCGGGTCGCCGCCGCGTACACAGTGCAGGCGAGCAACGAGCCGGCGGCGACCACGGCGTGGCGGTGCTCCCAGGAGCGACCGAACCATGGTGCGGGGAGCGCGACGGAGACGGTGGCCATGTGCTGCCTTTCAGATCAGGGTCGCGACCGTGAGGTGTCGGGCCACGAGCTCGCACGCCCGTTGGAGTCGGAGTTCGTGGGGCCCGGAGAGCACCGCATGGGGCACACCCGACGCCTCGACTGCGGTGAGGGTGTGGGCGTGCATGGCGCTGCGGTGGCCGGCCGACTCCCGGGTCCCGTCCTGGACCCAGGCGATGTCGGGGGCACACACCAAATACAGGTCGGGCCGGTTCCGTGCGGAGACGATCTCGAGGTCGGCGTCGTCGTGACCGAGGTATCGGCGGTGCCACACCGACGTGACGAGCGCATCGGTGTCGAGCACCACCACGCCGCCCACCGCCCGACGCGCCAGGGCATTGGCCGCGTGGTGGTGGCTGACGGCGATGTGGTGGAACTCGTCGCTCGCCCATGACTGGTCGGCGCGGTGTCGACGGCCTTCACCGTCCCGAGCCGTTCGGCGAGAGCGGCGGCCATGGTGGACTTTCCGGTGGATTCCGCCCCCACCACCGCCACCCGCCTGGCCAGAGCGGCACGGGCGGCAGGCACCAGCCATTCGAAGTGTCCAGCGAGGTCGGCCCTGATCGCACTGGCCGAGATCGGATTGGCCTCCCGGTCGAGGTCGACCGCCACATGACGACACCCCATCAACCGCGCCCACTCCTCGCCCCACGGCTCTGAGGTGAATGCAACATCGGGCCGCTCCGGCAGCACCTCGAGGGCACGTCGGGCCCACGACTCGTTGTCGAGAGGGAGGTCGTCGGGGGTGATGATCACGCTGACATTGGAGGGGGCGGCATCGGTGAGCCACTCCGCCCGGTCGGCGGCCGGGATGGTCTGGTCGGCTCGATCCCCCAGCAGGACATAGAGGTGGTTGACCTGACCGGCGGCGAACTCGATCAGATGCATGTGCCCGAGATGGGGAGGGTTGAACTTCCCGACGGTTACACCGATTGCCATACCCGGCACTATATAGTCGTAATGACTATTAGTCAATCAGACCATTAGGCCTTCCGCCTTGTGTAGTCGGTGGGGTCGGCGACGCTCTGGTACACCGGCTCATCCAGCCAGTGACACCACATCCGCCGACCAGGGATCGTCAGCCGGCGACAGTGTCTGTCCGGTCGGTTCCAGGCCGCGACCTCCACCCGGAGGCCGTGGAGTTCTGAGCCCACCGACTCGAGAGCCGGTCGAAGGTCGGTGTCGAGCGACATGACAACGCCAACGTCGTACCAGCCCTTCACGGCCCCATCACGAAGTCGACCGCCAGGGCGACATCGATACCCTTCTCCTCGGGCGGGGAAGCCGGGTAGTCGGGCGGATATCGAAGCGGACGCAGGAGGGAAGTCACGTCGGGCTGGCCGCTCCAAGCATCGCCCTGAGCGCGTGCCGCCCCGTACCCCTTGGCGTCGTGCTTCGGGGACGGCAAACCTCGATACACACGGACTCCGACCAGGGTGCGGTCGAACGGACTGGCCCGAACGATGTGCTCTCCGAGGAGTTGCGGGTTGAACTGTCCCTGCCAGAACCAGCGAGGGCCTTCGTCGTGGAAAACCTCTCTCGCCGCCTGGTAGGCGTTCTGATCATCGATGAACAGCATCACCCGCTGTGCCATCAGACCCCACCAAAGAAATAATCCCCGCGAGTGCGGGCAGAGCCCGGACCGCGGGGAACATTGAAACTCATGTTAGGTCCTGTGCCCCTCCCGGCAAAGATGAGTTGCTCCTTGTCGCCAGCAACGTATCCGAAGGGTGTGACAGATTCGGGGCCGTCGGCGTCCGACCCTCAGCCCGCTGCCACCTTGGCCCGTTGATAGAACTCGGCGGGGATCGGATGCTCCAACTTCCAGGTGATCGCCATGGGTCTCTCGCCTCGGTGTTGCACGTAGTGGGCGGGACCGAGGAACAGGAACGGGGTCGCTCCGGTGGCGTTCGACAGCGTCTCCCGTACGAACAGCAGCACATGGCTGCCGGTGCGGCGATGGTTGATGTACCGCTGGCCGGTTGGAGAGTTCTCGCTGGTGGTGCTCTGGGACTCCCAGTGGAACAGCTCGGGTGAGATGGCGTAGTCCTGATACCTGGTCGACGGCGAGAAGTCGCGCTCGTTCTTCTCGAGGGTGACGAAGAACAGGTCGGCGTTGGCCTCTCGATCGAAGAGCACACCTTCCCGATGCGTGGGTGGCTTGACGGCTGAACCTCTCCCGAGGGCGGCCAGCACTTCGTTACGGGTGTAGCGGGCATGGACTCGGAGCGGGATGGTTGGGTCGACGCTGAGAGACTGATGCACATGCATCGCCCGGTCTTCGAGCACATCGAGCAGACCGATCAGCTCGTTGCGCATGGCCGGGGACTGCCACAACCGGGCGAATCCGGCGTCCATGCTTTCGAAGCTCTCGCGATTCCACAACGACAGGTGGAGCATGAACGCCAGTCGACGATCCCGCTCACTCAGATCATCGAGCGAGCCGCGCCGGTTGTTGAGCAGCCGACGGTAGGTGTCGACCCGAAGGTCGTCTTCGATGTGGAGCATCCGGCCGACGGCGGCACCGAGCGCTTCATCCCACTCACCCGGCACCGAGTCGTCCCAGCCCGCGGCACGCCGATGTTCTGTCCAGGAGTGTTTGCCCTGGTAGACGTCTTCGACTTCGAGCCCAGTCTCGGCGAGGAACGTGCCCAGGTCGACGTCGCCTAGGTGGCGGAGTTCAGCGACACGCTGTTTCCACCGGTTGGGCAGCGAATTGCGGATGTTGTCGAGCACCAGCTTGCGGGCAACCGCATCCAGTTCGATGTGGCATCCCGAAGGCAGATACGGGAAACCCTCTTCGACCTGGCGCTCCAGTCGTTTGCGGCTGTCGCCGGTGAGCGCTCGGTAGCGAAGATCGAAGCGAAACTGCCGGTGCTGATGGCCAACGAAGTCGAGCACCGTCAGCACCGACTTTCCGTCCGAACGTCGGAGACCTCGCCCGAGTTGCTGAAGGAACACGGTGGCCGACTCGGTTGGTCGCAGGAACAGGACGGTGTCGATGGCGGGAACGTCGACGCCTTCGTTGAACAGGTCGACTGCGAACACCACGTTCACCGAGCCGTCTCGCAGGTCGAGGAGGGCGTTCTGGCGGTCGGTGGCGGCGGTGTCGGCCGACACGGCCACCGAACGGATACCCGCCTGGTTGAACCTCTCCGCCATGTAACGGGCGTGGGCGACCGACACGCAGAACCCGAGCGCTCTCATCGAGGACGGGTCGGCCACCTTGTCGGCGACGGCCTGCAGCACCATTGCCACTCGGGCGTCGTTGCCGGTGTAGAGGTTGTCGAGGTCAGAAACCTGATAGCCGCCCCGGCTCCAGCTGAGCGCTTGGAGGCTGGTGTTGTCGTGGATGCCGAAGTAGTGGAATGGCACCAGCAGGTCTCGTTCCAGGGCATCCCACAGCCTCATCTCGACGGCGATGCGATTGTCGAACCACCCGAGGATGCTCTGCCCGTCGGCCCGCTCCGGCGTGGCGGTGAGCCCGAGCAGGATCCGGGGTTGCAGATGGTTGAGCAGCGCCTTGTAGGTGGTTGCTTCGGCGTGGTGGAACTCGTCGACGATCACCATGTCGAAATGACTGGGGTCGATGGCCGTCGCCCGCGTTCCCGACAGCGACTGGATTGAAGCGAACACATGCCGCCACCGTTCCGGGCGAGCACCGTCGACGTAGTGCTCACCGAAGGTGCCGTCTCGCATGACCGCCCGGAACGTCGAGCGGCTTTGTTCGAGGATCTCCTTGCGGTGGGCAACGAACAGCAGCTTCAGGTCGCCGAGTTCGGAGCAGAGACGTCGATAGTCGAGTGCGGCTACCACGGTCTTCCCGGTTCCGGTGGCCGCCACCACCAGGTTGTGCCAGCGGTCGTGGCGTTTCCGTTCGGCTTCGAGGTGCTCCAGCATGTCCTGCTGACAGCCGTAGGGCCGGACGTCGATGAAGCTGAGGTCGAGCGGCGTTCCCGAGGTGGCGGCGCCAACCGCATCGTCGAACCGGTCGCGATCGGTGTCGGGGTCGTAGCTTTCGAAGTCGGGGTCCGACCAGTAGGCGTCGAAGGTGGCAGAGAACTTGGCGATCACGTCGGGGGTCGACACCGACGATGCCCGGACGTTCCATTCCAACCCGTCCACCAGCGCTGCCTTCGACAGGTTGGACGAGCCGATCCAAGCGGTGTCGAACCCGGTGTTGCGCCGGAACAGCCAGGCCTTGGCATGGAGCCGAGTGGAACGGTTGTCGTAGGCGACCTTCACGTCGGCGCCCATCCGGACCAGCCGGTCGAGGGCGGTGCGTTCGGTGGCGCCGGTGT
>JBHJOH010000149.1:0-8947 GCA_050329955.1 Acidimicrobiia bacterium | reverse complement strand
CGGCGGGTGTGGTCCGGGGGGGGGATCACGATCGAGCGGGGGAGCAGCGGAGACTTCACCACCGCCGGATCCAGGTTCTGGCGGGAGGCCACCCCGATCACACAGGCCATCCCCGGCTTGTCGGACACGGCGTCGAGGAACCAGCGGAGGATGGCGCCCACCTGGGTCCGGAACGAGCTCAGACCCTCCTCGCCCGCCACCGCCTCGATCCGGTCGACCAGGATCACCACCGGGGTGGGCTGTTCCTTGACGGCCTTCTCGAGCAGATCGAGCAACCGGTCGGGTTTGAACACCAGGTCGACGTCCACCTCGTGGACACGGGCCCCGGCGTTGGCGGCCGCGGCCGCCACCAGTTCGGCCTTGCCGCACCCGTGTGGCCCTTCCAGCAGGATGCCGGCCACCCGGGGAAGCCCCCAGGCGGAGGGCAGGTCGCGGGGCGAGGTGAGCAGCGAAAGCCATCCCGACAGCAGGTCGAGTTCGGCGTCGAGGCCGGCCAGCAGCGCCTCGGAGGCGGTGGGGCCGGCAGGGACGGCGGGGGGTGCTGCGCTGCGGGGGAGCGCCGATGGGGTGGAGCGGGTGGCGGGGGTGGCTCCGGCGCTGGCGTCGGGAAGTGGTTCGGCGGCATCCGCCGAACCGACGGTGACGAACCGGGTGGCGGGTCCGATCAGTCCGGCTCCCCGTGGCTCGACCCGGTCGATCGAGAGGGCGATGGGTTGGTCTGATCCCAGGTAGGCGCCGTCGATCTCGATCCGGTCGCCACTCGACACCGGTCGACCCTGCAACGCCCGAACCAGATCTTTGGGCTCGCCGGGCAGGTCGGCGGCGGCGACCACCACCAGCCCGGCCGGCGTCATCACGGCCCGATCGACGTCGACGCTCTGCCCGTGGGCGACGCCGGCATTGGCCACAGCGAGCGGACCAAGGAGGATGGCGGTGGGCTCGGGAACGTCGCCCCCCTTGATGAGGACGTGGGTTCGACCGATTCGAACCGCTCCGCCGGAAGGGAGCCCCAACGCCTTGAGCAGGGTGGTGTCGGCACGGGCAACCGGGTCGGTCCCGGGTCGAACGGTGAATCGCATCCCGGCACTCTAAAGGGGCGGAAGTCCGACGTCCGACGCAACACGCAACACCTCGTAGCGTCAACCAGTCTTCGCTGCCCGTGACCCCGTCAGAACGTGGGTCGATGCTCGATGCTCGATCTACGGTTCCAGCCTGAACTCCGTCGTCTCGTACACGGTGCGGATGGCGAAGATCGATCGCAGCCGGGCCACCCCCGGGAGCTTGGAGAGGTGATCGCGATGGATGCGCTCGTAGTCGGCCACGTCGGCCACCTTGAGCCGCACCAGGTAGTCGGCATCACCCGCCATCAGGTGACAGGACATGATCGCCGACGATGATGCCACCGCTTTCTCGAAGGCGTCGAGCGACTCGTCGCGCTGGCTGGACAGGGATATCTCGACGAAGACGTCGGTGGTGCGTCCCACTGCGGCGGGATTGACCAGCATGGCGTAGCCGTCGATGACGCCCTCCTCCTCCAGCCGCCGCACCCGGCGCAGGCAGGCGGACGGTGAGAGATGCACCCGACCGGCCAACTCGGCGTTGGTCATCCTTCCGTCCTGTTGGAGGAACCTCAGGATCGCACGATCAACGGCGTCCAGTTCGGTCAACACAACAATCAGCCTCCCACAGTCAAGTCTGGAGTTGATAGTGTCGCACATTCGGGGTTCCGTAGGTAATGATTCGCATGACATTCCCGGTATGGGGGCCTAGATTCTCAAGCATTCGCCCAAGGAGTGCCGTCCCGTGATCGTTGGAGTCCCGAGAGAGATCAAGAACGCCGAGATGCGGGTCGGGCTCACCCCCGGCAGCGTGCGGGAGTTGGTGGTTCACGGCCACGACGTGGTCGTGGAAACCGGCGCCGGAGTGGGTGTCGGTGCCTCGGACGACGACTACCGGGCCGCCGGAGCGGCGATCGCCGCCACCGCCGCCGACGTGTTCGGCGCCGCCGGCATGATCGTCAAGGTCAAGGAGCCCCAGGCGGTGGAGCGGTCGATGTTGCGCCCCGACCACGTGTTGTTCACCTACCTCCATCTGGCCCCCGACCCCGATCAGACCGCCGACCTGGTGAAGTCGGGCGCCACCTGCATCGCCTATGAGACCGTGACCTCGCCGTTCGGGGGGCTGCCGTTACTGGCGCCGATGTCGCAGGTGGCCGGTCGGATGTCGATCCAGGCCGGCGCCCACTGCCTGGAGGCCGCCCAGGGCGGCGCAGGCCTGCTGCTAGGAGGCGTTCCCGGTGTCCCCGCCGCCCATGTGGTGGTGATCGGGGGAGGCGTGGTCGGCGAGAACGCCATCGAGATGGCGATCGGCCTGGGTGCCGACGTAACGGTGCTGGATCGGAGCATCCCGGCGTTGGAGCGGCTGGCGCGCCGGTTCGGTCCGACCCTGCGAACCGTGTACTCCACCACCAGCTCGGTCGAGGAGATGGTGATCTCGGCCGATCTGGTGATCGGCGCGGTGCTGGTCCCGGGTGCCCGGGCCCCCAAGCTGGTGACCCGTGCGATGGTGGCCGGGATGCGTCCCGGGTCGGTGCTGGTCGACGTGGCCATCGACCAGGGTGGGTGTTTCGAAACCGCCCATGCCACCACCCACGACAACCCGACCTACCTCGTCGACGGTGTCGTGCACTACTGCGTGGCCAACATGCCCGGGGCGGTGCCGAGAACGTCCACCTACGCCCTCAACAATGTGACGTTGCCGTTCGTGCTGGCGTTGGCCGACAAGGGGGCCCGGCGGGCACTGGCCGAGGATTCCCACCTGCTCGCCGGCCTCAACGTGATGGGGGGAGCGGTCACCGAACCGCAGGTGGCCGAGGCCCTCGGCTACGAATACGTCGACCCGGCCGGGCTGTTGGCGGGTTGAGCCTCAGCCGGTGCGTGCCAGCTCGGTGACCGGCTTGGCGGGAAGTCCCAGGCCGCCGGTGGCGTCGATGATGCGGGCGTCGGGTTGGGAGATCCACTTCCAGATGATGTCGGCTTCGGCCGCGACGGCCGATGACGGGGGCACGGCGCCGTGGTCTTCGAACTGCGGCTCGGGCAGGAACGGATGTTGTGCCCCGGTGGCCCAGCCGGCCACGTATCGGCCCTGGTCGATCACGGCGGTCTCCCCGCCGCTGCGTTCCACGATGAGTCTCCCGGCAGCCGTCAACGCCTGCCATCGTCGGCGGCGTTCGATGGCCCGGGCCAGCGCCCGGTGCCGGTCCCGCAGCCAGCCGGCTTCCTCGAAGCGCTGCTGGCGGGCGTGGTCGCGCATCCTGTCCTCGAGCGGACCCAACACCAGTGCCGGGTTGTCCCGCACCGCCGTGACCAGCAGATCGACCACCTCCCGGTAGTCGTCGCTGCTGAGGTTGCCGTCGCAGGGGCACAGCGCTACTCCGAGTTGCGCCGGTGCACACGGCGACTGCCGGGATCCCGGTCGACCGGTGCAGCGACGGATCGGCAGGGCGTCCCACAGCGCCACCATCACCGCTTCGGCGCTCTGGTGGGAACGGAACGGCCCCAACACCATGCGGGAGCCGCTGTGCAGGGTGCGGGTGATGGAAAGCCGGGGGAAGGCGCCGTCGGTGAGGGTCACCCAATGGGTGGAACGCGACGGCCGCCCCGCCCGGTTGTGGCGGGGGCGGTGGGAGTGGATGAGGCGCAGCTCGGTGATGGAGGCCTCGAGTTCGGTGGGACACACGATGTGATCGATCGCCTCCAGCTCCCGCAGCATGGTGGTGACCGAGCGGCGCTCGTCGCCGTGGAAGTACGAGGTGACACGGGTGCGGAGATTGGTGGCCTTGCCGACGTAGAAGACCGTGCCATCGCGGTCGGCGAACAGGTAGACGCCCGGTTGGCGGGGCAGCCCCCTGGCCAGGTCGATCTTGCGATAGTCGGCCGACCCCTTGGCGGTGGGCAGCACCAGCAGGTCCTCGAGGGCGGTGACGCCCACCCCGCCGGCCCGTTCCAGCAGTGAGTGCAACACGTGCATGGTGGCCCGGGCGTCCTCGAGTGCCCGGTGGTTGGGTGTGACCGGTGACCGGAAGTAGGCGGCGAGCGTACCCAGCTTGAGATTGCGGACCTCGCTCCGCACCAGGCGACGGGCTAGGGCGGCGGTGTCGCCCCACCGGTTGGTGAGCGTGCCGTATCCGAGCCGATCGGCGGCAGCGTTCAGGAACGAGAGGTCGAAGCGGACGTTGTGCCCCACGATCACCGCATCGCCACAGAACTCCAGGAACGACGGGATGACCGCCTCCACCGGGGGAGCTTCCACCACCATCGACTGGGTGATTCCGGTGAGGACGGTGATGAAGGCGGGGATGGCATCGCCCGGGTTCACCAACGTCTGGAACGAACCCACCACCTCGCCGCCCCGCACCTTGACGGCGCCGATCTCGGTGATGCCGCAGTCGCGGGGCGAACCGCCGGTGGTCTCCAGATCCACCACGCAGAAGGTGACGTCGAACAACGGCGTGCCCAGATCATCGAAGCTGCGTTGAAGAGCGCCGGACATCGGGCGAGCATAGAGCGAACATGTGTTCGATGGCAAGGATCGATCGCAGGTCGCACCTGTCGCGGGTAGGCAGAGCGAAGGCTCGCACCGAGTACCGGTGATGGCGCGACAGTTCCAGCCCGCCCGAGCCAACGCCAACCCGCCCTCGGAGACCTCGCCCCCGTCCTCGACGCCGTCATCCGCTACTCCGAACGCGGCCACTACGACATGCGCCTCCAAGGCAAACTCGCCTATGAATACGAAACCTCCGCCAACGAAGCCCGCAGCACCCCACTCTCCCTGTTCCGCCGAGGCAACCTCGACGCCGCCAAAACCGCCGGCCGCTGCAGCCAAACCGCCAGCGGCCTGGCCGAGGACTGCGCCAACCTCGCCAACGAAATCAGCGGCCGCCTCGCAGGGATTGCTTCGGGAGCCGCCAACGGCGCCACCCAGGCAGCGGTGCCTCATCGCTGAACCACGAATGATGAACCCAGCCATTCAACGGCAACCCGGTACCGCCGCGCTCCCGACCCGAACTGGCACCCGTCAGCATTCTGTTGACACGAACCGACGTCATCACTATGTTGACATCATGAAGACGCAATCGCCTACCTTCACCACTATCGCGGACGCTCTTCTCGACAACGTCCGCAACCTGTTGGCCTCCTCAGACGCAAGCACCAGGGTCCGAGGCGTGCAACACCTCGCAGCGGGCGTCGAGATGCTCGAGCGCCAGGTTCTGCTCGATGCCCAAGCCTCGGGACTGACCTGGGCACAGATCGGCGAGATCTATGGCGTCTCTCGACAGGCGGTGCACCGCCGCTTCTCCGACGAGACCGTCGTGCCGTCAGACTTCTTCGACCAACTCCTGCAGGACGTCGACGATGACGCCGAGGCCGTGCCCACACTGGCCAGAGCAGCCAAGCGAGTCCGCCGCACTGCCAACGCATGACCCTCGAGCGGCTCCGGGTCGGGCACGACGTTGGCGCTTTCCGTTGCGGCAACGAAGACCTCGACATGTGGCTCCGCCACGTCGCCATCACAGCTGATCGAGCTGGCACCGCTCGCGTGTACGTGCACCTCGACGATGAGCGCGTCGCCGGCTACTTCGCGCTCGCACCTCACCACGTGCGACGCGGCGAGATACCGACATCGATCGGCCGTGGCTCGCCGGACACCATCCCTGGCTTCCTGCTCGCCCGCCTCGCACTGGCCGAGGATCTCAAGGGCGGCGGGCGAGGCGGCGAACTGCTGGCAATAGCACTGGAGAAGGTCCTCCAGGCGCTCGTGGTCGGCGGCGGACGGCTCATCGTCGTCGATGCAGTCGACGAGAACGCAGCGGGCTTCTACCGCCACTACGGCTTCAAGCAGACTCCAGCCGATCCTGGCCGGTTCGTCATGAAGGCGAGCACAGCTGCCGCCTCTCTCGCGATCGACTGGGTATGACCCCTCGAGCGACTCCCGGACGCTTGACATCGCCGCCTTCCGCTGTGGCAACGAAGAACGCGATGTCGCCCACGTCCTGACGCACGCCCACCCCGAACGCATCGACTGCAGGGGAGCGATCGAGGTCGAGACCGCAGCAGTCGCCTCCGTGGTCGCCACAATGGCCCGACTCGACACCCTTGGGAGTAAGCCGAACGCAGAACGCAGAACGCAGAACGCCCGGAACGTGGCAACAAGGGTCGGCGGGGGTTGCACACCCCCGGCCAAGCCCGCGGATGCTGTTGGCGAGTACCGGCGGGGGTTATCGGGGGGTCGCCCCCCCGGGTGTAACAGCGGGGGGCGACTTTCCCGGCGTGTTGCACGTGGCAAACAAGGGTCGGCGGGGGTTGCGAACCCTCGGCCAAGCCCGCGGATGCTGTTGGCGAGTACCGGCGGGGGGTATCGGGGGGTCGCCCCCCCGGGAGTAATCGCGGGTCGTCCCCCCGGGCATTACCGAGTTACCGCTGTCGTACGGCTTCGAACACTGAGACGGCGGCGGCCATGGCGGCGTTGAGGGAGTCGGCGGAGCCGGCCATGGGGATGCGGGCGGTGTGGTCGGCGGCGGTGAGCCATTGCCGGCTGAGGCCGTACTGCTCGGAGCCGACGATGAGGGCGACGGGGCCGGTGAGGTCGATGTTGTAGAGGAGGGTGTCGGTGTCGGGGGTGGTGGCGACGGTTTTCACGTTGTGGTCGGCGAGCAGGGCGATGGCCTGGTCGGTGGTGCACACGGCGAGGGGCACGGTGAAGAGGGTGCCGAGCGAGGCGCGCACGACGTTGGGGTTGAAGGGGTCGGTGGTGGGGTCGCACACGATGACGGCTCGGCATCCGGCGGCGTCGGCGGTGCGGAGCATGGTTCCGAGGTTGCCGGGCTTCTCGATGGCTTCGACCACCAGCAACAGGGGGTTGTCGGTGAGGTCGAGTCGGCTGAGCCCGGTGTCGAACTGGCGGGCTTCGGCAAGGAGTCCTTCGGGACGGTCCCGGTAGGACGCCTTGCGGAAGGGGGCCTCGGTCATTTCGACGATGGATGCCCCGGTGTCGTGGCACGCTTGGATGAGGGCGGGCTCGTTGGGTCCGAGGAACAGGTCGGGGCAGATGTACAGGACTTCGATGGCGACCCCGTGTTCGATGGCGCGTCCCAGTTCGCGGTAGCCCTCGATGAGGAATCGACCAGCCTGGTCGCGGGGGCGGCGGTCGCGCAGGCGGACCAGGCGCTTGACGGTGTCATTGGTGGTGGATGTGATCAATCTGTCTCCGGGTGAAGGCGAGCGTAGGCCTCTTCGAGCTTGCGTCGGGCGCGGAGGGCGGCGACGCGGGTTGCGCCGGTGGCCATCGACAGGCGTGTGCCGATCTCTTCGTGTGACAAGCCTTCGACTTCGCGGAGCCACAGTATCTGGCGGTCGCGTTCGGGAAGTTGGGTGAGGGCGGTGCGGATGGCGCTGTGCTCATCGACCTTGGCGGCGAGGTCGGCTGGGTCGTCGACGGGGGCGTATTCGAGCTCGCGTTCTTTGCGGCCGGATCTCCGGAACTGTGATCTCATGCGGTTGCGGGCGACTGTCCAGAACCATCCTTCGAAGGCGGCCGCTTCACGCAGGTTGGGGAGGTTGCGGACCATCCCCTCCATGGCTTGGGAGGCGAGTTCTTCGGCGTCTGCCCACCGCAGTCCCATTCCCCGGTAGAAGGCGACGAGCTTGGGGTAGCCCTTGGTGAGGATGGCGCCGAGCATCTGGGTGTCCCCATCACGGGCTGCTTCGACCTCGGCCATGCTTGGCGGCCAGCCTGGTTCGGCCATTGGGCGAGGATACGGGTTGGACGGCGGTCAGCCGTCCTTCTTCCCGTCTTCCCTGGAGGGTCGGGTGTCGGATGGTGAATCCGCGGGCGGACCCGGCTCATTCGACTGGCCGGGTGGGTCATTCTGGGGAGGCTCGGTGGATCCGGAGTTCCCGTTTGCGGCGGTGTCCTGGGGCGGGCTGCCGGTGTCCTCTGGTTTGCCGGTGTCCTCCGGTTTGTTGTCGGCGGCGTCTCCTGGGCTGTCCTGGGATGACTGTTCCGGGAGCTCCACGCTCTCACGGATCCGCCGGGCGATCTCGGCGATGTCGAGACCCTCCCCGGGCACCGTTCCCACCGAGGTCCGGAGCCTCCCGTCTCTGGCGTCCTCGGCGGAGTCACGGGCGATGTCGATCATGATCTGGATCTGCGCCTGCAGTATCGCGACGTCGGCGCCGTTCTCGAGTCCGGTGATGATGGCTCGGGCGGTTTCGGCATCGTCATCGACCAGCCCTTCGAGGGCTTCGATCACCAGATCGAGGGCCACCCCCGAGTCGCCCCGTTCGACCACTTCGGCCGCCTCATCCAGCCGCTCGAACCGGTGGTCGCCACCGACTCCGAGGGCGAGGCCGATACGTTCGTAGGCCCGGTCGACGGCATAAAGCGGGTCGCCCGGCACCGACGGATCGGCCACCGACGCCAGCGCTACGTTCGACAGACCCATGACCACCAGTGTGGCGGTCGCAGTGATCGCCTTTCGGTGGGGCCGGCGGCGGGGTTGCAGTGCCGCCATCGCCCGGGCCCGGGCGCGTTCGACCGGTACCTGGTCCTCCAGGTGCTCGGCGTAGCGGCGCAGATCGTCGAATGGGTCCCGCATGGTGTCGTAGGTCAGGTCCCGTCGACAGGTCCCGTGTTACACGGATCGGGTTCGGGGGTCGACCACCGTTGCCAGTGGATGGTCTCGGCGTCAGCTCGGGCACCGCGGCGAATCGATGACGACGGTCGGTCGGGGGCGGGCACTCCCACGGTGATCACGCCGATCGGCTCCACCGTGGGGGGAAGACCGAGCGCGGTTGCCAGTCCCGGGATGGCGTGGGCGCCGAGGAACCCGGCTCCGAGCCCGGCGTCCACGGCCGCCAGCAGGATCGCCATCATCGACGCACCGCCG
>JBHJOH010000148.1:0-13528 GCA_050329955.1 Acidimicrobiia bacterium | reverse complement strand
GCTGCCCGGCGCAGGACCCGCCGCTCCCCCGTCGGTGAGCGAACCCCATCGGGTGGCCGGAACCGGCGCGCGTTCATCGCTGGGCGTCATCGCCAGCACTCTGGCAGAGCTGGCAGCTACCAGCTGCCAGCTTCCTGCTCGGACGTCCGACGTCCGACGCAACACGCAACACGCCGGAACGCGTTCTGGCTGGACGCTGGAGGCTGGCAGCTGGACGCTTGGTCGCTCCGAATACCTCCAGCTCCCCGTCCGATCTCCCGATATCATCTTCTATGGACACGCTCGCTCCGAAACAGCTCCGACGTCGCAATCCGCGGAGGCGAAGGCTCGCCTGGTCGGTGTTGGTGCTGCTGATGGCCGCCGTTGGTGTCGGCTGGATGCTGGCCGCCGCGCCGGGCAGTGGGCAGGCACTCGGGTCGTCGTGGGCTCCGGCGCCGGTCGAGGTGGCGGGGGGGCTTTCCGCGGTCGCCACCATCGAGGGAACGCAGTTCGCGGTGCACACCGAAGGCGGAGAACGGACCTTCCTGCCCGGAGTGAATCTCGGTGTGACCGTCCCCGCCCGCTATCCGGGCGAACTTGCCCTCACCGCCGACGACTACAGCCGATGGTTCCCGATGATCGCCGAACTGGGGTTCCGGGCGGTGCGGGTCTACACCGTTCATCCCCCGGCCTTCTATGCCGAGTTGGAGCGGTACAACCTGGCCCACCCCGAGCACCCGCTCTATCTGAAGCACGGCATCTGGCCACCGGAGGAGTTGATGTTCGAGACCGGCGACCTCTGGGACGAGGAGGTGGTGGCGGCGTTCCATTTCGAGATCGAACAGGCGGTCGCAGCTGTGCACGGTGAGCTGGACTCGTACCACCTTCGGCCCGAGTACGGCGAGTACCGGGCCGACGTGTCTCCCTGGTTGGTGAGCTGGGCCATCGGGGCCGAGTGGGAGCCGTATGTCATCGACGGCTCCGACCGGAGGAACGCCGGTCACGTGCCCTACCGGGGCACCCGTGTCTCGGCCAGTCCCGACGCCACCCCCACCGAGTCGTGGCTGGCGAACATGTTCGATCATCTGGCTGTCCTCCAGGCAGCCCACGGGCGATCGGTCCCCTTCACGTTCGTCAACTGGCCGACCACCGATCCGCTCCCCCATCCCGCCGAGCCCAACCCGGCAACCGAGGACCTGGTGGGCATCGATGCCAACAACATCGACACGTCGGAGTGGCCGGGCGGTCAGTTCGCCAGCTACCACGCCTATCCCTACTACCCGGACTTCCTGCGCCACGAATACCCCGACGCCGACGACCCATACCAGGCGTATCTCGAAACGCTGGGCGACCACCACGCCGGGATGCCGGTCATCATCACGGAGTACGGGGTGTCCGGAGGTTGGGCCCACGCCCACGACGAACCGCTGGGCAGGACGCACGGCATGCATCGGGAGCCGGATCAGATGGCCACCAATGCCGAGCTTCTACGGGTCATAGAGGAGGCGGGGATGGCGGGTGGCCTCCTGTTCTCGTGGACCGATGAGTGGTTCAAGTTCACCTGGAACACCCTCGCCTACAAGCACCCCGCCGACCGACGCGCCATGTGGCACGACGTCTACACCAACGAGACGTTCTTCGGGGTGCTGGCGGTCGAGCCTGGCACCGACGGACCCCCCGTCACCATCGACGGCGACGACGCCGAATGGGCCCAGGGCACGATTCTGGCGGGAGGGGGCGGCATCGAAGAGACCGTCGGCGACCTGTTCGGCGGAGCCTTCGCCGGCCTGTTCGACGGCGACGGAGTGACGAAGGTCGAAGTGACCCACGACGCCGCCTACCTCTACCTTCACCTCCGAACGCCGGAGGACTGGGACGCCGCTCCGGTGAGCGTCGTGTTCGCCACCGAGGAAGCCGACGGCTCTCTCACGCCCACCACCAGGGTGACGATGGATGCCGCCGCCGGAGGTCTGCTCGAATGGTGGTGGGAGTTCGACCCGTTCCTCGCCCACCACGGGGTGCGACCCACCGAGTATGTCCCCGTTGCCGAGGACACCGAGGACTGGAACCCGGTGCGGTTCCTCACCGCCCGCGTCCAAACCGCGCCGTGGGGTGAGGTCTTCGACTCGGAACTGCTCGACGTGTCCACCTTCGAGCGGGGAAGCTCCGATCCCGAGTCCGCCGACCACGACAGCAGGGCGGGATGGCAGGCGAGCGGCCAGACCATCGAGATGCGCATTCCCTGGTTGGCACTGGGGTTCTCGGACCCGTCGAGCCTCCACCGGATCGCCGTCGCCGACGACGGCACCGTGTCGGGCGTGGCAGTCACCGGGCTCGATATCGCGGTGAACCACGGTTCGAACGGGCCTCACGGCGGCGTGTACCGCTGGGAGTTGTGGAATTCGGTGGAGTGGCACGAGCGGACCAAGGTCGGTGTGGAGACCTTGGTGACAGCGAACCTGGAAACGGCGGGACCGTGACACGTGCCCCGAGTCCGAGGCCGGGAACCCGCTTCAGTGCGGTGTAACGCTGCCGATGAAGCGGAGACGGCAACCTGCTGCCGAGGGACCCCTCAACCTGTGAAGAGAATGTGATGCCCAACGAACCCATCGTGAAGATACTGGTCGCCGAAGACGACCCCGATATCCGGGATCTCGTCGTGTTCCGCTTGGAACGGTCCGGCTGGCAGGTCATCGAGGCGGGTGACGGACAAGAGGCCATCGACCTCGCCCGGGACCATCGACCCGACGTGCTGGTGCTCGACTGGATGATGCCGGTCAAGTCGGGGCTGGAAGTGGTCACCGAGCTGCGGGCTGACCCCGACCTCGCCCACACGCCCGTTCTGATCCTGAGCGCCCGGGCGCAGGAGTCGGACATCGTTCAGGGTTTCACCGCCGGCGCCAACGACTACCTGACCAAGCCGTTCAGCCCTCAGGAGCTGCACCACCGGGTCCAGTCGCTCCTGGCCCGGCCCTGAAACCGGACTGACCCGAAGGAGGGGAGAGATGTGACCGGGCTCCTCATCGAGATCTCCATCGCCCTGGCAGTTGTGAATGTGGCGGTGGCAGCACTGGTGGTTGGGAACCGGTTCATCATTCGTCGGTCGGAGCTGCGCTACGCAGCCGCCGTCGCCCGCACGCGTCCGGTCCTGTTGGACTGGATCGACGGCGAGGACGTCGGCATCCCCCAGGTTCGTTCCCTGGAGCGACGTGCCTTCGTGGACCTGTTGGCCAAGTACGGGCGTTCGCTGCGTGGCGACGGACGGAAGCGGGTGGCCGAGATGGCACTCCACACCGGGCTCGTGACCGAAGTTGCCAAAGCGACATCGGATCGTCGCGGCTGGCGCCGGGCCGCCGCCGCCTACCGGCTCGGCGACATCGGCGGCGACCACCACACTCTCCTTATCCCGATGCTGAACGATCCCGACCGCCGCGTCCGCAACGCCGCTGCCCGGTCCCTGGGCAAGCAGGGCTCGGTGGAAGGGGTGGCGCCGATCGTGGTGGCGTTGTCGTCGGGCGCGGTCGCTCGTGCTGTCGGAGGCCAGGCTCTGATCGACATCGGATCCCCCGCCGCCGGCGCACTCGGAGCGCTCCTCGAATCACACGTCCGCGAGATTCGCTCAACCGCAGCCGAGCTGCTCGGGCGGGTGGGCACGGTCGAACATGCCCGCATCCTCGTCGAACAGCTCCGCCACCCGGACCCCGAAGTGCGCGTAGCGGTGGTGCGGGCACTTGGGCGACTGGGCGGACGGGTGGCGGCATCGGCACTGGTCCCTCTGCTCCACGACCCCATCCCCTACGTGCGGGCGGCAACGGCGACTTCGATCGGGCAGCTGGGTCGGGTCGAAGCCATCGACGCCCTGTTGGCGATGGCGGGCGGCGACAGCTACCTCCCCGCCCACGCCGCCGCCCACGCCGCCATGGCGCTCGATCCGGACGCCGTACTCACTGCGGCCGAGTCCTCACCGAGCCCACACCTGCACGAGGTCGCCGACCTGATCCGGATGGCGTGACATGGTGACGCTGCTCGAGATCACCGGCGCCGTGATCCTCGTGTACTTCCTGCTCCTCAACGGCACCTACGCCGTCTTCACGCTGGTGGCATGGCGGTCGCTGGTGAACCATCGGCGCAGCGAGCCGTCGCTCACCACCGAGGAGGTGTTCCGCTCACCCCTCACCCCGCCCGTTTCGGTGCTGTTGCCCGCCTTCAACGAAGAGGCCGGTGTGGTCGAAAGCGTCCGGTCGCTGCTGCTGCTGCGCTACCCCGAGCTGGAGATCATCGTCATCGACGACGGCTCCACCGACTCCACCGTTGCGGTGCTGGAGGAGGCTTTCGACCTGCATGCGTTGCGCAAGGCGATCCCCCCGGGGCTACCCACCAGACCGGTCAACGAGATCCGCGTGTCCCGGCGGCATCCGGGGTTGATGGTGGTGAGCAAGGACAACGGGGGTAAAGCCGATGCCCTCAACTGTGGTCTCAACTTCGCCCGCTACCCCTACGTGTGCGCCGTGGACGGCGACGCCCTGCTCGAGACGGAGGCGCTGCTGCGGGTGATGACGCCGATCATCGACGACCCGAGCGTGGTGGCGGCCGGCGGGATCGTCCGGATTGCCAATGGCTGCGACGTCGCCTCGGGCAAGGTCGTCAACGTCCGGTTGCCACGGGGGCCGATTCCCACCCTCCAGGTCGTGGAGTATCTCCGGGCGTTCCTGGTCGGACGGGTGGGATGGAGTTCCCTCGGGGCCCTGCTCATCATCAGCGGAGCCTTCGGCGTGTTCAAACGTTCGGTGGTCATCGACGTGGGCGGGTACGAAACCGACACCGTCGGCGAGGACATGGAGCTGGTGGTGCGGATGCACCGCCGTCTCCGCAGCCGCCAACGCGAGTACCGCATCGCTTTCGTGCCCGACCCGGTCTCCTGGACGGAAGCACCGGAGAGCCTCCAGGTGCTCGGCCGCCAACGCCGGCGCTGGCAGCGTGGTCTGGCAGACACCCTGTGGCGGCACCGGGGAATCATGGTCGACCGGAAACAGGGTGTGCTCTCCTGGTTCGCCGTCCCCTACTACTTCATCTTCGAGTTCCTCGGACCACTGGTGGAACTGTTTGGCTACCTCGTCATACCGATCGCCTGGTCACTCGGCATCCTGTCCACCGAGTACATGATCGCCTTCCTCCTGGTGGCAGTGGTGTGGGGCATCCTCTTGTCGGTGGCCGCAGTAGCACTCGAAGAGCTGACCTTCCGCCGCTACCCCCTCCGACGCGAAGTCCTCCGCCTCACCATGTACGGGATCATCGACAATTTTGGCTACCGCCAGCTCACCAACCTGTGGCGCATCCAAGGACTCATCCAATTCGCCCGCGGCCAGAAGGACTGGGGCGTGATGCCGAGAAAAGGATTCGGACAGAGCAGCGACGCAGCTCCGGTCGCGTCGGAAGCGAAAGCGTGAAGACAAGCTGGCAGCTCGGAAGCGCGACGAGCGGCTATCCACCTTCTGCACATTGTGCAAAAGGTGGGCGAAACACGTGCGTTCTGCACAATGTGCAAAAGGTGGGCGAAACGCGTGCGTTCTGCACATTGTGCAAAAGGTGGGCGAAACGTACGTTCTGCGCTTCTGGCTGGCAGCTGGCCGCTACTCCTGCTCCACCAACCGCAGATAGGTGTCTTCGAGTGATGGTCTGGTCACTTCGAGTCCGTGGAGTTGGACGCCGGTCGAGGCCGACCACGAGAGCATATCGGCCAGCACGCGGTCGGGTTCGGGGGTGTCGAAGGTGACACGGTCGCCGTCGATGAGGCGCCGGTCGGCCATGCGACGGCGCAGGGTGTCCACGGCCTCGCCGTTGCCCTCCACCTGGAAGGTGATGGTGGCAGTGTGGCGATCACGGCCGCCCAAGGTGGCCGGTTCGCCTTCGGCCACGATGCGTCCTCCGGCGACGACGATGATGCGATCGGCCAGCGCCTGCGCTTCGTCGAGGTAGTGGGTGGTCAGCAGCACCGTGCGTCCCAGCGCTCTCAGGTTCGAGAACACCTCCCAGGTCTGTCGCCGGGACTTGGGGTCGAGACCGGTGGTGGGTTCGTCGAGGAAGATCAGGTCGGGGTCGGCGTTGAGGGCGAGGGCGATGTCGAGCCGGCGCTGCTGCCCGCCGGAGAGCATCTGGACCCGTTGCGACGAGATGTCCGCCAGCTCCACCAACTCCAGAACTTCGGCGACCGGGCGGGGGGCCGAGTAGTAGCGGTGATGCAATCGCATGACCTCGAGCACGCTCAGATGATCGTCGATACCGCAGTCCTGCATGACGATGCCGATGCGGTCACGCCAGTTTCGCGGCGCCGTTCCGGGGTCCATCCCCAACACCGATACGGTCCCTCCGGTGCGTTTGCGGAACCCGGCCAGGATCTCGACGGTGGTGGTCTTCCCGGCGCCGTTGGGACCGAGCAGACACAGCACCTCGCCCCGTCCCACGGTGAGGTCGAGGCCGTGCAGCACCTGGCGATCGCCGAAGCGCATCTCGAGGCCGCGGGCTTCGATGGCGGCCGTCATCGGCGACCCACCGGTTCCCACCGGAACGTGAGGATGGAGAGGACCGTACCCACCACCATCCACACCGCCAGGATCCCCAGGCTGGCAGCGGCGTCATCGGTGCCGATCTGGTCGAAGGAGGCCAGGAAAAGTTCGTTGAGCGCCCGAACCGGCAGCACCCCGGCCACGGTGTCGAGGATTGACTCGTCGGGTACCGGGATGAACGTACCCGAGATGAACACGATGGGATACATGAGCCCCTGCGAGACCGCCGGGGAGGCTTCCTCATTGGGGATGATCCGGGAGATGGCGATGCCTAGCGCACAAAAGCAGGCGGACCCGAGCACCATGGTCGCCGCCAGCAGCGCCGGCTCCGCCGGCCAGGCAACGTCGTAGGCGTAGCGTCCCAGCAGCACCACCAGCAGCACCAGCACGACCGCCACGATGGTGGCCGATCCGATCAGTCCGGCCATCACCGCCGAAGCGGGAACCGGGGTGGCACGACGGCGCTTGAAGATGCCGCGCTCGCGACGTTCGCACACGAAGATCACCAGGTTGCCGAAGCAGGCCGAGATCAGCCCGAACGCCGACATCAGGGGGACGAACCGGTCGATGAACCGCCCCGAGGCCATCAGCCCATCGGGGGAGAGTTCGGCGAAGATCAACAGGAAGAACAGCGGGAACGCAAAGGTGAACACCGCCGCCACCGGATTCCGCCAGAACATCTTCTGCTCGGCCCGAACGTGCGCCAGCGCCAGACCCAGGCCGGCTGTTTGTCCACTCCCCACCACGCTGCTCCCCCGAGACACCGATGGCGACACGTTACCCGGTGGATTCGGATGAACCAGCGGTTGAGATATCGGATTGGATCGTGGCCGCCAAGCGCTCCAGCGCCGCATCGAGTCGGGCGCGGGCCGCCTCGACCGGGAACTGTTCCTCTCCTCCGGCGAGCAGCCCGGCCGCCACGTCGGTCGCCCGATCGAGGCCCCGAATGGCGTCGCTCAACTCCCGGATCATGGCCCTGGTGTCGACGTTGACCGCGTCGGCTTCAAGCCGGTAGAGGGCTTCGACCACCGTCTCCACCCCGGCTCGCAGCCCTCTCGGATCGGCCTCCACCGAGCGCTCGGCCTGGAGCCGCTCATCGAACTGGTCGAGCACCCAACGACCGCGGATGTAGGAACCCCGAATCCGATCGTCCCACTCGGCCTGGCGGGTGGCGAGCGCCGCCGCTTCCTTGCGGGAGCGGTCGAGTGCCCAGGCGGCGATGCCGGCGCCGATCACGGCCGCCACCGCCAACACCCACCACAGTCCCGAGCCCTCCTCCTCGGTCTCGTCGGGGAGGGTGGTTGACGGAGCCGCCACGACCATCGTCGAGGTGGTCGAGGGTCCGGTGGTGGCATCGGAAGTCATCGTCGTTGCGGTCGAGGACGCGGTAGTGGGGGGCGTGGTGGTGACGGGTGGTCGGGTCGTGGCGGGCTCGCCGGTGGTGGTTGTCGGCGTGGTGGTGGTCGTCGACGTGGTGGTGGCGGGTGGTTGGGTGGTAGTGATCGCCACCACCGAGGTCGTGCTGCTTTGGGCCGGGGCCGTCGTTGTCTGCGCCAGGACCGTCGTCGTCGTGGTCAGTTCCGGCAGCGTGATATCGGGCAGGGTGACATCGGGCAGGGTGATATCGGGCAGGGTGATATCGGGCAGGGTCACATCGGGCAGGGTCACATCGGGGATAGTGACGTCCGGGATGGTGATGGTGGAGAGGTCGTCCTCGAGATCCTCGATCGCTCCGCACCCGGCCACCAGCAGGGACACACCGACAAGACCGAGCACGACCCGTCGGCGTCCAACCATCGTCCCTCCATCAGAGCGGGTCACTGCGCGAAGCTACCAGGACCTCGGGCTCAGGTGTGGCCACCGGTCAGCTGCGACGAGCGCTGCGCCGGCCCCTTCCCACCAGGCCACTGGCGGGAACCCAGGGTTGATGCCGGTCTGCGCCACGGCGTACATCGGTGTGCGCTTTGACCTGGCGGGGAGGATGTTGAGCAGTCGGCGGTGACGGCGCGTGGGTGGGATGTGCTCGAGCTTTCATCGTTCGGCTCCTCCGTGTGATGCCTCGAAGCGCCGTGCACAACGATCCAGCACGGCTTCCACTTCCTCGTCGGACACGGGGTCGAAGTGGTTGTAGAACTGTCCGACGGCGGCGAAATCGATCGGTGTGCGCAGGCAAACCAGATCATCGCATTCGTGCTCCATGCGCGCCACGGTGTGCGGCGTGGCCACGGGAACAGCCACCACCACCCGGGCAGCGCCCCTGGCACGCGCGATCCGGCAGGCGGCCCGAGCCGTGGAACCGGTGGCGATGCCGTCGTCGACGATCAGCGCTGTCCGGCCCTCCAGCGCCACCGGCGGACGGTTCCCCCGGTATCGGAGGCTCCGACGCTCCATCTCGGCGCGTTCCTTGCGGATGACCCCGGCCACCTCCAGATCGGTCACGCCAGCAGCCTCGATGGTGGCCCAGTCCAAGATCTCCACCCAGTCCTCGCCGATCGCACCCATCGCCAACTCAGGCTGGAACGGCAGGCCCAGCTTCCTCACGATCAACACGTCGAGAGGACTCCGGAGCGCCTCCGCCACCTCGGCGGCCACCACCACCCCACCACGCGGCAAGCCCAGAACCACAGGGTCGTCGAGATCCGTCGACCGAATCCGCTCCGCCAGCCTGCGTCCGGCGTCGACTCTGTCGTGGAACATGACAT
This sequence comes from Acidimicrobiia bacterium, assembly GCA_050329955.1. Taxonomy (GTDB): domain Bacteria; phylum Actinomycetota; class Acidimicrobiia; order Spongiisociales; family ZC4RG35; genus JAOUGY01. Next base: position 4,284 of record JBHJOH010000148.1, on the reverse strand, counting down.
CTCCTTGTTCGGCCCAACCCCACTTTCCCCTGATCACCAGCCGGTAACCAGGGGAAAGGGACCTTGTGAGGAGCTTCCAGCTGCCAGCTGCCAGCCAGAACTCAAACCGACCACTCTCCATGCGGGCTGTTTGTGTCGGACGTCGGACTGCCCGTGATTCGTGTTCCGAGCTGGAAGCTGGTCGCTGGCAGCTGGTAGCTAGGGTTTGAACCGCAGCGACGCCCCCACCAGGTCGCCGTCGATGGCGGTTCCGCTGCCGTGGACGACGAGGCCTCCGTCGTCGACGACCGCTGAGGCGAGCTCTTCGATGATGTCGGCGACCGGTTCGCTGGTGCCGCCGCAGATGATGCAGACGGGACCGTGAAGGGCGAGAGCGCTGCAGCCGGTGCAGCACCAGCCGGGGGTCGACTCGGCTCCTTCGATGAGGATCTCGGCGACGGCGTGGTGGTTGGCGGCGGACAGGGTGCCGGGCAGGCCTACCACGGCCCGCTGGCCGGCGGCCGCCTGGTCGATGATGCGATCGGCGAGTGCCGATTCCCGACGCCGCTCCCAGGTGGTTGCCAACTCGACTGCCTGTGCCTGCAGGTCGGCGTCGCTCAGGGTGTGGACGTCGACCACGAAGGTCTGGTCGAGCAGCTCCCGGTCGGGTGCACCGAGGAATCCGAGGAACTCGTCGACGGTGCGCTGCATGCCGCCCACGAAGATCGCTTCGATGCCCACCGTTCGGCGCAGCACGGCGAGACGTTCGGCGCTGGCCCGGTACAGGCGATAGCGGGCATGTTCGGCGCCGCGCCGGGACTTGGTTTCCTCGAGGGCGAACCATCCCCCGAAGTTGGCCTTGCGGACTTCTTCGCCCGGGATGACCTCGTAGGTCACCATCTCGCCCAGCGCCGTGACCATGATCGACGTCTTCCTGGCATCCACGACCACGGTGGCGGTCGGTCGGGCGGCGTCGAGCACTGCCCGCAGGGGCCGCAGGTAGGGGCGGTCACTCGCAATCGCCCGATCCCAAACCCTGTGCGACACCACCAGATGTTCGTCCAGACCGAGAGGCGGGCATACGAACAGGGCCACCCCGTGGCCCACCTCACGTTCCAGGGTCGATGCCTGGTCGAAGACCCGGTCGACAGATTCCTTCAGGCACTCACCCGCCCGGTGTCCGATCTCACCGCTGGTGTTCCTGATCGGATAGAGCAGATCCCGCAGCCGGGGTGTCACTGTTCGCATCTCGGTCACGCCCGGTCTCAGGTCCAGGTAGACCGAAAGGACGGGAACGTCACGGCTCTCGATGGTCTCGAGCCGGGAGAGACGTTCGGCGAGGGTCAGCATGGCGACGACCTCCTCGGGCCGACACATCGGCCGGACCCGATCTCATCGTCCGGCGCGGCGACGCGCCGTACCAGGGGACAATGGCAACGGGATCGCAGTGGTCGCGCGGGCCTGGCGCCCCCTCCGGCCGAAGCGGTCTGCTCACGATGTCGGACGGGTTCACTTGGTCGCGCCAGACCTGACGCGCCCCCTCCGGGGAGGAACATGCCCCGCCGTGGCCACGGTCGGGCGGTGAGCGGAGTAGCTTCCCCTCCGAGGAGGTCTCGTGGCTGTTGCGCCGAATGTTCTCGACCGGGCCCGGGTGGTGGTGATCGGGGGAGGGATCATCGGAACCAGCGTCGCTTATCACCTGGCGACGATGGGGTGGGACGACGTGGTGCTGGTGGAGCGGGACCGGCTCACGTCGGGAACAACCTGGCATGCCGCCGGACTGATGGTGACGTTCGGGTCGACCTCGGAGACGTCGACCGAGATGCGCAAGTACACCGCCGACCTGTACTCGCGACTCGAGGAGGAATCGGGGCTGGCGACCGGGTTCAAGCCGGTCGGGTTCGTGGAGCTAGCCACCGACGACGACCGGCTCATCGAGTTCCGACGCGTCGCCGCCTTCAACCGTCACTGCGGGGTCGACGTTCACGAGATCTCCGCCGCCGAGGTGGCCGAGCTGTTTCCCCTGGCCCGGGTCGATGATGTCCGGGCCGGGTTCTATGTCAAGGAGGACGGCCGGGTCAACCCGGTCGACGCCACCATGTCGCTGGCGGCGGCCGCCCGCCGACGGGGGGCGCGGATCGTGGAAGGGGTCTCGGTCTCGGAGGTGCTGCACCGCCGGGGTGCGGTGACGGGTGTCCGCACGTCGGCGGGTGACATCGAGACCGAGGTGGTGGTGAACTGCGCCGGGATGTGGGCCCGCCAGTTGGGCGAACGCTCCGGCGTGAACATCCCCCTGCAGGCCGCCGAGCATTACTACCTGATCACCGAACAGATCCCCGGGATCTCGGCGGACTGGCCGGTGATCGAAGATCCGGCCTCCTACGGGTACTACCGCGAGGAGGTGGGCGGGCTCATGATCGGTCTGTTCGAGCCGGTGTGCGCCCCTTGGAAGGTCGACGGCATCCCCGCCGACAGCTCGTTCACCACGCTCGCCCCCGACTGGGACCGCATGGGCCCCTATGTCGAGAAGGCGATGGGGCGGGTGCCGGTGTCGGCCGAGATCGGCGTGCGCACCTTCTTCTGCGGCCCCGAGAGCTTCACCCCCGACCTGGCCCCGGTGGTCGGGGAGGCGCCCGAACTGCGCAACTACTTCGTGGCGGCCGGACTCAACTCGATCGGCATCCTCACCGGGGGAGGCCTGGGTCGGGTGCTGGCCCATTGGATCACCACCGGACGCCCCGATGTCGACGTGACCGGGTTCGACATCGACCGCCTGCACGTCTACCAGTCCAACCCCGAGTACCGCCGCACCCGAACCGTCGAGTCGCTGGGGATGGTTTACCAGGCGCACTATCCGGGCCGGTCGATGAAGACCGCCCGGGGTGCCAAGCTCTCGCCGATCCACGGCCGGTTGGCCGAACGGCGGGCGTACTTCCGCGACGTGTCGGGGTGGGAGGGGGCGGACTGGTTCGCCCCCGAGGGAACCGAGCCCCGCATCGACCGGCTGTCGTGGGGCCGCCAGAACTGGTTCCCGTACTGGGAGGCCGAGCACCGGGCCATCCGGGAGACGGCGGGCCTCATGGACATGTCGTTCATGTCGAAGTTCCTGGTGCAGGGTCGGGATGCAGCCGAGCTGCTGGAGCACATCTCCGCCAATCGGGTGGCCGACCTGCCGGGCCGCATCACCTACACCCAGTGGCTCAACGGGGGCGGACGGCTCGAGGCCGACCTGACCGTGACCATGCTCGACGACGACCGGTTCTGGGTGGTGGCAACCGATACCGCCCACCGCCATGTCGAGACCTGGATGAAGCGCCACATCGGGGACCGCCATGTCAGCGTCACCGACGTCACCTCCGGATACGCCCAGATCAACGTCCAGGGACCGGCCAGCCGCCACATCGTGCAGGCGGTCACCACCACCGACATGTCAGACGAAGCCTTCCCGTTCCGCACCGCCAAGGAGATCGATGTCGGCTTCGGCCGGGCCCTGTGCATCCGGATCACCTATGTCGGGGAGCTGGGCTACGAGTTGTACGTGCCGGCGGAACAGGCGGTTCACGTTCACGACCGGTTGGTTGCGGCGGGTGCCGGGTTCGGCATGCGCCACACCGGACTCAAGGCTCTGGGCAGCCTCCGGATGGAGAAGGGCTACCGGGATTACGGCCATGACATCGACAACACCGACGACCCGTTCGAAACCGGGCTGGGTTTCGCCGTCGACCTCGACAAGGACTTCGTCGGCCGGGAGGCGGCCGCGGCGAAGAAGGCGGCCGGGCCGCTCACCCGCCGCCTGCTGCAGGTGCTGGTGACCGATCCCGACCCGCTCATGTTCCACGCCGAGGTGGTCCACCGCAACGGCCGGGAGGTGGGCTACCTGCGGGCCGCCTCGTACGGGTTCACCCTGGGCGGCGCCGTCGGTCTCGCCATGATCGAGGCCGACGAACCCATCACCCAGCACTGGTGTGACGCCGGTACCTGGGAGGTCGACATCGCCGGCGTCCGCTACCCGGCCCGGGCCTCGGTGCGACCCATGTACGACCCGGGCAACGAGCGCATCAAGGCGTGAGCACCTGCGCTTCGCGTCCCGGCGAGCGGCCCACCAACGGCTCAGCCGCAGCAGTCGTCCATACAAGCGTTGGCCCACGGGTGCCCGGAGGAGTCGGCACCGCCCTTCGGAACGGCATTGCGGCCGCCGCACTCCGAGCAGGCCCACACCGAAGGCACCCGGGTGCCTTCCACCACGAGCGAGCGGTACGTGTGTCCACAGTCAGGGCATTCGATCATCAGTACCGCCATCGGCGC
>JBHJOH010000147.1:0-21702 GCA_050329955.1 Acidimicrobiia bacterium | reverse complement strand
CGCGGCGCTGTCCTTGGATACGCTCTGCGGTAGTTACCGCAGAGTTTTTTGCATCCCGGCCAGCGCCCTGTTCAGGGGTAAGCGTCGTAAGTCACGCTTCTAGCGGGGTTTGGATGAATGGAGCTGAGCGGGCTTGAACCGCTGACCTCCTGCATGCCATGCAGGCGCTCTGCCAACTGAGCTACAGCCCCGAGGGAGTGGAAGTGTAACACTGCCCACTGGGGGTCAAACCCCCAGGTTGCGGTTCAGGAGGCCTCTGATGAAGCTGGTTCCCAGTCGACGCGGGCGGCGTCGCCCCACAGGCGCTCCAGGCCGTAGAAGTCGCGCGCTTCCTGCTGGAAGACGTGGAGCACCACGTCACCGAAGTCGATGAGAACCCACTCGGCTTCGGCCTTGCCCTCGTTGCGGAGGGCCTTTCGGCCAACCTCCCGGAGCTTCTCCTCCACCGACTCGGCGAGCGTCTGAACGTGGGGCCGGGAGGTTCCGGTCACGATCACGAACACCTCGGTGATCTGAAACAGGTCTCCGACATCGAGTAGGGCGATGTCGCTGCCCTTCTTGTCGTCGAGCGCGTCGGCGATGAGTCGGGCCAGGTCGCGTGGGCTGTCTACGGCTTCCTCCAGAGAACGTGGTGGCGTCGATGTTACCCCGAGCGTCCGTCAATCAACCCGGGTTACCCGCCGGCGGCCCGCCATACGGGACGACTCGCCTTTCCCGCTGGTGGGCCTGGTCAGGGCCGGTACAGGCCGTTCTCGGCGATGTAACGCCACACCGGGTCGGCGACCAGGAACCGGATCGGCCGGTCCGCCGCCATCCGGGCACGGATCTCGGTGCCGGAGATGTCGAGCAGCGGCATGTCGAGCCACACCACCGGTCCGATCGCCTCCTCGACCTGGCGGATCTCGGTTCCCGGCCGAGGCAGCACCGCCACCGTCGCCCGCTCCAGGATGTCGCCGTACCGATGCCAACCCGGGAGCCCGGCGGCGGCATCGGCGCCCATCACCACGATCAGCTCGTCGGCCGGATCGAAGCTCTCCAGCGTGTCGACCGTATAGGTCCAGCCGTCACGCAGCACCTCGCGATCGTCCGCCTCGAAGTAGCCGACCCCCTCCGTGGCGCAGCGCGTCATCTCGAGACGATGCACACCATCAGTGACCCCCTGATCGGCCTTCTGCCAGGGTGCACCGGCCGGGATGAAGGTCACGGTGTCGGCACCCAGTTGCCGGTAGGCAACCTCCCCGGCCACCAGATGGGCGACATGAGGGGGGTCGAAAGTTCCGCCGAGAAGCACTCGTCGCATCGCCGCAGGATACGACACCACTTCGGGCCGCCCGGCTCAACCAGGTACCGGCACCAGTCTCAACGCCTCGCTGATGTCACCGACCCGACATGAGAACAGGACCATGGGGTCGGTGTACTCACCGTCGATACGAAGACTCAGATGAACCGACCCGGTGCCATGGGCGCGGCCGCTCTCGCCCAGCTTCTGTCCGGCCCGCACCAACTCGCCCTTCCGGACCGAGACCGCCGACAGGTACGAGACGGTCGTCATCAGGCCACGTCCATGGTCCACCGACACCGAGAGCCGGCCTGCCACCGACCCGGCGAACGTGACGGTGCCATCGGCAACGGCGCCCACCTCACTTCCCGGCTCGGCGGCGAAGTCGACGCCCCAGTGACCGGCATAGTCACCGATGGGGGCGTAGCCCGCAATCACCGGCCCTGCTACCGGGGCAACGGCCTCCGGGCACGGTGAGGACAGCAGCAGTGCTGCCAGCAGAATCATCATTGGTCGGCCCTTCCCGCACACCACCGACCGGCGAAACGACAAACGATTGGTGCCGTCTCACACGCCACGACAATCTATCGTTGGTCGAGCCCGCTGGGAAGCCGTCCACCACTCGCCGTCCACCGTTCACCTGATCGATGAAAACGCTTACGGTCACGTGTACTAGCGTTTTCGTCGACTCGAGCCTTCAAAAGGGGTATTCACACATGGCACGCGCACGCATCGGCTTGATGGGTTTCGGCCGCATCGGCCGCAACGTCTTCCGGATGATCCACGATCACCCCGGTCTCGAGGTTGCCGCCATCGCCGACACCGCGGATCCGGCCGGTCTCACGTACCTCCTCAAGTACGACTCCATCTACGGCCGTTTCCCCGTCCCGGTCGAGATGGAAGGCGACGCCCTCTATCTCGATGGTCGTCGAGTCCCCTTCCTGACAGCACGCGAACCGGGTGAGGCCAACTGGGCCGAACTGGGCGTCGACGTCGTCATCCAGGCCACAGGCTCGTACCGGACCAGGGACTGGTGCCAGAAGCACCTCGATGCCGGTGCCCGCCACGTGCTGCTCGCCTCGACACCCGACGAGCCCGGTGACATTCCGATTCTCCTCAAGGGCACCAACGACCACGTCCTCGACTCCAACCCCGAGATCGTCGCACTCGGGTCGAACACCTCGAATGCCCTGGCTCCGATCCTCACCATCCTCGACAGGTCGTTCGGACTGGAGCGGGCGTACTTCACGGCCGTCCACGCCATGACCAACTCCCAGCGGCTGGCCGATGTGCCATCCGCCGGATTCCGCCAGAGTCGCGCGGCCGGAGAAAACATCATCCCCGCCGAATCGACCTCGGGCGGCATCCTCACCCAGGTGCTGCCCCAGTTCGCCGGCAAGATCTCAGGAGTGGCGGTGAACGTGCCCGTCGCCGACGGCTCCACCATCGACCTGGTGGCAGAGATCAAGTCCCCCGCAACGAAGCAGGCGATCAACGCCGCCGTTCGGTCGGCCACCGAGGCGTCCTACCAGGGGATCATCGAGTACTCCGAGGATCCGATCGTGTCGTCCGACGTTCGGGGATCCACCCACAGCGGCGTGTTCGACAGCCTCGCCACCATGGTGATGGATGGCACCATGATCAAAGCCATCACATGGTTCAACAACGGCTGGGGTTACACCGCCCGGCTGGTCGAAGTTGCATCGGCTCTGACCAAAAAGGGAGTGACCGTATGACGACCCGGGTCGCCATCAACGGATTCGGTCGTATCGGCCGCGCCGTGTTCCGCATCATCCTCCAGCGCAACAACCCCGATATCGAGATCGTCGCCATCAACGACCTGGCCGACGACGACATCCTCGCCTACCTGCTCGAATACGACTCGGTGATGGGCCCACTCGGGGTCGAACCCATCGTCGCCGACGGGACGATGACGGTCGGCAAGCACGAGGTCGCCATGCTCATGGAGCGCAACCCCGCCGAGCTGCCCTGGAAGCAGCTCGGTGTCGACATCGTCATCGAATCCACCGGTGTGTTCCGCTCCCGGGCCAAACTCCAGATGCACATCGACGCCGGCGCCAAGCGGGCAATCCTCACCGTCCCGCCGGATGACGACATCGACGAGACCGTGGTGCTCGGTGTCAACGACGACACCCTCGACGATGGCGACATCCTCGTTTCCAACGCCTCCTGTACCACCAACTGCCTGGCGCCGTTGGCCATGGTCCTCGACCAGTCGTTCGGCATCAAGCGGGGCGTGATGACCACCGTCCACGCCTACACCAACGATCAGCACCTGGCCGACGTCCCCCACAAGGACCTCCGGCGCAGCCGTGCCGCCACCGAGAACATCATCCCCACCACCACCGGCGCCGCCCGGGCGGTGGGCAAAGTGCTCCCGAACCTGGCCGGCAAACTCGATGGCATGGCGATGCGCGTTCCCGTCCCCGACGGCTCGACCGTCGACCTCGTGGTGGAACTCAACCGTGACGTCACCGTCGAAGAGGTCAACGCCGCCGTCAAGGCCGCCGCCGACGGCCCCCTCAAGGGCATCCTCCAATACTCCGAAGACGCCCTCGTCTCCACCGACATCATCGGCAACCCCCACAGCTCGATCTTCGACTCCGGCTCCACCCAGGTACTGGGCGGCAACCTGGTCAAAGTCCTCAGCTGGTACGACAACGAGTGGGGCTACTCGAACCGAGTCGTCGACCTCGTCGACCGGTTGGCTGCGCTCGAGCCCGCCTGACGGCGGCTCGAGCGCAGCCCCGTATTCGCTGGCTCGCTGCGCTCGCTTCGCTGTATGAGCTGGCTCGCTGCGCTCGCTTTGCGTATCCGCTTCGCCGTATTCGGGTCGCTCGCTGGCGCTCGCTCCCTGTACCGGAGGCGCCACACACCCCTGGATGGGTAAGCGCAGCTTCGACATAGTCCAAGCATGCACGATTACACCCAGCTGGAGGTCTGGAGGGCTGCCCGTGCGATTGCCTCAGAGATGTACCGGCTGACCGAGGACATGCCGCATCGAGAGATGTACGGGCTGCAATCGCAGATGCGACGGGCGGCCGTCTCCATCGCCTCGAACATCGCAGAGGGTGCGGCTCGTTCCAGCGGACGCGACTTCGCACGATTCATCGAATCGCTCTCGGGTCTGCCGCGGAGCTGGAAACACAGCTCCTGATCGCCGGAGACGTGAGGCTTCTCCCTATGGCCGACGCCGAGAAGCACGTGTTGTACCTCCGGAACCTTCGAAGTCGCCTCGAACGACTTCGTCGCCACTATGCGGCGTGAGTGGAGGCCGCGTCCGATACAGGGAGCGAGCGCCAGCGAGCGACCGAATACAGCGAAGCGAATACGCACAGCGAGCGCAGCGAGCCAGCTCATACAGCGATGCGAGCGCCAGCGAGCGAGCGAATACTGGCCCGGCGAGCCGCCAGGCGAGCCGGGTCCCTACGCGAGGAGGTCGAGGACCGTCTGTCGGAAGTCGTTCGGTTGGAAGGGTTTGGTGACGAAGGCGTCGGCGCCTCCTTCGTCGGCACGACGGCGGGACTCTTCCTCGGCGTGGGCGGTGAGAACCACGACGGGGAGGCCTTTGGTGGCGCTGTCGCTGCGGATGTGGTCGAGAACCTGCCAGCCGTCCATGCCGGGGAGACCGATGTCGAGGACGAGCAGGTCGGGAGACTCGGAGCGTACGGCGGCGAGGCCGCTGGGCCCGTCTTCTCGCATGAGGATCTCGAGGTCGGCGGCGCGGAGGCAGACCTCTATGAGGCGCCGAATGACGGCCGAATCTTCGATTACCAGGATTCTTTGACCCACGGTAGTCCTCTCGACAGGATGGCTCGGGTGCTTAAGCCATTTCTCGCTTCGAAGCACTCATCGGCACGCCTCGGTGACCTATTGAGCGGATTCTGCGATTCTGTGGAGACTGGCTCGCCACCCGTTCCACGAACTCCTCGAGTTGGCGCAGATTTCGAACTTCGAAGACCTCGTCGCAGCTGGCTGCGTAGCGGGTCATGACCGAGTCGCCCGAATCCCAGTATGCCTTCGGCTCGGGATTGAGCCAATACACGGCCCGAGCGACGGAGGCCAGCTCCGCCAGCTGGGCGGCGCGGGGCTCGCGATAGTTGTTACGGGCGTCGCCAGCGATGATGATCGTCGACTTGGAGGTGACTTCCCGGCCGTACCTGGCGACGAACTGCTCGAAGGCGTGGCCGTAGTCGGAGTGGCCGTCGAGCCACACGACATCGGCTTCGGTGCTGATGCGGCCCAGCGCCTCCACGAAATCGGTGCCCGGCTTCAGAAAGTCGGTGACCTCGTCGACGGCGTCGACGAACACGAACGATCGCAGCCGGGAGAACTGGCCGGCCATGGCGTAGGTGAACTGGAGGGTGAACCTGGCGAAGGTGGCCATCGAACCGGAGATGTCGCACAGCAGGAAGATCTCGGGCCGGTGCGGTCGGGTGAGCTTGAACTTGGGATCGATCGGCACTCCCCCTGCAGCGAGTGACGCCCGCATGGTCTTGCGGAAGTCGAGCCGGCCGGTTCTCGCCAGTCGGCGCCGCTGGGCGAGCCGGGCAGCGAGTTTGCGGGTCAGGGGTTCGATGATGTGTTCGATGTTGTGCAGGTCGGTGCGGGTGGCGTGCATCAGGTCAATGTCCTCGACCAGGGGCTGTCGCAGGGTCTTGGCGACGGCGTCACGTCCGCGGTCGTCGACCAGCCGGCGGCGGATCTCGGCCTGGATCTCTTCGCGGAGGCGTTGGATGAGGTCTCCGGCCTCTTCGTTGACCAGGCGCTTCTCCAGCTCGTCCAGCAGCTCGGACTCGTCCGACATGAGGGCCTGGATGAGCCGTTCCTGGAGGGAGTCCACGTCGAGCTGACGCAACGTCCGGTACAGGTAGTAGGTGCCCCCCACCGGCCGTCCCGGCTCGATCCCGGCCAACTGGTCGACCGCTTCCCGGGCCATCTGGCGGAGCGCCTCGAAGTCCTCGTTCTTGAGCGCTTCGAACATCGCCTCCATCAGATCCTCGAGGCTCATGTCACCGCCGCCACTGCCATCGCCCGTCCAGGTTGGTGCCATCGCCCCGGTAGGTGACCCCTCGTCACCGCCGGCCAGGGGCGCCCTGCTGTGGGCGAAGAAGACCTCGAACACGGTGTCGAAAGCCGGCTCGTGGCGGGCGTTCTTCACCATGGTGGCGCCCAGGGTTGCCTTGAGGGCAGCCCGGTCAGCCAGGTCGACGTGGCGGAGCGCTTCCATGGCGTCGATCGACTCCACCATCGACACCGGGATGCCTGCCGCACGCAGTTCCTGCACGAAGTCGGTGAGGAGGGAGATCATGGGAGGGCCGGAAGCCGGAGGCCCGAGGCAGGAGGCACGGACGTGTTAGGTCGGACGTCGGACGTCGGCTCAACCACTGCCGAGCTCTTTGAGGGCGCGTTCGATGTCGGTCTGGTATTTGAGGAGCACGTGGACGGTGTCTTCGATCACACCGGTGTCGATGTGCTCGATGCCGAGGGCGAGCAGGGTGCGGGCCCAGTCGATGGTCTCTGAGACCGATGGAGCCTTCTTCAGGTCCATCGACCGGACCGAGCGGGCCACCCGGGCGATCTCGGCGGCGAGACGCTCGGGGAGGTCGGGTACCCGGGCCAACAGGATCGCCTGTTCGCGTTCCTGGCTGGGGTAGCCGATGTGGAGAAACAGGCAGCGTCGCTTGAGGGCTTCCGACAGCTCGCGGGTGTTGTTCGATGTGAGGAGGACGAGCGGCGTCGACGACGCCCGAATCGTTCCCAGCTCGGGGATCGAAACCTGGAAGTCGGAGAGCACTTCGAGCAGCAGGGCCTCGGTCTCCATCTCCACCCGGTCGATTTCGTCGATGAGCAGCACCACCGGCTCCGGTGAACGGATCGCCTCGAGCAGCGGTCGTGTGAGCAGGAACTCCTCGGAGAAGATGTCGCCTTCGATCTCCTGCCAGTCGTGGTCGGAGTCGGCCTGGATACGAAGCAACTGCTTCTTGTAGTTCCACTCGTACAGCGCGCGGGACTCGTCCAGCCCTTCGTAACATTGGAGGCGGATCATGCGCCGGTCTGAAATGGCCGCCAGCGACTTGGCGAGCTCGGTCTTGCCGACGCCGGCGGGGCCTTCCACCAGCACGGGCTTGCCCAGCCGGTGGGCGAGGTAGGCAACCTGGGCGATGCGGGCGTCGGCCAGGTAGTCGACCCCGCGCAGGGCGGCAGTGAGGGCTTCGGGGGACTCGAACGGGTCGGACATCGATACTCCGGGAAGGCGAGTCGATCACTCTACCGGCGACCCGGGTTCTGGCCGCAACCCCCATCGGCGGTAGTCTGATCGGTCGCACCTACTTCTCGTCAGCAGGCAGGCATGAGGATCGTGATCGTTGGGGCCGGCGCCGTCGGCTCGTATCTGGCCGAAAGGCTTTCAGCCGAGGGCCAGGACGTGGTCGTCATCGAGGACGACGAGGAACGCGCCGCCGAGCTCCAGGAGCGGGTCGATGCGCTGGTCATTCCCGGCAATGGCGCCTCCCCGGCCGTGCTGGCGAAGGCGGGCGTCGACCGCGCCGAACTCCTCATCGCCGTCTCCAACTCGGACGGAGCCAACGTGCTGGCCTGTCACGTGGCTGCAGAGATGGGGGTGAAGCGCACCGTCGCCCGGGTGGAGGACTCGGGCATGCGGGAGGCGCTCGCCGGCCTCGAGGTCGACTTCGTGATCGATCCAGGGGAGGCGGCTTCCAACGAACTGGTTGCACTCGTCCGCCAGAGCGGCGTCTCCGAACTGGTCGAATTCGGTGAAGGCCGGTTGACCCTGGTCGGTGCAACCGTCACCCAGAGCGCTCCCCTGACCGGTCGCACCTTGACCCAGCTCCGCAGCATCGGGTGGGGCTGGGAGTGGGTGGTGGCTGCGCTGGTGCGCCACGGCAGCACCATCGTCGCTCACGGCGACACCGTGGTCGAGCCTGGCGACCACGTGCTGTTGATGGTGAAGACCGAGGATGTCGAGCGTTCCACCGAGCTGTTGGGCGTGAGTCACCACAGCATCCGGCGGGTGATCATTCTCGGGTCCACCCGATTGGCCGATCTCACTGCCGGACACATGCTCGAAGCCGGGTTCGAGGTGGTCATGATCGACGCCGACCCGGACCGGTGTCGACGCCTCGCCACCAAGCACCCACGTGCGCTGGTGTTGTGCGACGACCCCACCAATCCACGCACGATCGAGTCACTCGAGATCGACGAGAGCGACGCCCTGCTGGCGCTCACCGGGTGGGACGAGGTCAACATTCTGGGCTGCCTGGTGGCCAAGGCCCTCGGCGTGTCGACCACGGTGTCGCGATTCAACCGCATCGAGTACGTGAGCCTGCTCGGCGGTGTAGGCATCGACGCCGCCGTCTCCAGCCGCCTCATCGCCGCCGGGGCGATCCTCCGCTTCGTGCGGCGTGGACGCATCCACTCGGTGGTCACATTCCGCGACACCGACGCCGAAGCCATCGAACTCGAGGTCGACTCCCAGAGCCGCGCCGTGGGACGTACCGTCGAGGCGCTCGGGATGCCCCGCGGGGCCGTGATCGGCGGGGTGGTCCGCAATGGCGCCACCTTCGTGCCGAAGGGCGATTCGACCATCGAACAGGGCGACCGTGTGATCGTGTTCTCGATGCCCAACTGCATCACGGCGGTCGAAGCCCTGTTCGGGCGAGAATGACGAGCACCGCCTCCCGACCCAATCATCGACCCTCGATGGCGCGGCGACTTGCCTTCATCATCGGGGCCGTCATCGGAGCGGCGGGCGTGACGATGGTGCCGAGCGCCCTGGTCTCCCTCCTCTACGGGGAACGGGTGGTGGCGGGGCAGATCGTGCTGGCGGCCGGACTCACGATGGGGATCGGATGGCTCCTGTGGAGGTGGTTCGGCCGCCAGGGCGTGATCACGACCAAGGAAGGGTTTGCCGCCGTGGGCCTCGCCTGGTTCGCCCTGTCGGCGTTCGGCATGCTCCCCTACCTGCTGACCGGATCGATCCCGTCGATCACCAACTCGTTCTTCGAGACGACCTCGGGGTTCACCACCACCGGAGCCTCGATTCTCCCCGACCCCGGCCTGCTGCCGAAGGGCGTGTTGTTCTGGCGTTCGACCACCCAGTGGATCGGGGGGATGGGCGTGATCGTGCTCTCGATCGCCATCCTGCCCCTGCTCGGCGCCGGTGGCGTCCAGTTGGCCCGGGCCGAGTCCCCAGGACCGGCACCCGATCGGCTCACACCCCGCTTCCAGGAGACCGCCAAACGGCTGTGGCTGCTCTACGCCGCCATCACCCTCGTGCAGGTTCTCCTGCTGTGGGCGGGTGACATGGACCTCTTCGAGTCGATCAACCACTCGTTCGCAACCATGTCCACCGGGGGGTTCGGGGTGCGGGCCGATTCGATCGGCGGATACAGCGCCTACAGCCAATGGGTGATCGCCGCCTTCATGTTCATCGCCGGCGCCTCGTTCACCCTGCACTACCGGGCTCTCAGGGGTCCATCCGCCTACCTCGGATCCACCGAGTTCATCCTGTACACGGCCATCTGTGCGGCTGCGATCGTGGTGGTGGCGGGAGGGTTGTTCGGGCCCGGGGTAGCGGTCGGCACCGCCATCCGGGACTCGACCTTCACCGTGCTCTCGATCATCACCACCACCGGCTTCGCCACCGCCGACTTCGCCCAGTGGCGACCGGCGCTTCAGATCCTGATCGTCGGCCTCATGTTCATCGGGGGCATGGCCGGTTCCACCGCCGGTGGTGTGAAGGTGTTCCGGGTGGGCATCCTCTCCAAGGCCGCTCGGGCCGACGTGAGGCGGCTCGTTCATCCCAAAGGCGTGTTCGTCGTTCGTTTCGGGAAGAACACCCTGCGCGACGACGTGGTCGAGGGGATCCAGTCGTTCTTCCTGTTCTACATGTTCATCTTCATGAGCGGCACCTTTCTGCTCTCCTTCATCGACGCCAATGCGTACGAGACCCTCGATCTCATCACGTCGGCATCTGCGGTGGCGTCGGCTCTGGGCAACATCGGTCCCGGACTGGGCGACGTCGGGCCGATCTCCAACTACTTGTCGGTGCCGGCACCGGGACGTTGGCTGCTCGGTTTCCTGATGATCGTGGGTCGTTTGGAGATCTTCCCGATCGCTCTTCTCTTCACGCGCGACCTCTGGAGACGTTGACCGGCAACGTAGCGACGGAAGACGCTACCGTTCGCTGGTTGTGAAGACCAGCACATGCATGTAGTCATCGCCGGGAGCGGCCGCGTCGGTTCGACGCTGGCGAAGTGGCTGGCAGATGACGGCCACGACGTCACCGTCATCGACAGTCACCAACCGGCGCTCGACCGTCTGGGCAAGTCGTTCAACGGGGCGACCCTGTTGGGCGTTGCCTACGACGTCGACATCCTGCGGCGAGCAGGACTCAACAGTGATGACACCTTTGTGGCGGTGACCGACTCCGACAACGCCAACCTGATGGCGGTCGAGGTGGCCAAGTCGGTGTTCGGGGTCCAGCGGGCCATCGCCCGTCTCTATGACCCCAACCGGGAGGAAGCCTACCGGGCGCTTGGCATTCAACATGTCACTGGCACCAAGCTGATCGCCAACGTCGTTTACGAGCAGGTGGTCGATCACGAGTTCGCCTATCACGTCACCTTCACCGACGGCGATGTCGAGATCGTCGAGTTCGTGCTCAGTTCGGCCGCCCATGGGCTGGGCATCGACGATCTCGAGGTGCGAAACAAGCTGCGGGTGGCGGCGGTGCGCCGGGGCGATCACACGTTCATACCCAATCGTCGTTTCGAGCTCCACGAGGGGGACCTGGTGGTCGCTTCCGCCCGCGAAGGCGTCAAGCTGCGCATCGAGCACTACCTGAAGCAGCTGGACACCTGATGCGGGTGATCGTGATGGGCGGCGGCAAGGTGGGCGGGTTCATGGCGCGGGAACTCCAGGAGGGGGGCCACGCCGTGATCGTCATCGAAGCCAACACCCGCCATGCTCACCAGGTGGCCGAGGAGACCAAAGCGCTCGTCATCGAGGGCGACGGCACCGACCTGGAGCTGTTGGAGGACATCGAAATCCGCCCGACCGACCTGTTCGTGGCGGTGACGGGGGTCGACGAGGACAACCTGGTCGCCTGCCAGCTGGCCCGCACCGCCTTCGGGGTGAAGAAGGTGCTCGCCCGGCTCAACGATCCCCGTAACCGACCCACCTTCGATGCCCTCAGGATCCCGGTGGTCTCGGTGACCGATCTGCTCGCCCAGGTGATCGAACGCGAACTCGAGTTCGGTGAGCTCATGCGGGTCGCCATCCTCGGCAAGGGCGAGGTCAGCCTGTTCCAGATAGAACTCCCGACAACCACGGTCAGTCGGACCATCCAAGCCGTTCAGTTGCCCGAGGAGGCGGTCCTCGTTGCCATCCAACGCGGCGACACAGTTCACATTCCCACCCCCACCTTCGAGCTCCGGGCCGGTGATCGGGTGATGGCGGTGGGCAGGGTGGATCTCGAAGACGAGGTCCGCCAGGCATTGTTCACCGCCGATCGCCTCGACGACGGCCCCGGCTTCGAACTCGAGCCGAGGACGACCTGAGGTGCCTCGACCCGAGGTGAGCCGGCGCTTCGTGCGTGGTGGCATGCGCAGTCTCCTGATCGAGCTGGCGGTGGTGGTCCTCCTGTTGGGTGCCGGCTACGTCGTGGCGCTGCTGGTCGAACGGCTCAGCTGATGCTGCTCCGACCCAGCGCCCTCGATCTCCGGCTCATCCTCCACGACCTCGGTCGGGTGCTGTCGGTGGTGGCGGTCGCCGGGTTGCTCCCGTTGGCGTGGGCACTGGCCCGTCAGGAGTGGCGACCGGCGGTGCACATCCTGCTGATGATGGCGATCTGTGTGCTCGCCGGGGGCGGCGCCCAGTTGCTGCGGGTTCCCTTGCGGCGCAAGGCCGACTGGAGCCACGGTCTGGTGGTGGTAGCGCTCACCTGGTTGCTGGTGCCGGCGGTGAGCGCCCTCCCGCTCATGCTCTCCGACCACTACGGCGGTTGGCTCGACGCCTACTTCGAAGCCATGAGCGGCATCACCACCTCAGGCCTCTCGCTGGTCCAGGATCTCGATCATCTCCCCGACTCGATCAACATGTGGCGCCACACCACCCACTTCCTCGGTGGCCAGGGCATCGTCCTGGCGGCGCTCAGCCTGTTCGCATCGTCGGGTGCCACCAGCCTGTATCAGGCCGAAGGACGAGACGAGCGGATCTTCCCGTCGGTGGCATCGACCGCCCGCTTCATCTGGCTCGTGAGCGTGGCGCACCTGATCTTCGGGGCGGTTGCTCTCACCGCCCACGGAGCGATCGTGCTCGGCTACACGCTCGATCGATCGCTCTTCCACGCCCTCACCATCTTCATGGCGGCCTTCGACACCGGCGGATTCAGCCCGCAGTCGAGCTCGGTGGTGTACTACCACTCGTTCGGCTACGAAGTCATCATCTCGGTCCTCATGATCGCCGGTGCCATGAGCTTCGGTCTGCACCACGCCATCTGGAACAAGCGACCGCATCTCATGCGAAACATCGAGATCAGAACGATCCTCGTCACCGTGGTGGGAACCATCGCCCTGACGACGGCGGGCCTGGCCGCCACCTATGCCAATGCCGGTGGGGTGAGCCGTCGTGCGGTGTTCCAGGTGATCTCGGCGCACAGCGGTAGCGGTTTCGCCAGCGTGAGCGTGGCCGAGCTGGCCCGGTGGTCCGGGCTGGCGTACGTCGGCATGCTGATAGCCATGGCACTCGGTGGCATGAGCTCCTCGACCGCCGGCGGCATCAAGTCACTGCGCATCGGCCTGACCGTTCGCGCCATTGCGGACACGGTGCGGGCTGCCCTGCTTCCCGAGCGAGCGGTGGTGACCAACACCTATCAGCAGTACGGCCGCCAGCGCCTGCACCCGAAGCTCGCCCAATCGGTGATGGCAGTCTCGCTGCTGTATGTTGGGCTGTATCTCTTCGGAGCAGCCGTCGGTGTAGCCCATGGCCATGGGTTCCAGGAAGCGCTGTTCGAGTCCGTGAGCGCCAGCGCCAATGTCGGTCTGTCGGTCGGCATCACCTCCCCCGACATGCCCACCGCCATGAAGATCGTCATGACGCTTCAGATGTGGGTGGGACGACTCGAGTTCATCGCCGTCTTCGCACTCCTCGGAATTTTCGTTGCGGCGGCGCGCGGCAAGTGAGAACCCTGATCATCGCCCTCATCGCCTTCATCGCCACCTCGATGGCGCTGCCGGCTGCGGCAGCCGAGATCTCCATCGCCGAACTGGACGCCGAGGCCCCGAACTGGAGCGGTCTCGAGGTGACCATCGAGGGAGAGATCATCGGCGACTACTCGATCCGCGGTGACGAGGTGTGGGTCCAGGTCAACGACGATGCCTACGTCGAGGATCCCCTCCTCGAGACCGGACGGCTCGCCGGCGGCAACGTCGGCATGGGTGTGCGCATGCCCTCCGAAGTCTTCTCGACCGAGTGGGGAGCTCCCGGTGGGTACCAGACCCGGGGACCGGTGGTCCGGGTGACAGGGACGTTCCGCTACCTCGATCCCGACACCGGAGGCGACACGTTCGTCGACGCCGCATCGGTGGTGCTGGTGGAACCGGCCCGCCGGCTGGAGCCTCCCCCGGCCGAGATGGACCTGTTGGCAGCGGCGGTGGCAATGATCGCCCTCGGCGCCGGTATGTGGGCACGGGCCCGTTGGCGCCTCCTCAACCCCAAGCAGTGATCTCAGCGGCCGACCAGCACCACCAGATCGTCACGATGGACCACTTCGCCACCGGCGACATCGGAACGGAGGCCGGCCACCCGCCGCAGCTCACCCGAACCCAGCCGGGTGACACCCTTGGCGACGATCGCTCCGCTCGGACCGGCGATCTCGACCGCAGCCCCTGGTGAGAACTCGCCGATCACGGTGGTGACACCCACCGGCAACAGTGAGCGGCCACCTTCCACGATGGCGTGGACCGCGCCGGCGTCGATTCCGATGGAGCCTTCAGCCGGCTGACCGAACGCGATCCACAGCTTGCGGGCGGGGAGCCGGGACGGCTGTGGACCCACCCAGGTTCCGATGTCCTCGCCGGCCACGGCCGTCTCCACCGCGGTGTGATCGGAGGCCGACGCCACCACGGTGGGAACCCCGGACCAGGCCGCCATCCGGGCTGCGGCCACCTTGGTGGCGATCCCCCCGGACCCGAGGGGCCCGGCCCCACCGGCGGCCAGGCGGTCGAGGATCTGATCGGTGTGGCGCACCGCCGTGAGCAGCTCCGCCGACACATCCACCCGCGGGTCGGAGGTGAGAAGGCCCGGAGTATCGGTGAGCAGCACCAGCAGTCCGGCGGACACCAGGTGCGAGACCAGCGCCGCCAGTCGGTCGTTGTCGCCGATCTTCAGCTCCTCGATCGCCACAGTGTCGTTCTCGTTGACGATCGGCACGATGCGCTGGGTCATCATTCGTTCGAGGGCCTGCCGGGCGTGGAGGTACTGGTCGCGATCGGCCAGCACCGCTTTGGTGAGCAGCACCTGACCGGCCACGATCCCGCGTGCGTCGAAGGCGTCGATGTAGCGCGCCATCAACCGGCCCTGGCCGACTGCGGCTGCCACCTGGAGGTCGACCACTTCCGTGGGTCGCGACGTCAAACCCAGCGCCGGGAGCCCGGCCGCCACCGCACCGGATGTCACCAGGGCGACCGGTCGCCCGGTGTTCCACACCCCCGCCACCTGGTCGACAACGGCGCTGATGGCTGCGTCGTCGATGCCACCGGAAGAGGTGAGGCTGGAAGAACCCACCTTGACCACAACCGGACGTCCCGGCGCAATCGGATACCGCATCATTCCTCTTCGAAGTCGTCCGGCTCTGAGTCCTCGACGTCGGAGTCACCCGACTCCGGATCGACCTCTTCGGAGTCGTCCGAGGAGAGGTCGTCGAGATCGTCCAGATCCACATCGGGAGGGGCGAACTCGAACTCCAGTCCTCCGATCCGCACCAGGTCGCCGGCTTCGGCACCGGCATCGGCCAGCGCCTGATCGACCCCGAGACGCCCGAGCCGTCGCGATGCGACGTCGGCGGCCTGGGGATGGGTGAGGTCGGAGAACCGGACGGCTCGCACCGCCGCTACGCCTTCCACCACCCAGGCGTCGATCTCCCGGCGGATGGTGAAGCCTTCGCCGGCCGGACGGTGTAACACGTACCCCTCCCGTTCCGGAGCATCGCGGTGTGCATCGCCGACCAGGTCGGCGATGCGATGGAGGACGACCGGCAGACCCATTCCGGTGGCGGCCGAGACCAGCATCGCCTCGGGTAGGGCGGCGGCTGCTTCGGCAGCTTCGGGGAGGTCTCCCTTGTTGATCACGATCAGTCTCGGTCGGGCGCTCAGTTCAGGTGAGAATCGGTCGAGCTCGCCGAGCAGCACGTCGAGCTGGGTGGCGGGAGTCTCGGTCTGCAGCGGTGACGGGTCGAGCAGGATGACGAGCACCCGCGCCCGCTCGACGTGCCGAAGAAACTCGTGTCCGAGCCCGCGACCTTCGGCGGCACCGGCGATCAGCCCGGGGATGTCGGCCAGCACGAACTGACGGTCGTCGATCTCCACTACGCCCAGATTCGGCTGCAACGTGGTGAAGGGGTAATCGGCGATCTTCGGTTTGGCCGCCGAGACCCGGGAGATGAAGGTGCTCTTGCCGGCATTGGGGAACCCGACCAGGGCGGCATCGGCCAGCAGCTTCATCTCGAAGGTGAACCAGACCTCGGCGCCGTACTCACCCTGTTCGCAGATGCTGGGAGCACGCATCTTCGGAGAGAAGAAGGCGGCGTTGCCACGTCCGCCCTTGCCGCCCTCCAATACCTTCAGACGTTGGCCGGGCTCGACCAGGTCGGCCAGGACAGTGTCGTCGTCGTCGGTGATGACGGTACCGAGCGGCACCTTGAGGACCAGGTCCTCCCCATGCCGACCATGACGCATCTCCCCACGGCCATGCGAGCCGTCGGATGCGGCGTGGTGGGGGTTGCGGCGATACCCGAGCAGCGTGGGCATCGAGGCGTCGGCCTCGAGGATGATGGCGCCGCCGTCGCCGCCCGATCCGCCGCTCGGCTTGCCCTTGGGCTTGCCGCGCTGACGGACGAAACTCACGACCCCGGCACCACCGTTACCGGCGCGGAGCTGGACACGAACCCGGTCGACGAACACGGCGACCGGGCCGGATCAGTCGTTGAGGATGTCGACGAGACGGCGGTTGTTCCGCTTCCCGTACTTCACCCGGCCCGCCGTCAAGGCGAACAAGGTGTCGTCGCTGCCGCGACCGACATTCTCTCCGGGATGGATGCGGGTTCCGCGCTGGCGAACGATCACAGCGCCGGCGTTGACGGACATACCGTCGAACACCTTCGGGCCGAGACGCTTGGCATGCGAATCGCGACCGTTCTTCGAGGAACCACCGGCTTTTGTCTTGGACATGGGATCACTCCTCTTCGCTGCTGGCGGCTGCTGCTGCGGGTGCGGCTGCGGCTGCGGCTGGCTTGGCAGCCGACTTGGCCGGGGCACCGACACCGCCGATGGTCATGACTTCGATCTTGGTGTACTTCTGGCGATGGCCCATGCGACGCCGGTAGCCGGTCTTGTTCTTGTACTTGAAGATGTCGATCTTGGGGCCCTTGGACTCACCGAGGATCTTGGCGGTCACGGTCAAACCGGAGAGCACCGCGCGGTCGGAGATGGCAGCGCCACCTTCATCGACCACCAGCAGCGGGGTGAAGGAGACCTGCTCGTCATCGGTCTTGAGGAGCTCGACCTCGATGACGTCACCCGGGTGGACTTTCGACTGCTTGCCGCCGGTGCGGATGATGGCGTACATGGACAAACCTCTGGGACAGGGGAACGGGTGGAGTATAGGTCAGGGACGCCGAGGTGAAAAGTTGAAGACTCGATTCCATCTGGCCGACCCCATGGACGCGCCCGCTTGGTTGGGCCGGGCGGTCGGACGACAGCACAGGCGAGCCGGTTCCGAACCGGAATGGGATTCGGTTCGTGCGATCACACACAACACGTCCCCGCCGGCCGAACAGAGCCTTGTCCGGTCGCCCTGGTGCGCGGTCGAAGACAACGCTGCCAAGAATTCCAGCCCATCGCCGCGTCGGCCCCGCCACCGGCGACCGGGGTCTCCGAGGAACCCGAAGCCGGTCCGTCCGTTGAGGCTTAGGAGACGGCGACTTTCGACACGCCGGCGCGCTCTCCGGATCCGCCAGATCTCCGACGAGATCGGCTGGACTCCGAACACGGCGGCCCGAGCTCTCTCCGGTGCCCGCACCGACACCGTCGGCCTGATCCTGTCGCGGGCGGTGCACACGCTCGGTCGGGAGCCGTTCTTCATGGAGTTCGTCACCGGGATCGAGTCGGCACTCGGACGGGAGTCGATCGGGCTTCTGCTCCAGGTTGTACCCGACATGGACACCGAGATCGACTCCTACCGCAAATGGTCACGAAGCCGCAAGGTCGGCGGTGTCACCACGAGCACCTCCTCCAGCGAATCTCAGGAGGCGACCCGGAGATCGTCGAAGCCGCCTGCAGTGCTGCTGGCCCGGGCGAGCACCGGCATCACCCCTCTTGGAGGCTCACCTCGCCCGTCCGGGCGGTTACTCGACGTCGTCGTCGTCGAGGCCCATCGGAATGGCGTGGGTGGCGGCCTCCTCGTGGAGGATGACACCACGGCCGTCACACTTGTCGCAGGATTCCGAGAAGGTCTCGAGCAGTCCCTTGGCCACGTTCTTCCGGGTCATCTCGACCAGACCCAGGTGGGAGACATCGAACACCTGCGTGCGGGTCTTGTCCCTGGCGAGCGTCTCCTTCAGGCGACGCAACACCTGGCGCTGGTGGTCGAGGATCTCCATGTCGATGAAGTCGATGACGATGATGCCGCCGATGTCGCGCAGCCGGAGCTGGCGGCCGATCTCCTCGGCGGCTTCCAGGTTGTTCTGCAGGACCGTCTCCTCCAGAGATGAGCTGCCCACGAACTTGCCGGTGTTCACATCGATCACGGTGAGCGCCTCGGTTCGGTCGATCACGAGGTGACCACCCGACGGCAGGTAGACGCGGCGATCGAGCGCCTTACGCAGCTGGTCCTCGACGTGATACCGCTCGAAGAGGCCCATCTCGTCCTCGTACATCGACACCTTGGACACCAGGTCCGGTGCAGTGGAACGCAGGTAGTCGAGCACCTTGTCGTGTGCCTTGGGGTCGTCGATCATCATGCGGCGGAAATCGGCGGTGAAATGCTCGCGGATCACCCGGATGAGTAGGTCGGGCTCCTCGTAGACAACCCGGGGCGCTCCCCCGCCGGCGGCCGACTCCTGGATCCGTTCCCAACTCCTGGAGAGCCGGTGGATGTCGGCGGCGATCTCCTCGGCGCTGGCATGCAACGCCGCGGTGCGCACGATCACGCCGAAACCGGCGGGCTTCACCTGGGTGATGACCTGACGAAGCCGCTGCCGTTCGGTATCTGGAAGCCGTCGCGAAATTCCCTGGGCGTCGGAGTCGGGCACCAGCACGAGATATCGGCCCGGCAGCGACGGAAGCCCGGTGAGACGAGCACCCTTGGCACCCATGGCGTCCTTGACCACTTGAACCAGGACCTCGTCGCCCTCCTTGAGGATGTCTTCGATCCGCGGCTTGCGCTTGCCGTGGACGGCAGGATCGATCTTCACGTCCGAGGCGTAGACCACGCCGTTCTTGGCGGCGCCGAAGTCGACGAAGGCCGCCTCCATTCCGGGAAGCACGTTGCGGACCTTGCCGAGATAGATGTTGCCCACCAGCGAGGTGTGATCGGACTTGGCGACATAGTGCTCGACCAGCACCGGGCCTTCGAGGATCACCACCTGGGTCTGGTTGGGCTTCAGCCGCACCAGCATCTGCTTGCGGGCAGACTCGACCGGGATGATGATCTCTTCCTCGGCGGGAAGCTCACGGACCCGGGATGTCTGGGTTCCCGGCCGCTCGCGCTGGCGGCGCTGGCGGTCGCCCTGGCGCTGGGGAGGCTGACCGTTGCTCCGCTGGCGGTCCTTCGATCGTTCCCGACCGTCCCTGTTGTCCCTGTTGTCCCTGTTGTCCCGGGACTCCCGGGACTCCCGGGTTCGTTCCCTGGAAGCCGGCTCAGGAGGCGGCGGAGCCACCTCGGTGACGCGGCGCACCTCGACCTTCTGACGGCCGACACGGAACGTCTTGCGCTCTTCGACCACCTGGCCGGATTCGCCTTTGCGAACCACCTCTGGCGATCGCTTCGAGAAGATACCCATCTAAAAATGCTCCTGATCCTGGCGTTGGATTCGTTACGAGAGCTGGAATCCCGGGAACCGGATGGGCGAGCGTCGGCCCAAGGTGGGGCTTCGTCGAAACGCTCGAAATGTCCATTGGGTTCCGCCTCCGGGAAACAAAGATCCCGCGAGCCGCTGACGGAGAGCCGAGCTGCGTGGTCTGGCTCCATGCCCAACCACCGCGTGGTCTGGTTGGCGCCTGACCGAGCGTGCCCCGTCGAAGGGCTCGGGATGCCGTGCGCTGCACGGCGTGGTCAGTGTAGCAGCGACACCCTCTTCGGTCAGCAGGGCGGACGACCCATTCCGCAGAGCGGGCGCCGCCAGGCGAGCGAATACGTGAGAGTTCGCGAGCGGAGGCTGCGCGCGGGGGTTACGGCGTCAGATCGAATGCCGGCTGCTCCGGCTCTGTCGGGTCGTAGCAGTAGCGGCAGCGGGCTTCGTAGGCGTCCTGGGCGCCGAGCACCACCAGGTCGTCGGAACGGACGGTCCTCTGGGTGAAAAGTCCTGGCCCGCCGCAGCGGTGGCAGACCGCAAGCATCTTGGTCACGTATTCGGCGCGTCCGCACAGCGTGGGGATGGGCTCGAAGGGTCGCTGGAGGTAGTCGAGGTCGAGTCCCGCCACGATCACTTGTTTGTGTGCCGCCGCCAACGCCTCGCACACCTCCACCAGGCCTTCGTCGAAGAACTGACCTTCGTCGATACCGACGACGACGGTGGAATCATCGACCGCCCGAATGAGTGCATCGCTGTCGAAGACCGGTTGTGCCGCCACGCTGAGGGCGCTGTGGGACACCACCTGATGATCGGCGTAGCGGACATCGATGGCCGGCTTGAACGTCTGGACGGGGATCCGTGCGATCCGGGACCTGGTCACCCGACGGATGAGCTCCTCGCTCTTCCCCGAGAACATCGGCCCGCAGATCACCTCGATCCAGCCGGAGTCGGGGCGGCGATACATGAGGCAAGACGGTAGCTGATGGCTCCTGGCTGCTGGCTGCTGGCTGCTGGCCAGAAGCTAGAAGCCAGAAGCCCTCTACACGATGTACGTCTCACCAGGGACGGGTGATCGTCTCAGCCAGATCGAGTTGGCGATGCCCATCGAGATCGCCATGGCGAGGTAGAACGACCCCCCCTGGCTGATGAATGGCAGGGAGAGGCCGGTCACGGGCATGATGCCGATGGTCATGCCGATGTTCACGAAGACGTGGAAGGCGATCATGGCGGCGATTCCGATCGCCACGATCGAGCCGAAACGGTCGCGGGCATTGGCCGAGATCACGAACAGCCGCCAGATCACGACCATGAACACCAGCAGGACCAGCAGGCCGCCGACGAAGCCGAACTGCTCGCCGATGACCGAGAAGATGAAGTCGTTCTGGGCGTCGGGAACGGCAGTCTGAACCCCGTTGAGCAGTCCCTTGCCGAAGAGTTGTCCGGAGCCGATGGCGAGTTTGGACTGGCCGAGCTGGAAGCCGATCCCCTGCGGATCAAGCTCCGGGTTGAGGAACACCTGAATCCGCTCCAGCTGATGCTCCTGGAGGAGCCCAAGGCGGAACACCGCCACCACCGAGACGATGCCCACGGTGAAGATCCACGTGAGCTGTTTCCAGCTCAGTCCGGCGGCGAACAGCATGACCAGCAGAATGAAGGGCAGCACCATCGATGTCCCCAGGTCGGGCTGACGGAAGATGAGCACTCCGGGAACCACAACCATGACCGACGCAATGGCGATGGTGCGCCACGGCAGGCTGGCGCCGGACCGCTCGACGGCCAACACCGACGCCACGCCGACGATGATCACGATCTTGGCGAACTCGGAGGGCTGGAGCTGGAAGAACCCACCGAGCGGGATCCAGCTCTGGGCGCCACGGATCGGGGGGAAGGCGAACACGGCAGCCAGCGACAGCATGGTGGCGATTCCGATGTACGGCAGATAGCTCCGTAGCTCGCGATAGTCGAGCACCGAGAACACGAAGACGAGGATGATCCCGGCGGTTGCGAAGATCATCTGCCGTTCCATGTCGAAGGTGGCGAGCTGCTGGTTCTGCTCGCGAGCCACCCGGGTCGCCGAGTAGATCATGAG
>JBHJOH010000146.1:0-8320 GCA_050329955.1 Acidimicrobiia bacterium | reverse complement strand
CGGCCAAGCACGACTCACCTCAAACCAGTACCGGCGGGGGGTCGAAGGGGGGTCGTCCCCCCCTGGGAGTTGAAGGGGGGTCGTCCCCCTGGGAGTGAAGACGCGAGAAGGCCCCGAGGAAGTATTGGCTTTCGCCTCCACCCTCTCGGGGCTCCCGCTCCGACGACGCACACCGTGAGATGCCTCGTCGCCGGTCTGGATCAAGGCCCGAAGGCCACAGTTCCAGTTGTGGCATCCACCGTCCGAAGACAACTTCCGCCGTGGCATCCACCGTCCGAAGACAACTTCCGCCGTGGCATCCACCGTCCGAAGACAATTTCCGCCGTGGCATCCACCGTCCGAAGACGACTTCCGCCGTTTCGCACCGCAGCCCCGGTGGGCTTCGGGGGCTTTCGCCCTCTCTGCCCGGCCGGCATCGCTGCCGGCGTCGGGACCCCGATATGCGAGGTGGACTTGGTGCCTTTCGGAACCAGTGTCCGTGCGACCTTTCGGCCGCGGACCCCACCGTCTCTCCATCCGCCCCGGAGGCGGAGGCTCAGACGATGAGACTCGTATACGAGGTGGCGACCTCCTCGTGAGAAGCCACCGAGACCCCCCTGCGTCCAGAGGAAGCCCCTGCCGGTTCCGTCACCCACCTTGCGGCTGGATCTGGCGCCGACTCCCCGATCGGGTTTCCCCGATCAGCGATGAACGAAAGGTAACCCAGCGGCGACCGGTAAGAGCCCGGAATGCGAACCGCGTTTTCGCGCCTCAGCTCGACTTTTCGCGCGGATCCGCTTCCGTCGGGACCGGCATCCCGCCGGGAGCGAAATCATTTTTGTCATTCGTGATTCGTAGAGTGGCGCCATGGCACTCGAGACGCTCTCGCCCAGCAGAGCCGGAGACTTCAAGGCGTGTCCCCAGCTGTACAAGTTCCGATCGATCGACCGACTCGACGAGCAGACCACGATCCATCAGGCGAGGGGTACCGCCGCCCACCTGGCGCTGCAGCGGCTCTTCGACAGCCCTCCCGCCGAACGTAACCCCGAGCACCTCTACAGGTTGTTTCGCGAGAGCTGGACCGAGTTGCGAACCCTTCCCGAGTATCAGGGCCTGTTCTCGAGCACCGAGGAGGAGCGCTCGTGGGGCCTCGGCTGTATGAAGCTGCTCGCCAACTACTTCGCAGCGGAGAACCCGGCGGCCATCGAGCCGATGGAGCGCGAGATGGACATGCTGGAGGACCTGGGGGGCATCACCATCCGGGGCATCCTCGACCGCATCGACCGCCGGTCCGATGGCGGCCTGGTCATCACCGACTACAAGACTGGCGCCGCGCCCTCCGAGCGCTATTCCCTCCCGGCGTTCTTCGCTCTCAAGATCTACGCC
The DNA here is from genome assembly GCA_050329955.1 of Acidimicrobiia bacterium. GTDB lineage: Bacteria > Actinomycetota > Acidimicrobiia > Spongiisociales > ZC4RG35 > JAOUGY01. The sequence continues at coordinate 6,955 of JBHJOH010000146.1, read as the reverse complement.
CTCCTGATTCGCCGACGAACCGGCGAGACGCCCGCCGAGGTGAGGCTGCTGTATCTGAAGGGTCCCACCCTGTACCGGCTGTCCATCGACGATGGGCAGCTCGACGGGGTTGATCGCCAGCTGCGAGCACTGTGGGAAGCCATCGACCGGGCCATCGAGACCGACCATTTCCCACCGAGGCGGGGGCCCCGGTGCTCGTGGTGCTCGTTCAAGCCGGTGTGCCCGGCGTTCGTCGAGGAGTCGGGTTCGCAGGCGCAGCCCGTGGGGGTCTGACCACCCACGAGACCGTGCGGTTTCTGTCACACCCTGGCGATAGGTTGGCCCCATGAGCACCAACGCAACTGCCGCCGGCTCCACGACTGGCGCCGGCTCCACCCCGGACACCCCAGCGGGCTCAGAGTCCGCGCCCGTTACCGAAGCCACTCCGAACCCGTCGTTGGGCATCGAACGCCTCCTCGACCTGGCCGGCATCGGCTTTCAGCTGGTGCACGAGGGACCCGGGAGCTGCTGTCACGACTGCCCGTCCGGTCTCGACCTGGCCGCCTGACCCGCCGCCCTATCGTCAGCGGGTGCACACCATCAGGCTCGAGCCGGACGACTGGCCCCAGGCGCTCGATCAGGTTCATGGACCACAACTCGTGGTCGCCGGGCCGGGCACCGGCAAGACCGAGTTCCTCGTCCGCCGGGCGATCCGCCTCATCGAAGCCGGCCATGCCTCGCCCGGGCAGATCGTGGTGCTCACCTTCTCGCGCCGTTCGGCGGCCGAACTGGCGAGCCGGATCGGTGCCGGACTGGGCCGGGGGTCGGTGGGCATCGACGCCTCCACCTTCCACTCGTTCGCCCACCGGCTTCTCGAAACCCATTGGGACGGCCCCGTGGGGTCTCTGCTCACAGGGCCCGAGCAGATCCGAATCGTGGGCCGATTGCTGGAAGCAGAGGATCCCACCGACTGGCCGCTCCCCTTTCGCCCGCTCCTCGGCTCACCCACCTTCGCCGAGGAGGTGGCCGACTTCCTCCTCAGGTGCCGGGAACGTCTCGTGGGAGCCGCCGAGCTTCGTCGGAGGGCGGATGAACGGGCCGACTGGCGCGCATTGCCGGCGTTCTTCGACCGGTACGACCACCACCTCCGCGACACCGGACGCATCGATTACGGCACCCTGTTGATCGACGCCATCGATTGCCTGGCCCGGCCCGAGATCGCCTCAGCGGTCTCCGACCAGCATCACTTCGTCCTGGTCGACGAGTATCAAGACACTTCGCCGGCACAGGCTCGGCTGCTCGAGGCCCTGACCGTCCGGCGTCACAACCTGACCGTCGCCGGTGACCCCTACCAGTCGATCTACTCGTTCCGGGGCGCCGAGGTGCGCAACATCGCCGACTTCGCCGAAGGCTTCGCCCACCACGAAGGCACCGTCCGGCTGGTGCTGGCCCGCAGCTTCCGGGTGCCGGGACCGATCATGGCGGCGGCGCTCCGGGTGGTTTCGTCGGGCGAGTTGCCCGGATCCGCCGGACCGGTGACGCCCGCCGCTCACCCGGGTCGGGTCGAGGCGTACATCTTCGACCAGCAGTCGGCCGAGGCCGAGTGGATCGCCTCTGAGGTGGAACGACTGCTGGTCGAGGAAGGGGTGACGCTCAGAAGGGTGGCCGTGCTGGTCCGTTCGAAACGGCGACTGCTCCCCGAGCTCTCGCGGGCCCTCGAGCGGCGCCGCATCCCCCACGACACCCCGGACTCCCGGCTGGTGGACCATCCGATGATCCAGGTTGTGCTCGACCTGACCAGGGCCGCCGCCTGGGGCGGGCTGGATGCGGCCGAGTATCCCGGTGCGGCCGAGGAGGTCGACCGCCTGATGCGCCGGGTCCTGCTCGGTCCGTTGCTGGCAGTGCCGGTGGTGGTCGAACGAGAGCTGCTCCGGGTGCGCCGCCGTTCGGCCGCTTCCTGGTCCCGGGTGCTCGATCGACTTCCGGAGGCGGCCACCGTTGCCGAGCTCCTCACCGATCCGGTGTGGGCGACCGGCATGAGCGCCGCCGACGGATTCTGGCGGCTGTGGACCACCATCGAGGCGTTCGCCGGAATCGCCACCGATCCGGCCTCGAGCGACGACCGTGCCGCCCTGACCTCGTTCGCCCAGGCGTTGGGACGCCAGGCGGAACGCGACCCGTCGCTCACGCTGCTCGGGTACTCCGAACTCGCCGAGGACGACGATTTCGAGGCCACTCCGCTGTTGTCGACCAAACGTTCCGCCGACCGGGTGGTCCTGACCACTCTGCATCAGGCCAAGGGCCTGGAGTTCGACGTGGTGTTCATCGCCGATGCCGCCGAAGACGTCTTCCCGGACACCAGGCGATCCCGCGCCCTCCTCCAACCCCACCTGCTGTCGCCGGATCGCTCCCCCGATGCCGCCGGTCAGATCATGTTCCGGCTCCAGGAGGAGATGCGGTTGGCCTACACCGCCATGACCCGGGCTCGAAGTCGGGTGGTGTGGACGGCAACCGGAGCAGGCATCGAGGAGAGTGGGAGCCGCCCGAGTCGGTTCCTGCTGGCGGCGGCCGACGTCGACGCCGTCACCGATCTGGGGGCGCCTCCCGAGCGCACCGGTGATCCCGTCAGCGCCCTCGAGGTGGAGACCCGGCTTCGCAGGTCGCTGGTCGACCCGTCGCGCCCGGCGGCGGAGCGCCTGGCGGCGGTCTCGGTGCTCGCCCACCCCGTCCGTCACGACAGCTGGGATCCGTCGGCGTTCGCCGGTCTGGCCGAGCCGGGCCCCGACTCCGGCATCGTGGAACAACCGGTTCGCCTCTCCCCCAGCCAGGCCGAGGCGTACGAGACCTGTCCGCGCCGCTATGCCTTCGAACGACGGGTTCGCCTTCACTCCGCCGCCTCACCGTATCTCACATTCGGATCTCTCATCCATGCGGTCCTCGAACACGTCGAACGCCACGCTCTCGAGGAGGGTCGATCCCGATCGGGTACCGATGAGGCGCTTCGACACCTCGACGAGCTCGTGCAACGGGCCGACTTCGGGTCGCCGGTGTTGGCCCAGGCCTGGCGCCGACGCGCCGGCGAGTTGTTCGAGCGCCTGTACCGGGAATGGCCCGCCGACTCGGCCGAGGTCGTGACCCTGGAACGAACCCTCGAGCTCGAGATCGATGGCATCCGCTGGCTGGGCCGGGCCGACCGGATCGAACGTACGGTCACCGGCGCACTCAGGATCGTCGACTACAAGACCGGCGGCACCCCCCTCACCAAGCTGGAGGCGGGGCGTTCGCTCCAGCTCGGCTTCTACGTGATGGCGGCCACGGCAGATCGTGGCCTCGCGGTGGGTGGCACCCCGATCGAGGCCCAACTCTGGTATCCGCTGGCCAGGGCGAAGTCGTGGCGCCCGGCATTCGATCCGGCCATGCTCGCCACCGTGCGCCAACGGTTGCAGGCGGCGGCCCATGGAATCAGCACCGAGGACTGGACACCCAGGGTTGGGGCAGGCTGCCGGACGTGTCCGGTCAGACTGGTGTGCGATCGATGGCCCGAAGGCCGGGAGGCGTTCGTCGAATGACCTTCATCCCCACCGCTGAACAACGCGCCATCATCTCGCACCCGTTGGAGCCACTGCGGGTATCGGCCGGTGCCGGTACCGGCAAGACCACCACCGTTTCGCATCGCATCGCCCACTTCATCTCGCAGCACGGCTTCGAGCCGGAGCAGGTGCTGGGCGTCACCTTCACCAACAAGGCCGCCGAGGAGCTGGCCGACCGGGTCCGGCAGGTGGTCGGCGCCGATCTTGAACCGAGCCGCCAGGTTGAGATCCACACGTATCACGGCTTCGCCGCGCAGATCCTGCGCGAATTCGGCGCCCTGGTCGGCGTCGAACGCACCACCTCGGTGGTCACGCCGACCTTCACCAGACAGATGCTCTCCGCCATCGTCCGATCGGTCCCGCTGCCGACCCTCAACGCCACCTGGCCGGGAACCGTCGACCGGATCCGGAAGCTGGCCGGGGCGCTGGGCGATCATCTTCGCCACCCCGACTCGATCGTCCTCCCCGACGAGCTCAGCGGTCCCTGGCTCGAACGCAGCGACCTGTTGGCTGCCGTCCGCATCTACACGGCCGAAAAGCAACGCCTGGGCGTCGCCGACTACGGCGACCTGATCTCATCTGCCCACCGGGTGGTGTCCGATCACCCCTGGGTGGCCGAGCGGGTCAGGAGCCGCTACCGGGCGGTGGTTCTCGACGAATACCAGGACACCAACCCGGGCCAGCGCCTGCTGCTGAGCGCCGTGTTCGGCGGAGGCTTCCCGGTCACGGCGGTGGGCGACGCCGATCAGACCATCTACGAATGGCGTGGCGCCTCGATCGGGAACTTCCGCCGTTTCCCGGTCCACTTCGCCACAGCCGCAGGCACTCCGGCGCCCACGCTGCCACTGTCGGAGAACCGCCGATCGGGCACCACCATCCTGTCGGTGGCAAACGCCATCCGGGCCAGGGTTGACGACGAAGCCCGCGATCTGCTGCGTGCCACCGAAGATGCCCCATCCGGGCAGGTACGGGTGGGCTGGTTCGATGACGCCGTCGTCGAGGCCGAATGGATCGCCGACGAGATCCTGCGCAGCCATGAGAACGGCACCCCGTGGCGCGACACGGCGGTGCTGTTCCGAAAGAACAAGGACATGGCGGTGGTACGTGACGCGCTGGCATCCCTCGACATCCCGACCGAGGTGGCGAACCTGGGAGGGCTGTTGTCGGTGCCGGAGGTGGTCGAGCTCCACTCCTGGCTGCGGTTGTTGAACGCTCCCGACGACGGCCCCGCCCTGGCTCGGATTCTCATGGGGAGCCGGCACCGACTCGGCATGTCCGACCTGGCCGTGCTCGGCCGCTGGGTGCACCGGACCCACGCCGGGAGCGGCGATCCCGAAGGCGACGACCGCGACGACGTGTCCCACTCCCTGCTCGAGGCAATCGATCACGTCGACGACCTCGACGGCCTGCGGCCCGAGGCGAAACGTGCCCTGGACACGTTCGCGCGGCGGTACCGGGCCCTGCTGATCGCAGCGCAGGGTTCCAGCCTGGTCGAGCTGTGCCGCCGCATTCTCGACACCACCGGATCCTGGCGCGATGTGGAAGCGATGAGTGACGCCCGTCGTCTCTCCGCCCGGCTCAACCTCTACCGATTCCTCGATCTCGCAGAGCAGTGGAGCCCGCTCGAGGGCAGACCAGCGCTCGACTCGTTTCTCGACTACCTGTGGACGATGGACTCCGAACCCGCCGAAGAGCTGGACACCGCCCGGCTGGCCGGTGCCGACGCCGTCACCCTGCTCACGGTTCATCGGGCCAAGGGTCTCGAATGGCCGGTTGTGTTCCTTCCCGGCGCCTATCGCGGCAACTTCCCGTCAGCAGTGGTGGGGGCCTTCGACAACCCGTTCACCAAAGCGGAGTCGCTCCCCTACGACTACCGGCTCGACGCCGAGGACCTGCCGCCCATCGACGCCACCATGAGCGAGTCCCAGGTGAAGGATCTGCTGCGCCAACGCCACGAAAGCCAGGAGTGGCGCATCGCCTACGTGGCGGCCACCCGAGCCAAACGATGCCTCACCGTGACCGGGGCCCACTGGTACGGATACCCCGAGCCCACCAAGAAGCCGGCGGTTCCGTCATCGCTCTTCGAGTTGGTGGCCCGTCACCCCGGGACCGAGGTGGTGTCGGAGAGCGCAGAAGCTCCCGAACGCCCGGTGACGGTCGGGTTCCGGACCGATCGCGCCCCCGCTCCCGATCCGGTGTTCGGCGCCGGCGGATGGCAACGGGCACTGCGCCAAGCCATCGCCGGCGCCTCGGGGGCGGCGGAGTTGGCGGGGGATCTCGGAGTGTCCGATGCGTACCATGCGGCCGTGGCCGACTACCACCAGCTCCTCTTCCGGATCCCCGAGCCGACGCCGCCTCCGGCCGTGTCGGGAGTGGTCACCTCGGTTTCGGGTCTCGTCAACTACGCCGGCTGTCCCAAGCGGTACTACTGGTCGGAGGTGGACCGACTGCCCCGTCGTCACTCCCCCGCCGCCCGGCGTGGGGTCGATGTCCACAGACGGATCGAGCTCCATCACAAGGGCATCGTTCCACTCGATGAGGCCCAGCCGGGGCTCTACGACCTCACCCCGGTCGACATGGCGGGGACGCCGGCAGTGGAGTCCGCCGACGCCTTTGCCACCTTTGCCGATTCCCGCTTCGCCACCGAACGTCCCTACCTGGTGGAGGCGGCCTTCGAGCTACGACTCGCCTCCGATGTCACGGTGCGGGGCCGGATCGACGCCGTCTACCGCACCGGCGGGCGCTGGGAGGTGGTCGACTTCAAGAGCGGCCGGCCCAATCCGGACCCGTCGCTTGGAGTGCAGTTGCAGGCGTACGCCCTGGCCGTGGATCAGCAGGCGTTCACGAGCGACCGTCCCGAGCAGCTGACGGTGACGTTCGCCTACCTGGGCGATGGACTGGTGGAGCACAGTGAGACGGTCGACGAAACCTGGCTCGACGATGCCCGGACCCGTCTCGAGACCCTCGCCACCGACATCCGATCAGAACGTTTTGACCCTCAACCTTCGGCGGGCTGTCGACGCTGTGACTTCATCACCTTCTGTCCGGCGGGCCGGGCGTTCGACCTGGCACACTGACACCAACCGGGTTTTCTCCGGACCAACCCAACCGTGCCGCCCTCCAGGACCGTCAGCTGCTCTCTGGGGATCCGTTTCGCGCATCAGCTCGGTGGCCATACGGAGCAGCCCCCCGATCGCAGGACAGGTGTTAAGCTCTTAACACAATGCGATCGCACGACGACACGAACACCCACACCGACGCGATCGCGGCCCAGCGGCTGGCGTTGACGCTTCACCGGGCGACGTCGCTCGTCGACCGTGTCGCCGACGCGTACCTTCGGCCTGCCCACGGGATCGGGATATCGGCCTTCGCCGCGCTGGTCACCA
>JBHJOH010000145.1:0-19433 GCA_050329955.1 Acidimicrobiia bacterium | reverse complement strand
GGCGGCACGGATGCGGGCCACGAGCAGTGGGGTCGAGAGCATCACCCTCAGACTACAGCGACCTATAAAGCTGACCAGGTCCACTGCCCGCGTTTGGGTCTGACGACCCTGTATGCGGGGTCGTGCATGATTTGTCTCAAGGCCGGCGTCCGGCGCGCCGACACCCGCGCCATGCCGTGAGGGCACCGGCTCCGGATCACGAGCCGAGTCCGATGGCCTACCCCACGAGATGTTGGTTCCGTCGCGCCCGGATTGGCCGTTTTGGAGGAGTTGGGATGAACCTGAGAAGTTTCCTGGCGGGGATGACCGCCGCCGTGATGATGATGACGGGCCTGGTGGCGGTGGCGCCCGCCATGGCTGACGACGAGTCCTGCGGGGCCGTGATCGGGATGAGCGTCGTGCGCAACACCTATCACGGATCGACCCTCGACACTTCGGGCAATGTCGAGCTGATCTGGCATCCGGGAACCACGCTGGGGCAGTGGGCCGATCCGGGGGCAACCATGTGGAACAACCTGCGCACCGAGAACGACTGCGGCGACCCCACCTGGGCGACCTTCGGGTTCGACCCGTCGCCGGTGCGCCGCATCAACGGATTCTCGGGGTCGAATCAGGCCCAGTTCGACCAACTGGTCGATGCCGCCGTCGCCAACATCCGCAATCGTTGGCCATCCATCGAGCGCCTCGACCTGTGGCTCATCGTGGGGACCGAGCACGGCACCACCTGCACGGTGGGAGGCAAGGTGGTGCGGGGTGCCCAGCTGCACAACGACGTGTACGACGGTCTGGTCGACTACCTGAGTCGTCACCCCGAGGTCGGTGCCGGGCCCGACATCCACATCGCCTGCGATGGCTTCTCGGACTGGATCGGACATCTCAACGCCGCCGGTCAGGCGGAGGCGGGAGCGTTCCTCGACGCCTGGTACCTGGACCTGCCCGAGCCAACAACGACTACCACGCTCCCCGAGACCACCACCACTCTCCCCGAGACGACCTCGACTCTCCCCGAGACCACGACCACACAGGCGGAGACGACGACCACACAGGCGGAGACCACGACCACAGTGGTCGACGTCACCACGACGACGGTTGAGGAAGTCACCACGACGACGGTCGTGGACGCCACGACCACCACCACCCTGCCGGTATGTCTCCCCGAGGAGGCGTGACCGTCAGTTGGTGCCGGCGTGCTCTCCGACACGGAGGTCGATCGTGATCGACTCGGTACGGGACCCAGTCACCGGCGGGTTGAGCGGCTCGGGCACCGGAGTCTGCTGGTAGAACTGCTCGGCCCAGGCTCGGTACACGCCGATCGGGCCGTCACCCCTGGCGAGCCGGGGGCGGGCGACGTAAGCCTTGTTCTCCCAGATCGGGAAGTCGGCGGAGGCGTCGGCCGAAAAGCCGTCGAGGATGAACCGGGCGATGATGCGTTCCAGCAGGCGGCGGGGAAGCAGGCGGGCGAGTGGATGCACTCGACCCTTGTCCTCGATGTGGGCGAGGCGCAGTCCCAGTCGAAGGTCGATGTCGGTGCCGTCGACCGGCGTGGCGAGCACCTGGAGCCGGGCGTTCAGCCCCATGTCGGGGATGGCGACCCGGACCAGCGAGTAGCCGAGCCCGTGGATCTCGGGGGCGAACTCGAAGCGGTTGGTCGGTGAACGCCATCGCGTACCACCCGTTGGGATAGGGGGGAAGAGAGGTCGGGCGGGTCGGGGCGCGCACCGGCCGGGCGCCGATGGTGAGCAGGTGGGCGGTGGCAGGAGCCGCCCCCCAGCCGCTCGCGTAGATGGCGGCGCGCTGGGTGTCGATGTCTGAGCGGGAGGGGAGACGGTCGTCGGAGAAGCCGAACAGCCGTGAGGCGAGGTCGAACACCCAGACGTCGAACAGGCGGAAGGGAAGGCCCGACGCCGTCTCGGCGACGAAGCCCACGGCGCTGGAGGCCCCCAGGGTCGGTGACAGGCCCATGTCTTCCAGTGGCACGAACCGATGGCTCCCCGAGACACCCGGCGGGATGGGCTCGGTGGCATGGCCGACCACCCGCCACAGTCCGCTGGCGATCACGGCCAGTATCGCCGCTGCGCCGGCGTCGTCGAGGTACTGCACCGTCGCCCAGGCCAGCAGGCCGACCGCCGACCACGAGCCGGCCAGCAGCACGGCCAGCCGCCGGCTGCCGTACGAGAGGATCTGGGCGATCTTGACCAGTGCCAGCACGGCGACGCCCCACCAGCCCAGCGTCAGGAATGCCAGCACCGTCCACGCCACCGCGTCGGTGGCGAAGCCGATGTGGGTGAGGTGGGCGAGCAGTCGGGTGTGATACGAGGCGTAGGTCACGGCCTGCATGTCGAAGGCCCGTCGTCCCCGGTTCTGGTCGAAGCGGAAGGCGAAGGGCATCGACATCACCCGCGCCATCGGGCCGGGGATGACGTACACCAACAGGTACAACGCCGCCATGGCGGCGAGCGTGACCTGGAACACGACGTCGAGGCGGTCGACCATGACGAGCAGCCACAGGATGAGCGCTAGCGAACCCGCGGCCACCGTGACGTCGACCGCGTGGCGAAGTGGTCGGACCATGGGCTGGCACACTACCCGTCGTCACCGGAGGTGACCGTCACGGTCTGCCGCTCGGGCCGCCTTCGGCTGGAAATCTCACCAGCCGCTGCCACCGCCCCCGCCGCCAAAGCCACCACCGCCGAACCCGCCGCCGCCGAACCCGCCCGGGAAGTTGATGGCGCCGGGACTCGACCCCCAGGAGGAACCGCCGGCGATGCCGCCGCCGAATCCGCCCCCACCTCCGAAGCCGCCGAACCAGCTGTTCTGGTCGCGCTCCCAAGAGTCGTCGCGGTACACCGGCGACCAGCCGAGCGTGTCCGCCACGCCGCGGGTGATGACCCAGTGGAAGTAGAAGAGGAAGAACGGGTCGTAGTGGGCCAGGCCGCGGGGGATGGGCTGGCCGGTCCAGCTGTCCTCCTGGCGACCGGTGCCGGCGTGGGCCAACTCGGGTGCGTAACGGTCGGCGTCGTCGATGGTCGAGCGTGCCAGCGCCTGGCGCTGGGCGGCGTATGCCAGTGCGAACGCCTTCGGGCCCCGGGGATCGGATGCGCCGAAGGCGGCGGCCACGTCGGCATAGCTGCCCTCGAGCCCCACCGACGCCAGCGCCTGTCTCGCCTCGGTCCACCGCCGGAGCGCCTGGGCCGGTTCCAGCGACAGGGCGAGGACGGCGGCGATGGTGCGGATGGCGTCGCCGGTGACACCGGCTGCGGTGATCTCCTCGGTCAACCGGTCGTGGTCCTCGATGGCCCGGTCTCCGCGACGGAGGAGGGCGGCGGCAACCGATATGGGCAGCCCGGAGCGGCCGGCCCGGTCGCGGACCTCCTCCAACTCGGCCTGGCTGCGCAGGCCCGCCATCGCCATCTCCACCGCCGTCGGCGGGTCGATGTCGAGCCTGCGGGCGGAGGTGTAGGCGTCGATGAACTCGTCGACATCTTCCTCGTCGTTGTTCATGAGGAGGAAGGCGGCGACGGCGGGGGCGTCGAGGCCGTCGCGTTCCAGGGCCGGTGCCCGGGTCTCGAGGGCTTCGAGCACGGCCTGATACCGACCGATCGCCTGGTCGGGATCGTCGGTGAGGTCGGTGAGGGCGGCTGCCACCGCCGGGCGGCTGGTGCCCTCGGGGAGCAGCTGGTAGAGCGTCTCCATGCGCGAGGTCTTCTGGGCCGCCTCGACCGAGGCGGCATTGAGAGCTGTCAGTGCCTCATCGAAGTCGACGTCGGTGGGCAGGACCGGGCGAGCCTGGAGCAGTCGCACACCCAGGTCGGTCATCAGCACCGGCCCCACCTCGGTGGCCACCGCCTTCAGGGACATCTCCCGGGCCAGGTTGCGGCTGGCCTCGGCCACCCGGAACGGTCGGAGGCTGTCGACCAGCGAGGATAGCTCGGTGCGCTTCAGGTCGAACACGGCGGGATCCTCGGTCTCGACCGCCTCACGGGCGCCGGTCTGCACCGAGTTCTCCAGCAGCTCCTGCTCCCCGGAGATGCGCATCTCCAGCGGCAGTGTTCGGTGCCGTTCGATCTGCTCGGTGTCGCCCACCTCCACCGCCTCGGCAGCCCACAGCGCCCGGAGTGCATCGATGTCGGGGGAGGGGCTCTGGTTGGAGATCCGCTCGAGCGTGTCCAAAGCCCTGGCGGCGGCAACGACCGGCGGCTCCGCTGGCACGGGCAGCAGGAACGAGGCGGGGAGCGCCACCTCGTGTCCGGACGGGGTGAGGCGCGCCAGTTCCTGGTCGATCACCGTCTCGCGGTGTTTGCGCTGGACGCGGCTCCGGTCCCTGCGCCGTGCCACCACCACGGCGGCGCCTGCTCCTGTTCCGAGGACGGCCAGAACCGCCAGGGTGGCGACGGTGCCGCCCACCCCTTCGTCGACGGGCGCGCGGTCGTCGATAGGTTCGCCTTGGTCGGGGAAGGGCTCGGGTTCGCCCGGTTCCTGCCCGTCCCCGATGAACTGTTGGATGCCGCCGAGGATGGCCGATATGCCACCGTCGTAGTCGCCGGCCCCGAAGAACGAATCGGCGAGCCCGGCGGCGAAGTCGGCGTCGTCGCCGGCGAGGGCGGCCCCGGGGCCGGTGACGATCTCGGTCCTCCGCTCGTCGAGCGCCACCAGCACCACGATCCCGTCATTGCGCTCGGCGTCGCCGACACCCCAGGTGTTGCCGATCTCCTCGGCCAATTCTCTCGGGCTCATGGTGCCCGAGCTCTGGGTGATCACCACGGCGATCTGGGAGCCGGTGGAAGCGACCAGGCGTCCGGCCGCCTCTTCGAGGTCGGCTCGATCGGTCAGCACCCCGGCGTCATCGGTGACCCACCCCTGGCAGGTGATGCCCTGCACGGGCGGGCAGTCGACCAGGTCGGTGGTGGCTGCGGCGGTAAGGCCGAGCGACACAATGGCCAGGCCGGCGAGGACGGTGGTGAGGTGTTTCACACAGCGAAGGCTACGTAGTCCGACGGACTGTGCAGGGAACACATCCCGTCATGGTCGCCGCGCGGTCTGTGTGGTCGATCACGGTGGATGTTCTGTGGTGTAACTCGTGCCGAGAGGGCTGCGCCAGGTGTGGGTTCCGTCGTCGTTCGGGGTGTGTGACCAGCCGGCGGAGTGCCGGAGCGTGTGATCCGCCCGGCAGAGCGGGGCCAGGTTGTCGGCCGCTGCCGATCCGCCGTCGCGGTGGGGCTCGCGATGGTCGAGGTCGCACGCCGTGGCCGGTGCTCGGCAGCCGGGGAAGATGCAGGTGGTGTCACGCCGGGTCACCGTCCGGCGGGTGGCGGCGGTCGGGCGACGGCTGGTGGTGCCGGTCTCGACGGCGGCGCCGTTGTCGTCGGTGACGGTGTAGCTCCACTGAGCCTTGTGGCGGGTCTTCATCACCTTGCGGGCGATGTCGGCGACGACGGGCCCGTATCCCCCGAGTGCGGCCGGATCATCGTTGAGCTGCAGCAGGGTGGCGAGATCGACCCGGATGTCGACCGAACCTCTGGTGTGGTCGAAGGTGGCGGTGCCGTCGAGCAGGTCGACCAGGACGTCGGCCCGCAGCTGGTCGAGGCTGCGCTCCTCGTCAGAGGTCTTGAGGCTCTTGGCGATCCGGGTGAGTCGTTCCATCACGGCGGCGGCCCGCTCGGCGGGGAGGTCGGAGGCAGTGATGGTGACGGTTCCGTCGGCGGTCTGCTCGGCCACCACCGCCCGGCCTTCCAGGGCGTGCTCGTAGCGGGCCTGGGCGTGGTCGGGGTCGGTTTGGAGGCAGAGGCGGCGGAGATGGGCGGTCAGCTGACCGGTGGTCATCCGGGATGCGTGTTCGAGAGCCTGGGCGCACACCTGGCGCGCCATGGCGATGGTGAGATGGCTGGTGACGTCAATCAGAACCCGGGCGCGGCGGAGATCGATCACACCGGTCTCGAGTGCGTCCAGCACGCCGGGGAGACGGTGACAGAGGCTGATGGCCAGGTCGAGTTCCGCTTCGGCGGCCCGGCGAGTCAGGTGGAGGGCGGCGCGGAGCTCGGCGACGGTGGCGCGGGCGACATCGTCGGGGTCGATGCCGTCGAGCCCGCCCAGCCGGTCGGACACGGCCATCACCAAGCGGGACAGATGCGCCTGATGATGGGCCACGAGGCGAGCGTGCGCCCTGAGTGCCGCGACCAGACCGGTTCCGGTGAGGGCGTCTTGATCGACCGCGTCGAGGTGGATGGCGAGGGGCCAGCCGGGTGGCATCTCCAACGGATCGCCCGGCTCGAACTCGATGACCGCCGCCGCCCAGGCTCGCTCCTCTGCTTCCGACAGCAGTTCCCAGGCGAGCATTTCTTCGGCGAGCAACCCTGCGCCGGGCATCTCTCCGGAGGGGGTGCCCGGTTCGGCTGGTCCAGGTTGTTTGGAGGCGGAGTCCCGCCACAACTCAACGAACATACGTTCGATTCTATCGGAAGGGTGTGACAGAAAACGAAGCGGATGACGAGGAACCAACGCCGCTACCACGGCGTCACATGGAGGCGATCAGGATCCTGCCGTCTGGCGGTGAGCTCATGGCCCTGCGGTGCAATCGAGGGCTCGGGTCCGATCGCAGTCGGCAATCTGGGTGGCATGGCCAATCCCGACGAAGAGGTGATGGGCACCGTGATGGCGTACGCCGACGACCACCGTGATGGCTTCGGGGTCTGGTTCGCGATCGAGGCGTCGATCGCGATCTCCCAACTGCCGATCACGTCGACATGGATCGACACCATCCGCAACCGGGTCGGCATCGTGCTCGTCGACCCAACCGAGGCCGACCTCGACACGCTCGCCGCTTCGGCTCCGTCCGACGCGCTCTGCATCGGCGAGACTCGCACTCCGCAGCCACCCACCGCCCGCTCGAGGTGATCCCCGCGCCCGGGTGGCGGTCGATCTGAGCGCGCCCCTCGGTGATCGAGAGCTGATGGTCGGGACGCTGGTTCGAATCGGTTGAGCCGGGTCAGGGTCCGCCATTCCGAATTTCGCGGAGGACGGCACCGTCGGCATCGAACGCTGTCACCCGATCGAGGATCTGAGTGCTCCAGCAGTAGGCATACAGACGTTGGCCGGCATCGACGACGTGGATCGGCGCGTCGACAACGAGTTCACCCTGGTCGCTCGTCAGCCGAAGCTCCACTCTCGCAACGTCTTGTGCGATCAGTCCGTATGCGCACTTCTCCAGGAAGCCTGGTCGATACTCGGAGGTCGACCAGGGAGCGATCGGCTCCCCGGCAGTGATCATGATGCAGTTCCCTTCCACGACGACACACTCGCTCTCCCCACTGCTGACCAGAAGCTCCGTCGTGCGGTCCGTGCCGTCGACAGGGACAGGGATCGTCTCTGTCGTCGTGATGTCGTCGGGGTTCACGACTGAGGGCGGGACGGTCTCGTCGACGATCGGCTGCCCGGGATCGATCTCGAACCAGAAGCAGGCAGATCCATCCTGGCGGCACACCAGCACCGGTCCGGTGATGTCGGCGGGGACCGTCACCAGCTGTACGCCCTCGACGGTGACTCCGCTGGGAACCCAGGTGTCGGTGTAGCCCGCCACGGTGGGAGGATTGCCGTCGTGTGCCGACACGAGCACTGCCTCGATGGCGTCCGGTGCCGTTGCCCGGCTGATCGTCCACTCGACCGGATTCGTCCCCTCGACCGGGAGCTCGACCGTGTCACCCGGTGCCACCGGCGGCAACAGTGCCAGCACGTCGGCCGCGAAGTCGACGATGTCGATGGCAAAGCAGCGGCCGGAGTCGCAGATGGCATGGGCGCCTGGCTGGGCGATGTCGGGGATCTGCACTGTGTCGACGCCGGCCCCGATGCGCGCATCCGTGTCAACGGCACCACTCTCGCCTGGCGCAGACAGGTCCCGCCACGTGTCCGGGCCGTCCAACAGGTATAGAGGCTCTCCGCTCGGGTCATCCAGGCGGTACATGCTGAACGAGACGCCCCGTTGGGACCCGTCGAAGAACGGCAGGCCGATCCTTGATCCCGGTTCGGCCGGCGCCAGCGTTGTGACGATGTTCAGGTCGAGGTCGGTGGTGGTCCCGGTTGTTTCGAGCGTGGTGGTGTTGAGCGTTGTCTGATCGAGCGGGGGCGCGTCGCCGCCGCCGAGCAGCACCGCCGGAATGCCGATCGCCGCCACCACCGCGCCGGCTGCGGCCACGGCGATCAACGGTCGTCGGGGCGGGGGCATCCGACGCGTCGACGGCGGGGGCGGTGAGGGCGGTGTCATCGCAACGAGCCGGGTGGCCAGCTCTCGGAGGCGTGCATCACTCATCGAGCCACTCCTTCAGTCTCGACCTGGCCCGGTGCAGATGCCGCTTCACCGAGCCGGCGCTGATGCCGAGCCGTTCGGCCACGGCGGAGACGGTCAGGTCCTCCCAATAGGTCAGAACGACCACGGCCCGCTGCTGGGTGCTGAGTCGATCGACTGCCACGAGGACGTCGAGGTCGGTGTGGGAGTCCGTGACCGATTCGGCGGGTGCGGTCTTCAGCTCCCTGAGGTGGCGGCGAAGGTCACTTCGGCGGACGCTGCGGGCGGTGTTGAGGACCGAGCGGTACAGATAGGCGCGGCGGTCCGCGACATCCGGCCAGGCACGTGCCGCGAACGCCGACAGACAGGCGTCGTTCACCACATCGGCGGCGTCGAACGGCCCCACCAGCCCGGTGGCGAAGCGCATCAGTTCATCTACGTGCTTGCGGAACACCTCGTCGTTGCTCTGGGCGTCGGTCATGTCACCGATGAGACGCTACAGCCGGGCGATTCGGTTGACACCGCGTCCGTTTCGACCACGGCAGGTCTCCGCCTGCCCACGGTCACGCGCCAATGGGTAGATTCGAGAGGATTGCCTCCGAGGGGTCACGTGCTCGTAGATGAGGAACCGGAATCCGCCGGGTGGGACGCCCCACCCGAACCGGCGCCGGGCCAATTGATCTCACCACCGTTGTGGATGCTGTTCGCCGCTGTCGCCGCGCTCTACGCCATCGGCTCGGGATCGGCGCTCGCCATGGCCAGATGGTCGGGGCTCTCGGCTGTGTTGTTCATCCCGGCCGGCTTGGTCGTGGGTGTGCTGCTTCGGACCCCGAAAGGGTCGTGGTGGGTCACACTGGCCGCCGCCGGCTTGGCGGAAGCGACCCTCGACCTGGCGTTTGGCCTCACGGTTTCCGCCACGATCGGATTCGTGGTTGCCAACACCGCCGGACCGCTGGTGGGGGCAATCATCGTGCAAGGACGTTGCGGGCGGGTGGATCTGTCCCGCCGCACACATGTGTGGTGGTTCTTCATCGGCGCGGTGGTGGCAGGCCCTGCGGTTGGTGCCCTCGTCGGGGCGGTGAGCGATGGGCTGTTCGAGGGCGACGCCGTCGTGGAGACGTTCCTTCAGTGGTGGCTGGGTGATGCCGTGGGGGTGGCGCTGGTGGGTGGTGCGATCCTGGCCTGGGGCTCCAGTCCGGATCGTCGCAGCGTCGCCTCCCCGGTCGGGGCGGCTCATCTGGTCGGAACGGTGGCTCTGACGGCCCTGACATTCGGGGCCACCGACCTGCCGATCGGGTTCCTGGTGCTGGTGGGCGTCGTGATAGCGGGTGCGAACTTCGGCCCCCGGGCGGTGGCATTCACCGGCCTGGTCATCGCCGGCACCATCCTCGCGGTCAGAATGCAAGCTTCGAGCCCGATGGTAGCGGGCGTCGACGAGGCCACCGCCCTGCTCGTGATCAAGTCTCAGCTGGGTATGTTCTCGGTGGCCGGGATGGTGGTGGCGGCCGAGGTGTCCGAGCGGGAGCTGGCCACTCGCAGGGCCGAGCGGTTCCGGACTCGTTCTGTGCTGTATGAGGCCGAGCGGCGGGAACGCGAGCGCTCGAACACAATGGCCGAACAGGCGTTGCGGAGCGAAGAGCGGTACCGCGCCCTCCTCGAGCAGACCGAGGATGGCGTGTTCCAGATCGACCAGGGGCGCCGCATCCTCGAAGCCGGTCGGGCGGGTGCCGACATGCTCGGGTACGAGCCGCAGGACGTGGTGGGCCTGGTGTTCGACGATCTGTTTCACCCCGATGACCGGGACCGGTGCGTAGCCGAGATCGCCGACGTGGCCGCGGGAGAGGTTCTCCGGACCGAATGGAGGCTCGTTCGGAGCGACCGGTCGATGCTGGTGGCGGGAGTGGTGGGCACACACTCCGGTGATGGCCGGATCCAGCTGATCGTCAACGATGTGGCCGCCCGCAACCAGCTGTGGGAGGCGCTGCGATCGAGCGAAGCCCGCTTCCACTCGCTGTTCAATTCGATCGACGAGGGGTACTGCGTGGCCGAAATGGTGCTGGACGACACCGGTGCTGCCATCGACTACCGCTTCGTCGTCACCAACCGTCAGTTCGAGACGATGACGGGTCTCGCCGACGCAGTTGGCCGGACGGCCAGAGAACTGGTGCCCGAACTCGAGAGCAGCTGGGTCGAGACGTACGCCAGAGTGGCGTTGGAAGGCGAGACCTTCAGGTTCGAGAACCACTCCCCGGCGATGGGCCGGTGGTTCGATGTCTTCGCCGCTCCGGTGGAACCGTTCGGCAGTTTTGCCCTGGTGTTCAACGACATCACCGCCCGTCGCCTCGCCGAGACGGCGCTGCGGGCAAGCGAGAAGCGGTTCCGGGGGCTCGCCGACCACTTGCCCCACATGATCTGGGAGCACGATGCCAGCGGGAGGCAGGTGTTCGTCAACGAGACGTTCTGCAGCTACTTCGGCGTGTCGCGCCAAGACATGGCAGGCGATCGGTGGGCCGACCTGGTTCATCCTTCCGACCTCGAGGCCTATGCGGCGGCGTTCGCCGAGTCCGTGGAAAAGGCCACTCCGTTCCATGCCGAGGTCCGGATCACGAGGCCCGATGGCGAACTGCGTTGGCTCGAGTCGTGGGCCGAGCCGACATGGGGGCCGTCGGGCGAGTTCCTGGGACACGTCGGAACCAGCGTGGACGTGACCGATCGCAAGCGGGCCGAGGAGGAGTCCCGGGCAGCGAAGGAGATGGCTCAGCGGTCGCGCGGTCGGCTCGAGTTCGTCGCCGGGCTGCTCACCGATCTCGAGTCGGTGACGGGGGTCGAAGCACGCAGTCGGATGCTGGTCGAGTCGTTGGTGCCGCGCGTGGCGGACTACGCCACCGTCGAAGATCCGTTCTCGGAGCAGCCGCTGGTGGCCTGGGCTCATGTCGACCCGGCCATGCGCCCGGTGTTGGCCGAGCTGCGTCGGCGCCACCGCCTCCAGTCCGATGACGCCTATTCGCTGTACCGGGTGGCGGGGGGCCAGGAACACCTTCTCGGCAGAATCGCCCCTGCCTTCCGGAGCGAACTCGCGGTCGACCCGACCACGGCGGCCCTGTTGGCCGAGCTGGCGCCGCTCTCGCATCTCGCCGTCCCGTTGGACTTGGGGGGTACCGCCAGGGGTGCGCTCATGCTCGGGTTGACCGACGTCGACCGGCGTCCCTACTCCGAGAGCGACCTCGCCTTCGTTCGGGACATCGCTGATCGGGCCGGGCGGCTAATGGCCAACGCCAGGCTCGCCGAACACGAGCACGCGGTGGCGCTCCGGCTGCAGCAGGCCCTGTTGCCCGACGCTCTCCTCAGCCACGCTGCGGTCGAATTGGCGGCGCGTTACCACGCGGCCGCCCACGGGTTGGAAGTCGGCGGTGATTGGTACGAGAGCTTTAAGCTCGACGATGGCCGTATCGGTGTCGCCGTGGGCGACGTGGTCGGCCACGGATTGGACTCGGCTATTGCGATGGGCAGGCTGCGATCCGCCATGGGGGCCCTGGCTCCGCGCTGTGGTGGCCCTGGCAGGCTGCTGACCGATCTCGACGCCGGCGCCGCCGCTTCTCCGGCCTCCGACTTCGCCACCGCCTGTACCGCGGTGCTGGACCCGGAGTCGGGCCGGCTGACCTATGCCAGCGCCGGCCATCCACCAATCCTCATCGTGACGGCCGACGGTGTGTCGCGTTGGCTCTCGGACGGTCGTTCCCCGCCGCTCGGCACGATGGCCTCCGGTGAGCGACCCGAGGCATCTGTGACGGTGACGCCGGGGTCTGTGGTGGTGCTGTACTCCGACGGCCTGGTGGAGCGTCGACGGGAACCGCTCGACGCCGGTCTTGCCAGACTCGAGGAAGCGGTGACAAAGCACCGCTTCGCTGCCGCCGCCGACTTGTGCGATCTCGTGATCGCCGAGATGACAGAGGGATCGGGGTTCGAGGACGACGTCGTGGTCGTCTGCATGCGCGTCGGCGCCGGCCTCGGACCCCTGATCGTCCGGCTCCCGGCCCACCCCGACCAGTTGGCGAGGCTGCGGTCCGAGATGACGGTGTGGCTCGGCCGCTGGGGAGTCGATGAGTCCGCCGGCCGGGATCTGCTGCTGGCGGTCGGAGAGGCGGCCTCGAACACCGTGGAACACGCCTATCCGCCGGACTCGCCGGGGGAGGTGCGCGTCGAACTGTCGCTCCACCCGGACGGATACATCGCCGCCACGGTCCGCGATCAGGGTCGATGGCGCCACGGCGGGGCCGATGACGGGGATCACCGGGGTAGGGGTCTGGCGATCATGGGTGAAATCGCTTTCGATCTCGACTGTTCGACAGGTCCCGATGGCACGGTGACGTCCTTCAAGGTGGCCCACGTCGTCGCCGCCGCCGTCGCCGTCGGACCTGTTCCAGGTTTCGAAACGGGGACGGTGGACAACACGTCGGGATGACGATCGCCGAGCACGCCTGGCCCCCCTTCGCCCCGATACGACGTCCGGATGGTTACACGCCGATCGAGGATCACGAGGGAACGGTCGGGGATGTGGATGGCCGTCTCACCCCGGGGCGGGTGATTGCGGTCGAGGACAACTCGGTTGCCATCTGCCGGGTCTGAGCGGTCACCCGAAAGGCTTGCGGTTGGCGCCGCACCGGCGAGACTACCCGAGCCTTCTTCCGAACATCGGGGAGGCGGAGGGATGTGCTTCGTGCGACACGCGGTGGCTTTCGTCGTTGTCCTGGCGGTGCTGGTTTCGGCCTGCGCCGCCAGTTCGGACCCGAGCGGAATCGAGCCGACATCGACCACGGGCGATCCGTCTCCCAGCTCCACCGCCGCCGCGCCCTCCGTCACGAGCGCGGTGGGCTCCGCCACGGCAGGGTTCGCCGACGTGGAGCAGGCGTTGGCATCGGCCCGGGAGCGATGGCAGGCAGCCGACCTCGACGCCTACCGGTACCGCCTGACATTCGAATGCGACTGCCCTGACGCGGGAACCACTTGGGTGCGCCTCTTTCCCGAAGACTGGCGGTATGACGACGGCGATCAGCTCACGGTGGATCGTCTGTTCGATCGGATCGCCGCCGCCATCGACGAAGAGCCCGAGCGGTTGGAGGTGGCATTCTCGAGCGAGGACGGCCATCCGGTGTCGTACGCGGTCCAGGGCGGTGCGCAGTCGGAGTCGATGCTGGCCGACGAGTTCGGCCGGATGACCGGCGAACCATCGGAGTTCGACGGCACGTGGAACTTCGTGGTGGGGACGGTCGACGCTGAAGAGTTCCGCAACCCGGCCACCACCCGGCTGTGGGTGCGAATCGAAGTTCGGCAGGGAGTCCGGATGCTGGGATACCCCACCGATTGCAACGACACCAGCGGTCCCATCGACGTCCACGGCGGCTGGTTCGGCGCCGGAGACAGGGCGTCGACCATGGTGGGGTGTGACACCTCGCGCCAGGTGATGCTGTTCGAGGCGGCGTTCGCTCGGGCCGACCAGATCCGACTCGAAGGAGACGAGCTGGTGTTGGCGGGGCCGGGCGTCGAGCTCCGCTTCGGTCCCCCACCCTCCGCCGAATTCCTCGGGGAACTCCCGCTGACGGCGGCGGGGGAGACGCTCACGTTCGAAGTGCCCGGGGGCCGGGAACGGTCCGGAACGTATCTGCTCGGCGGGCATCCCGACGACCCGTTCGGCATCGTGTACTTCCAGCTGACCGCAGCGGTGGCCGGTGAGGGGGAGCCGACATGGGAGGAGTACCGCGGGCAACCCGATGCCCCCGGCGCCATGGTCAGTGGGCCCGGCCCCGACACCATTCTCGTGCCCGATGTCGGCGACGGGGACTTCGCCCTTTGTTCTCCGTACTGGGAGCCCGACCCGTTCTGCTTCACGTTGCGGGTCCGCCCGCCCAGCCAACCGTGGATCGTCACCGCCGGGTCGGCGGGTGTGGTCCTGCTCGACGCCGATGGCACCTCCCGCCGGCTGTGGGACGGTCCGGCGGCGGTTGCCTATCACCTCGACGGGAGGGTTCTCGTCGAGCCGGTTGGTGGGGACGCCACGTTGATCCTGCTCGAGGGTGACGGCTCCGAGACGGAGGTGCCGATCGAGGCAGGTGAGCGATTGATCGACGCTGCCCTGGTGGGTGGGCAGCCACTGGCGGTGCTGTCCGGCGGCGCAGGCACGGTGGTGCTCGACGTCGACACAGGCGAGCGAACTCAGGTCGGCCCCCAGGCGACGGCGGCCACCATGGCCGGGGGCTTCCTGGCGCTGCGGCTCACACCGGAAACGGTGGTCGGTGTCGGCCTCGATGGTCAGGTGATGTGGGATCGGGAGGTCGACGCCCGGACGATGGTTCTCGCGGCAGGTGACGCGTTCAGGTTTGACATCCTCGACACGCTTCAGCCCGATGCCGGACCCGAGTCCTACTTCCAGTACGTGGTGACCGAACTCGTCGAACTCACAACCGGGGAGACCTTTGGCGCGTTCGACCGGGAAGTCGCCATCCCCGACGTGGGCGACAACATCGCTGAGCCGTGTATTCGGCCTGATTTCTCGGAGGTCGGAGTCCTGGTGTGCACACAGCCTGACGGCAGGATGGTGACGCTCGAGGTGGACGGTGGTCTCAGTCGGACCGTGGCCACCGACGTGACGGCTGCCACCTTCGCTCGCCCACTGCGCTGATCGGGCAACCGTGGTTCGGTCGTGACCCAGTCGGTGTGGTGGTCAGGGGCGGGATCGAACCGCCGACCTCCGGTTTTTCAGACCGGCACTCATACGGCCGATAGCCGTTGAAAACAATGGGTTTCTGCGTCGAAGGTCTTGTTCGGGCCGCAACCGGGCCGTACACTGCTTCGCAGCCGACACAAAGACGAGCATGAGCGGCCACATTCAACACCGCCCGACCTACACGACCACCAGCCAGGATGGGACTCGACAGGAGCGCAAACGACCGCGTCCGTGGAAGGCTCGGTATCGAGGCCCGGACGGTCGCGAGCACACCCGTAGTTTCCGGCTCAAGGTCGAGGCCGAGCGGTGGCTGCGTGACGAGCTGGGCAAGGCGGACCGGGGGCAATGGGTCGACCCAGCGGCGGGGGCCGTCGCTTTCGGCGACTGGTCCGAGGAGTGGCTGGGCAGCCTCGATGTCAAGCCGAAGACTGCCGCCGGCTACCGGGAGCTGCTCGACTCTCGGATCCTGCCCATCTTCGGCCCGGTCGAGCTGCGCCAGATCACGCCGGTCACGATCCGTCACTGGATCGCCGAGATGAGCGCAGACGGTTTGTCGGCGTCTCGGATCAAGCAGGCACGGGGGATCCTCCGTGCTGCCCTGGAGTTGGCGGTCGTGGACGGTTTGATCGGTCGCAACTCGGCAACCGGCGTGAAGGTGCCCACCGCTCGCACCCGGGAGCAGCGGTTTCTCACCGCCGCCGAAGTAGTCCTCCTCGCCGACGCCGCTGACGAGCGTCGCCCGGGTGCGGGTCTGATCATCGAGACCTTGGCCTACGTCGGGTTGCGGTTCGGCGAGTTGGTAGCCCTGCGGCGCTCCTCGATCGACATCCTGCGTCGACGCATAGCGGTCTCCGAAGCGGCCACCGAGATCGGCGGAAACCTCGTCTTCGGCACACCCAAGACACACGAGAGCCGAACCGTCGTTATGCCCTCCGTTCTCGCCGAGCATTTCGCATGCCACCTCGGTCAGGTCGAACCCGAGGGCCTGGTGTTCACCTCGCCGCAGGGAGGCCCGCTGCGTGGGTCCAACTTCCGCGTACGGGTGTGGCGACCGGCCGTCGTCGCCGCCGGCCTCGACCCGGACCTCACGCCGCACGACCTGCGACACACGGCAGCCTCTCTGATGATCGCCAGCGGAGCCAGCATCAAGGCCGTGCAACGCCAACTCGGTCACGCCTCGGCCACCATGACCCTCGACCGCTACGGGCACCTGTACGAAGAGGACCTTGATGCCTTGGCGATCGCCCTGGATGCCAAGCTCGCTGACGTTGGATGGAGGGCTCAGGTACCTGCCCTGACTCAAACGGGGGAGCGGCCACAGTGACCGAAGAGCAAATCGAACTGCTGTTGGAGTCCGTCGATGCGCTCCGAGTCGAGTAGGCACAACACCAATCCCGCGGCACCTTCCGGTCGGCCGATCCGTGGTTGCCCAAGTCCGATGCCAGAGAGAGGGATCGACGGCGGGGACCTGGTCAAGGTGCCGACGCCTACAGTCCACGGCTCCGCGTGGAACAATGACGGTATGCGAATCACAGGGCACCTGGCCATCGACGATGAAGAGCTGGCCGGGTTCTGTCGTCGGCACGGCATCGTGCGCCTGGCTCTCTTCGGGTCGATGCTTACGGGAGCGTTCGGTCCTGGCAGCGATGTCGATCTGCTGGTGGAGTTCGCACCGGGGCGTGCTCCGGGACTGCTCGGCATGTCAGCGCTGGAGCGAGAGCTGAGCGACCTGATCGGCGGTCACGATGTCGATCTCCGGACGGCTGGCGACCTGAGCCCCCGATTCCGGGATCGGGTCCGCGATGAGGCGCGCGAGCTTTATGCAGCAGCGTGACCGCGACCGCATCGCTCACATGCTGGACGCGGCTCAGAAGGCCGTCGCCTACGCCCAGCAACGCACTCGCAGCGAACTCGAGATGGACGAACTGCTGCGTCTCGGGCTCACCAAGCTCGTCGAAATCGTCGGAGAGGCAGCCAAGCAAGTCAGCGAAAGCACACAGAGGGAGTACCCAGAGGTCCCGTGGTCCAATGCGGCCCGGATGCGGGACCGGCTGGTTCATCACTACTTCGCCATCGACGTCGACATTCTCTGGCGAACGGTCACAGAAGAGATGCCGGCCCTCGTTCACACGCTAGATGGGATCGACATCCGCACCTGATCCGTGCTGGCACCTGCGGTCGATGCGAACGAGTTGAGCATCAATCCATCGCTCGGCGTTGAGCTTGCGGTTGAAGCTCCTGGAGCGGGCGACGACCATCTAATCCCGATCGGCGGATATGCCGACCGGTCGGGCCTCGGGGCCCTTGCGAGCTGCGTCCCGTAGCCATGAACGAGAGTGTAAGGCGTCGGCGGGCATCCGCCCCCGGTCTCGTCAGCGCTGGATGGACCCGTCCGGAACCTCTCATTGACTCTCATCCTTGTTCAATAGTTTGCAACAGATAAGCGTGTAGAACACTGTTTTATTGCTAACATGATGTAGGCCACGACTGCCGCCACGAGGAGTACCGTCGTGCCCCCTCGCCGAACACCACGACAACCGAACCAACCGACAGGGACAGACGGGTGCACACCTGCGGTGACAGGGTGGGGGGTGATGCGGTGACGGTGCGGGTGACGACGTTGAAGGGTGCGATGGCGGGCCGTTACTACACCGAGCAGCTGCCCTCGTATTACCTGGATGCCGGTGAGCCGCCGGGCCGCTGGTTCGGACGGGGCGCCGGGCTGCTGGGGTTGGACGGGGAGATCGACGACGCGGCGTTCCTGGCGGTGATGGCGGGGCTGCATCCGACCACGGGGGAGCGGCTGGGTCGCCGCTACGGCGACGAGTCGGTGCGAGGGTTCGACGCTACCTTCTCAGCACCGAAGTCGGTGTCGGTGCTGTTCGCCATCGGCGGCGACGAAACCCGCCAGCAGGTGACGGAGGCGCACGACCAGGCGGTCGAGGCGGTGTTGGGATGGGTGGAATCTCACGCTCATACCCGGATGCGGCAGCGGGGCCATGTGGTGTGTGTCGATGCCGAAGGGATCATCGTGGGGGTGTTCCGTCAGCACACCAGCCGTCGGCTCGATCCCCAGCTGCACACTCATGCGGTGGTCGCCAACCGGGTCCGCGCCTCCGATGGCCGTTGGCTGGCCCTGGATGCCCGCACGTTGAAACTGGACCAGCGGAGTTTGTCGGGGTTGTATCACGCCGGGCTGCGGGCCGAGCTGACCCGCCGTCTCGGAGTCGGCTGGGAGTCTCCGGTGAACGGGATCGCCGAGATTGCCGGCATCGACCCCGTTGTGCTGGTCGAGTTCTCTCAACGCAGCCGTGATATCGAGCAACGGGTCAACGCCAAGCTGTCCCGGTTCATCGACGGCCTCGACCGAGAGCCCACAGTGCGGGAGCGGTGGCAGTTGGAACGTGAGGCGGTGGTGGACAGTCGTCCTACCAAACCACACGGCCACACCGCCGGAGAGTTGCATGCCGAATGGCGGGAGCGGATCCGGGCGTTGGGTGTTGAACCCGAAACGCTGGTCGCCGACGCCACCGATCACATCGTTCGGCCGACGGGGATCGACCGGCGCCGGATGGCGATCATGATCGAGCGGGCGTTCGAGTCACTGGGTGAGCGGCAGTCTACGTGGCGTCCCACCGAGCTGGTTCGCGAGCTCGCCGCCCAGGTCCCCACCGAGGTCACCGTCCGAGCCCAAGAAGTCACCAGGTTCCTCCAGCGACTCGCCGACCATACGACTGCGACCCATTGTGTCGACCTGTCCCCACCCATCCCGGACGGTGCGGTTTTGCGACGGGACGGACGGCCAATCAGCGAACCCGCCGTCGACCACACCCTCACCACCCAAGCCATCCTCGACCAGGAAGAACAGATCGTCGAGTGGGCCGACCGGAAACCCCGCATCCCGGCCGCCATCAACGACCTAGCCTGCCGGGATCTGGACACAACCGGGTTGAGCCCGGGGCAGGCCGACGCCTGCCGAGCCGTAGCTGGGCTGACCCCGTTGGAGCTGATCGTGGGACCGGCCGGGTCGGGCAAGACCACCGCCCTCACCCCCGCCATCGAATACCTCCAACACCGCGGGCACACCGTGTTCGGGGCGGCACCCACCGCCGCCGCCGCTCACGTCCTCGCCACCGAAACCGGAGTCACCGCAGACACCCTCGACAAACTGTTGTACGAACACTCCCGGGCGGACCGGCTAACAGAACCTCCCTATGACCTGGGGTGGGGAGCGACGGTGATCGTGGACGAAGCCGGCACCGTCTCCACCCCCAAACTCGCCGACCTCGCCCGGCTCGCCGACCGGCACGGATGGCGGGTGATCATGGTGGGAGATCCCCGCCAGTTCTCCGCCGTCGGCAGGGGCGGCATGTTCACCCACCTCACCAACACGCACGGTGCCATCGAACTCGACCAGGTTCACCGCTTCACCCACCC
>JBHJOH010000144.1:0-24933 GCA_050329955.1 Acidimicrobiia bacterium | reverse complement strand
CGCATCACCGACGGCGCCAATCAGGTCGTGCTGACGTCGCTCATCCCGTGCGCCGTGTTCCTCCGCCCCGGAATCGACGGAGATGGCCTGGTCGCCTGGGCCCACTGGGGCACCTCCGGCTCCGACACCCACTCCCTGACCATCGACCTGGCACCACCGAAGACGTGAACCCAGGGTTCACACCACCGCTCAGCGGTGTCCTGGCTCCCGAGAAGCCCCGTGCAGTACACCTACCGGTCCACGATCGCCGAGGTCGAGATCCCGGGCGGGGATCCGGTTCCCCCGGGGGCCGAGATCATCCTGCTCCTGGCAGCCGCCAACCGCGATCCCGCCGTCTTCGACGAGCCACATCGCTTCGACGTCACCCGTCCCAATGCCCGGGGCCACCTGGCGTTTGCCTCCGGGCCCCACCATTGCGTGGGTGCGGCACTGTCGCGCATGGAGGCCGACGTCGCCTGGCGGGTACTGATCGAGCGTCGACCCGATGTCGGGGCGTGGGAACTCGCCGGCGAGCCGACCCCAACAGAGACGGGGCGGGCGCCCGAGCCCGGTGAGGACGTCGTTCAGATCAGGACGGCACGAAGTGAGGAGTACGAGTGATCGAGATCGGTCAGGTCGACCCACTCGTCGACCTGATGGGCCCGGGCCGCCGAACCGGGACCGAAGTTGACGGCCGGAATGCCGTAGACCCCGAGCCGGGCGACGTCGGTCCACCCCTGTTTCGGGGCGAGGGCCGAGCCCGAGGCCTCGGCCAGGGCGGCCACGAACGGGTGGTCGGCACGAACCGGTCCCGCCGGCGCCGTGTCGACGATCCGGACCTCGTCTGCATCGCCACACACCGCCTTCAAGTGCTCGACAGCGTCCTCCACCGTTCGCAGGGGGCTGAACCTGTAGTTGAGGTTGAGGGTGAACTCGGGCGGGATGATGTTGTTGGCGATGCCACCGGAGGCCTTGGTCACCGACATCACCTCCCGGTACTCGAGGCCTTCGATCCGGTGGGGCTCGGGTTGACGGAGGTGCATGTGCGCCAGCCACTCCCCTGCCTTGCTGATGGCGTTCTCGCCCCACCAGGGGCGGGCCGAATGCGAGGACTTGCCGATGAACCTGACCTCGGCGTTGACCACCCCGTTGCAGCCGATCTGAATCTCGCCGTCGCACGGTTCCAGCACCACCGCGAACTCGGCATCCGAGAGCCATCCCACCTGCTGCAAGAGCGGCTCGAGACCGTTGTTCGCCGACGGCCCCTCCTCCGCCTCATAGAACACACCCACCACGTCGTACGGGCCGGCCGCGACAACGGGATCCTCGAGCAGGTGCAACATGATGGCGACTCCGCCCTTCATGTCGGTGGTGCCGAGCCCGTGCATGCGACCACCCTCGATGCGGGCCGGACCCTGGCCCTGGGCGGGCACGGTGTCGAGATGTCCCACCAGCAGCAGCAACGGTTTGCCGGTGCGTTCCCCCACCACCAGCGAGTTCGAGATCCTGACCATGGGCCGGCCTGAGAGTCGGCCCGCCACCTGGGTGCAGATCCGATCCTCGTTACCGGTGACCGACGGAATGTCGACCAGCCAGGCGAGCGTCCCCGTCAGATCCATCAGAGCTGGACCCCGAGGTCGCGCAGCGTCTGGTTCAGCACGAGCTTCTCGTCGTGGCGTTCCGACCGGTGACCGATGATGTAGGCGCACTGGAGATCGACCATCCCGGCCGGGAACTGTTTGGGCCGGGTACCGGGGACCACGATCGAACCGGCCGGGACCCGCCCCCGGTATTCGACCGGATCGGTGCCGGTCACGTCGATGATGGGAGTCGAGGCAGTGATGGTGGTATTGGCGCCCAGCACCGCTTTCTCCTCGATCAGGACACCCTCGACCACGATCGAGCGGCTTCCGATGAAGGCGCCGTCCTCGATGACAACCGGAGTGGCATTGGGTGGCTCCAGCACTCCGCCGATACCGACGCCACCGGACAGGTGGACGTTGGCCCCGATCTGGGCGCAGCTCCCCACGGTCGCCCAGGTGTCGACCATGGTGCCCGCCCCCACGTAGGCGCCGATGTTGACATAGCCGGGCATCACGATGACACCGGGCTCGCAGTGCGCCCCGTAGCGAATGGTCCCGGGCGGAACCACCCGGACCCCTTGGGCGGCCATGCCCTTCTTGAGGGGGATCTTGTCGCAGAACTCGAAGACCCCCACCTCGATGGTCTCCATCTTCCGAAGCCGGAAGTACAGGAGGATGGCCTGCTTGGCCCATTCGTTCACCGTCCAGGCGCCGTCGACCTTTTCGGCCACCCGCACCGTCCCGGCATCGAGGGCTGCGATGGTCTCCTCGACCGCTCCCCGCGCCTTCTCCACGTCTATCTCGCCGGCGTACGCCGCCTCGATCAACTCTCGTTCAGACATGTGATCACCGCCTCTGCTGCTCGGTCGCAGTCTGCCAGGGCCGGGACCAGCGCCAGCCGAATGTGGCCCTCGCCGCCCGGACCGAACGCTCTTCCCGGGGAAACCACGATTCCCGATCCCAGGAGCCTGGCGGCGACGGCAACATCGTCGGGTACCCGCACCCACAGGTAGATCCCGGCCGCGGACCCCACCACCTCGTAGCCGAGCCGGTCGAAAGCGGCGCCGAGAATCCGGCGCTTGGCGGCGAAGATCACCCGCCGCTCCGCCACGTGGTCATCGTCATTCCACGCCGCGATGGCGCCGGCCTGCACGAACTCGGGCGATGCCGTACCGGTGGAGGTTCGGAAGGATGCCAGCACTGCGATCGCCTCGGCGTCGCCTACGATCGCCCCCGAACGGTACCCGGTCATCCCGGAACGCTTCGACAGGCTGAAGTAGGACAGGACGCCACTACTCCCGGGACCGGCCACCTCCAACACCGACGTGGGCGGCTCGCCATCGTGGAGGTCGATGTAGCACTCGTCCGAGCACAGCAGGGCTGCGGCAGCGCGGGTGCGATCGACCAAGCGGACCAGCTCGTCTCGCGGTGTCACCGACCCGGCCGGATTGTGGGGTGTGCAGATCCACACCATGCGCATCCTCGACCAGTCCGGTATCCGGTCGGCGGTGAACACAAAGTCGCCGTCCAGAGCGATCGGCATTCCCACCGCCCCCGCCAGTCGCGCCCCGCGCTCATAGATGGGATACCCCGGGGTGGGCCAGGCCACCACGTCACCGGCGGCGGCATCGACGAACGCCAACGGCGTCGAGAACACCGCCTCCTTGGATCCGCTGGTCGGTAGCACCTGAGTATCGGGGTCGACCTCGACACCGAAGCGGCGCTGCACGTAGCCAGCTACCGCCGCCCGCATGGCCGGCAATCCCCGCGCCGTGGGGTACTGGCTGATCTCCGGCACCGCATGGCGAACCGCCTCCCGGATGAACCCGGGGGTGGGTTCCCGCGGATCACCGATCGAGAAGTCGATCAACTCCTCGCCCGCCTCCCGCATCGACCGGACACGATTCTGGATCTCTCCGATCGAATACGAGCCGAGCTGAGCGAGCACCGGGTTCTTGCGCATCGTCCAACGGTAATCAACCCACGACGAGGCGGGTTTCGCGATGCGATCCGACCTACATTTGCGCGGTGACACAGGAGCGAGGAGCCAGTGGCCAGGAGCCAGGAGCCAGAGGCCAGGAGCCAGAAGGCGGACGCATGGGATGTCCGCATCCAACCTCGGCACGTAGCTGCGGGCTTCTGGCCCATCGGTTCTCACGATCAATCCCACGCCGCCCAAACTCAACTTGCGGCACTGCGTGGCGCCTGACTCCCGAGTTCGGCAAGATCTCCGCCGGCCATACACTGGGACCCGTGAAGTACCGGATGCTCTACTTCGGCCTGGGGTCGCTGCTGGTTGCCATCGTGACTCTCGGGATCGCATTCGCCCCCGAGGGCGAAGAGACGGTGCTCCCCGAGCCGCTCGAGGCGGTGTTTCCGATCCCGAACAACTCGGTGATTCGCCAAACCAGTGTCGAGGTGGACCTCGAGGTGGGGTACGAGGCGACCATCTACGTCGACAACTTCGCCATACCGCCCAACGAGATCGCCTTCTCCGACGGCACCAACGTCTACCGGTGGAGCCCCAGTCCGGTCAGCGCCGTCATGAGCGAGTGGTTGCCTGGTGAGCACACCATTCGGGTCGAGTGGATCCGCATCACCGGCGCTCCCCTGGCCGGTGAGTTCGAATGGACGTTCCGCGTTCAGTGACGCCGCACTGATCGCACGTAGGGGACCCTGATCCCCGGTAGGGGACGATCCCCTATGTCGCGCTCCCGCCTCGCGGTCGATGATGTCGCCATGAGCAACCAGGAGACACCAGTGACCGCCGACGCACCCGTCCAATCAGCTCCCGCGCAATCAGCACCCGCGCAATCAGCACCCGCGCGATCCAAGCCGGCGGATCTTCTTTCAGCCCGAGCCATCTTCCGGCTCGGGCTGTTCCTCGTGCTCAGCGCCGTGGCCTTCTTCCTGCGTTACTCCTTCGAGCAGGGCTGGATCGGACCGACCGCCCGGGTCGGGTTGGCCGCCTCGGCGGGTATGGCGATGATCGTCACTGGCATCCAGATCTCAACTCGGCGCCCCGCCTACGGCAACGTGCTCCAAGGAGGCGGTGCCGCCGTGCTCTATCTGACCGCCTTCGCCGCCCACCAGCGCTACGCGATGATCGACTCCACCGGGGCATTCCTGCTGCTGGGCGCCATCTCGGCGGCGGTGGTGGGCATGGCACTCCGCCAGTCTTCACAGCCGCTGGCGATCTCCGGCGTGGCAGGGGCGCTCATCGCACCAGTGGCGGTGGGAGGACGAATCGACGTCTTCCCGGGCGACACCGGGTATCTGCTGGCCGTGCTCGGAGTTGCATCCTGGCTGTTCCTCGCCCGCCGCTGGAGCTGGCTGTTCGCATCGGCGGCGGCCGGTGTCGGGTTCGTCCTGAGCATCGACACCGTCAGGATGCTCTTCGGTAGCTCGACTGTGTCGGCGCTCGAGGTGCAGACCGGTATCACGGCACTGTGGGCCGTCGGGTGGGGAGTCGCCATCGTCGGGGCCATCCGCAACCCGGGCTCCGTTGACACCGCCACCGTCATCCCGGTTGCCGCCACGACCACCCTTCCACTGTTCGGCGCCCTCGCCACCCTGGCGGTGTGGGACATCGCCCCGGGCGACCCAGCCTGGATGGCCGTGAGCCTGGGCCTGGCCGCCGTCCACACCATCGCCTTCGTGGCGCTCCGCTCCACCCGGGCCCCGTCGATGACAGCCGCCGTTCAGCTGGTCCCCGCCTCGTTGCTGGCGGTCCTTGCCTGGGCCGGCGGCCTCGAGGGCGCCGGACTGCTGGCCGCCATCGCCGCTCAGGCAGCCGTGATGGTGATGGTGGGCATCCGTGCCAAGGTGGCGCCCCTCGCCCTCACCGGCCACCTGCTGGCGGGCGTGGTGTCGTCTGCGTGGGCGATCGTGGTCCTCACGGGCGGCGACGCCACCTTCGGCGCCACCGACATCTGGACGGGGGTGGTCGTGGTCATCTCCAGTGTGCTGGCATTCCTCATCTCGGGCGAGGACGAACCCCACGCCACCCTGTCACAGGTCTACGGTGCGCTGTCGCTCACGGCTGCGCTGGGCTGGGCCGCAGTGAGTCTGGGCCCGCTCCCCTCCGGCGCAGGACTGGTGACCGGCATCTGGGCACTGATCGGCATCGCCCTCATCGTCAAGGGGCAGGTGGACTCGGCCGACCTGATCCGCAACCTCGGCATCGGTGTGGTGCTGCTGGCGGTGGCGAAGCTGTTGTTGATCGACCTGGGTTCCACCTCCCCGCTGGTGCGCATCGGGCTCTTCTCGGGGATCGGAGTGGCGCTGCTGGTCGTGGGCTACTGGCTGGGTAGCTCCGAGGACGAGCACGAACCGGTCACGCCGGTGGAGTGAGCACGGCGGGACCTTCCTCGAGCAGACGCAGGAAGGTCGCAGCGTCGATGACGGGAACAGCGAGAGCCTCGGCTTTGGTCATCTTGGACCCGCCGGGGCTCTCGCCCGCCACCACGGCAGTGGTCTTCTTCGAGACCGACCCGGTGGCTTTGCCACCCCGCAGGGCGATGGCGGCCTCCGCCTCTTCCCGGCTGAACCCCTCGAGAGTGCCGGTGACCACGAAGATGAGACCGGCCAGCAGGTCCGAGGCGCCGGCCTCCGGCTCGGGTTCGGGGTCCTCGACCCGCACACCGGCCTCGGCCAGCCGACCGATCAGGTCACGGTTCTCCTCCACCGAGGCCCACTCCACCCAAGCTCGGGCGATGATGGGACCGATGCCCTCGATGGCCGTCAGCTCGGCTTCGGTGGCATCCAGCAGTCCGGGCAGCGATCGGTAGGTACGGGCGAACTCCTTGGCGGCGGCAGGGCCGACATGACGGATTCCGAGCGAGATGATCAGACGGGTGATGGGCCGGTCACGGGCGGCATCGATCCCCGCCATGAGGTTCCGCACCGAGATCTCGCCCCACCCCTCGAACTCGGAGAAGTGCCCTGGATCGAGACGGAAGATGTCGACGGGGCCCTTCACCAGGCCGGCGTCGATCAGCATCTGTATGGTCTTGTAGCCGAGCCCTTCGATGTCCATCCCCGCACGCGAGGCGAAGTAGAACAGCCACTCCCGCAGCCGGGACGGGCACGACAGACCACCGGTGCAGCGAGCCACCTTCTGCCCCTCGGGGCGCACGATCGGGTTCCCACAGAACGGGCAGTCGGCGGGCATCGACCACTGCCGCTCGCTGCCGGTGCGGGCCGAAACCACCGGGCCCAGCACTTCGGGGATCACATCACCGGCCCGCCGCACCACCACGGTGTCGCCGATCATCACGCCCTTGAACCTCACCTGCTCCTCGTTGTGGAGTGTGGCCATCCCAACGTTGGCCCCGCCGACGAAGACCGGCTCCAGGACGGCGAAGGGAGTGGCGGCACCGGTACGACCGATGTTGATCTGAATGTTGCGCAGGATGGTGGTGCGCTCTTCCGGCGGGAACTTGAAGGCGATGGCCCACCGGGGCGCCCGGGCGGTGAACCCCAGCTCATCCTGGGCGGCCAGCGAATCGACCTTCACGACCACACCGTCGGTCTGATAGCCGAGGGCATGGCGGTTCTGCTCGGCGCGACGGACGAAGGCCAGTACCCCGGCCATGTCGTCGACGGCGACAGAGGCCGGATTGACCATCAGGCCGAGGCTCCCGAGGTACGCCATGGCCTCGGAGTGGCGACGCAGCTGCGGACCCCCCTCGATGATGCCCGCCTGGTAAACCCAGATACCCAATCGCCTGGAGGCGGTGACCGTCGGGTCCTTCTGACGGACGCCGCCGGCAGCAGCATTGCGGGGGTTGGTGAACATCCGATCGCCCCGTTCGAGTTGGGCGGCGTTGAGCGCCTCGAAGGCGGCATCGTCCATGTAGACCTCGCCGCGTACCTCCAGCAGCGTCGGGATGTGCCCACCCGAAAGCCGTTCGGGGATCTGATCGATCCTCTCGAGATTGGCGGTGATGTCCTCGCCCGTGGTGCCGTCACCCCGGGTGGCTCCCTGCACGAATCGTCCGCCCTCGTAGGTGAGCACCACCGCCAGGCCGTCGATCTTCAGCTCACAGGAGTACCCATCGGGCTCGTGACCGAGTTGACGTTCCATCCGCCGTCGCCATGACTCCAGGTCCGACTCGGTCTCGGCGTTGTCGAGTGAGAACAGCGGCTTACGGTGAACGACCGGGGAGAACAGCGTCGTCGCCGGCGCGCCGACGAGCTGTGTCGGAGAGTCGGGGGTGATCAACTCCGGATGCTCGGCCTCGATGGCGGCCAGCTCACGTACCAGCGCGTCGAAGTCGGCGTCCGAGACGATGGGATCATCGAGAACGTGGTAGCGATGCAGGTGCTCACTGATCTGCGAGCGAAGCTGTTCGAGGCGAGCCGCCGGGTCGGGTGTGGACATTTCCCCACGATGAAAGCACGCCGGGAGATTCTGCGGAGACGGTCTACAGTCCGGTCATGCTCTCTGACACCACCATCTCGCTCGCCCAGGGCCCCAACTTCGCGGTGCTCACCACCCTCATGCCCGACGGGGTGCCGCAGTCGCACGTGATGTGGGTGGATGCCGACGACTCCCACATCCTGATCAACACCGAGATCCATCGCCGCAAGTACAAGAACGTGCTCGCCAACCCGCTCGCCACGGTGGCAATCATCGACCGGGACAACCCGTTCTCGTTCGTGGAGGTGCGGGGCCGGGTGGTCGAAACGGTGGGCGGCCAGGAGGCCCGCGATCACATAGACAAGCTGAGCCTCAAGTACCTGGGCAGGGTCTACGGCAACCAGATTCAGAGCGAGCGGGTCATCCTCAGGATCGCCCCCGACCGCGAGGTCGGGTTCCCAGCTTGACCCGACGCTTCATCGACGCCGACGAGCGGCGGGCACGGCTGGGCCTCCGACAGCATCTGGCCGCTGCACTCCCCACTCCCGAGCAGGCGGCCGGAGACCTCGTGGGGTTGCACTCGAGTGATCCCGCCACCGTGTTCCTCTCGGCCCGTTCACGGGTGGACTCCTTCGACGTCCCCATGCTGGAGCGCTCGCTCTACGAGATCCGCAGTCTGCTCCGCATCCACGGGATGCGGCGAACGATGTTCGTGGCTCCGGTCGATCTGGCGGGTGTGATCGACGCATCGTGCACCCGCCGGGTGGCGACCACCGAGCGCAAGCGCCTGTTCGGAATGCTGGCGGGGCACGTCCCAGGAGACGTGAGCGAGTGGTTCGACCGGACCGGTGACGCCATCGTCGCCACCCTGAGAGCCGGGGGCGAGGTACTCGCCACCGACATCAAGGCCCAGGTTCCCGAAGCCGGGCTCGTCATCGACCTTCCAACCGGACCGTACGCGGTGATCTCCCGAATCTTGTTCCAGCTGTCGGTCGAGGGGAGGGTGATGCGAACCCGTCCTCGCGGCTCATGGCGGTCGAGCCAGTACCGCTGGGCGGCCACCGAACGCTGGCTTCCCGACGGATTCCCGCACATGGACGAGGAGCCTGCCCAGGTCGAGTTGGTGAGCCGATGGCTACGAACCTACGGCCCCGCCACACTGGTCGACGTTGCCTGGTGGACCGGCTGGCCCAAGGGACGGACGTCTGCGGTGCTCTCGCAGATCGGCGCGGTCGAGGTGACCTTGGCCGAGGGGACCGGCTACGTACATCCTGAGGACGTCGACCCGGTGATCACCCCTGACCCATGGGTGGCGCTGCTCCCGGGGCTCGACCCGGCGACCATGGGTTGGAAACAGCGCGACTGGTATCTGGGCGAGCACCGGGCAGAGCTCTTCGACATCAACGGCAACGCCGGTCCCACGGTGTGGGCCGAAGGGCGTGTGGTCGGAGGCTGGGCGCAGCGCCCATCCGGGGAGGTGGTGGTGGAGTTGCTCGAGGACGTGGGAACGGACGCCGCCGGCTGTATCGAGGCTGAGGCGGAAGTCCTGAACCGCTGGCTCATCGGGCACGTGGTCATTCCGAGGTTTCGCGTTCCCTTGGAGCGTCGCCTGTCGGGGACAGCCGAAGAGTCGGCAACAGCGCAAGAAACCGAGTAACGTACAGACAACGTTCCACGGTGGAACGTTTGTCCGTGCTTCGTCTACGTGCGCTCGTCGACCTTCGTCCTCTCGACTCAGTCTTCGCTCTCATCTCTGGATCGTTCGCATCGGGTAGTAGGAGCCTCCTGCGTGTACCCACTCAGAGGCCAGAAAAGGAGAGAGCGATGAAGCTCTACGTGGGCAACCTGCCCTTCAACTTCTCGTCCGAGGATCTGCAGACCATGTTTGCAGCCAAGGGTGAGGTCACTTCGGCCGACGTGGTCATGGATCGCGACACTGGCCGCTCCCGCGGATTCGGTTTCGTCGAAATGTCCGACGAGGACGGCCGCAAGGCCATCGACGAGCTCGACGGCGCTGATGCCGGCGGTCGTCGCCTCACCGTGAACGAGGCCCGTCCTCGTGCAGCCGGTGGTGGTGGCGGTGGCGGCGGTCGCCCCGGTGGCGGCGGCGGCGGTGGCGGCAACCGTGGCGGTGGCGGCGGCGGTGGTGGCTACGGTGGCAACGATCGCGGTAACGACCGCGGCCGTTCCCGCTGGTGAGCGACGACCAGGAATACATCCGCATGCCCGGCACCGTTGTTGCGGTCGAACGCAACGCCGTGTTCCGGGTAGAGATCGAGGGTGGCCTCCAGGTGATGGCGAAGGCAGCCGGGCGCATGCGCCGTGGCCGCAAGATCCGCATCCTGTCGGGCGACTCGGTCGAGGTGGAGGTGTCGACGTACGATCCCACCAAGGGTCGCATCGTCTGGCGCCACCGCTGAACCAACCAACCCCGTTCGGAGCCCGCCCTCGTGGCGGGCTCCGTCGCGTCCGGACTGGCACGATCCCGACCGGCGGGCTCCCCCGCCCCACCTGCTCACCGGGCACCCACGCTTCCCGGCGATGCGCAGGGAGCGGTGGTCACTGCCGTTGGGCATTCTCAGGAGCCAGAACACCGCCCAGCGGTGTTCTCAACCCTGGGTTTGCGTCCTCACCTCGGCGTCGCCGGCGTGGGCCTTGGCTCGAAGGGCCAGCCGATGGGCGGAGAGCTTCTCGGTGAGGTTTGGATTGGACAGGGCCAGGATCCGGACTGCCATCAGGGCGGCGTTGACGGCGCCGCCGATTGCCATGGTGGCCACGGGGATACCGGCCGGCATCTGCACGATCGAGAGCAGGGCGTCCATCCCGTCGAGGGCCGTCACCGGGACGGGCACGCCGATCACCGGCAGCGACGTCACCGAGGCAAGCATCCCCGGGAGATGGGCCGCTCCCCCGGCGGCGGCGATGATCACCGAGAACCCGTTGGCGGCGGCTTCGCGGCCGAAGGCGATCATCTCCTCGGGGGTCCGGTGAGCGGAGACGACCCGAGCCTCGAAGTCGATGCCGAAGTCCCGCAGGGTCTGCACGGCCGGTTCCATGGTCGGGAAGTCGGAGGCGCTTCCCATCACGATCGCCACCTTCATCGGGGCTGCCCTCCCAGCGCCTCGACAACCGCCCAGGCGCGGGCCGCCGCTTCGGTCACATCGTCGTCGCACACGGTCACGTGTCCGATCTTACGGTCGGGAC
Source organism: Acidimicrobiia bacterium (assembly GCA_050329955.1). GTDB lineage: Bacteria > Actinomycetota > Acidimicrobiia > Spongiisociales > ZC4RG35 > JAOUGY01. The sequence continues at coordinate 13,803 of JBHJOH010000144.1, read as the reverse complement.
GCGGTTCCTTCCCGTACAGGTGGATTCGAGCGGCGGGATCGAGGGCAAGTGCGGAGGAGAGCCGGCTGCGGGGGTCGACCGGATCGGAGGAGCCGATCAGGTTGACCATGGCTGCCGGTTGGCGCAGCGTCGGGTCGCCCAAGGGCAGGTCGAGCACGGCGCGCAGGTGGTTCTCGAACTGGGAGGTCACGCAGGCATCGATGGTGTGGTGCCCGCTGTTGTGGGGTCGGACGGCCAACTCGTTGATCAACAACGCCCCATCGACCACGAACATCTCGATTGCCACCAGACCCACCACATCGATCGATGAGGCAACGGCCTGGCCCAGTCGGCGGGCCTCCGCCTCGAGGTCGGCCGACAGTCCGCTCGGCGCCGTGACCTGACGGCACTGCCCGTCGATCTGCAGCGTGGTGACGGGGTCGTAGACCCCGGTGTCGCCGCCGGGGCGGCGGGCCACGATCACGGCGATCTCCCGCTCGAAGGCGAGGAGTGGCTCCACCAGCAGCGGAACCCGCTTGCCGAGGAGCCGCTCGGCGATGCCGCGCCCCTCCTCGACGCCGTTCACGACGAACACGCCCCGGCCGTCGTATCCGCCGCGGCTCAGCTTGATGACCGCCTCCGGCCACTCCTCCATGGCGGCTTCGATGTCGGCGGGGGTGCGGGCCTGCTTCCAGGCGGGCACGGGCAGACCGGCCCATTCGACCGCTCTGCGCATGCCGAGCTTGTCGGCCACCACCCGCAACGAACGGGAACTGGGCCGAAACAGCGACCCGCCGCGTTCCAGGTCCTCCAGCCCCTCGAGATCGACCACCTCGTGCTCGAAGGTGACCACCTCACACCCGAACGAGAAGCGGGCCAGATCGACGTCGTGCATGGCCGAGCCGAGCTCCCAGGAGGGAGCAACCTGGATGGCCGGATCGGCATCGGTCTCGGCGAGGAAATGCAGATCGACCCCGAGGCCGATCGCCGCCTGATGCATCATCCGACCGAGCTGGCCGGCTCCTACCACGCCGAGACGATGAGAGCGCTCCATGAGCGGGCACGGTAGTCCACCGCCCACCGGCGGCCCGTCAGAACCTCACTGACCCTGGCCGAGTGAGTAGCCGGGCTCGCCGTCGAAGGTGTAGAGGTTCTCGGTTTTGATGACGTCATAGCCGGCATCGATGACACGCTCGAGCAACGCCAGGACCGCCTTGGGTGCCACCGTCGAGTCGAGCGGGTCGGCGGCCTGGAACCGGCACCGCCAGTGGTCGGTGCAGAACGTCTCGGGCAGGCCGTCGGGGAACACCTTCACGCCCCGGTTCGTGATCATCTGAAGCGACAGGTCCGGTGCGCCGAGCTTCGAGAGCATGGACCCCAGCTCATCGGGCGTGCCGTCCCACCAGTGCAGAAAGACATCCACCCCGACCAGAGCCTTGGTGGCGCCGTGGCTACGGGTCACCGCGATGCGGATCGGCTCGCTGGTCGCGTACGACACCGCTGCCAGCACCGAGGGCCGCTGACCGAGGCGGGCAATGACTGCGTCCGAGAACTCCTGGGTGCCCACCACGAACCCACCACCCCGCATGTCGGCGGTCCGAACCCCCGCCTCGATGGCCGCCAGCCAGGCGTTGTGGACCCGCTCGGCGACCTGGCCCTGGCCGATGTGGACCAGCATCTGGACCGCGGCGAGCAGCAGCCCTGAGGGATTGGCCAGGTTCTGACCGGCGATTCCGGGTGCCGAGCCGTGCACCGCTTCGAAGAGGGCGAAGTCGTCGCCGATGTTGGCCGAGCCGGCGAGTCCCACCGATCCCGACACCTCGGCCGCCACGTCGGAGATGATGTCCCCGTACAGGTTGGGAGCGACGATCACGTCGAAACGATCGGGGTGGTTGGCCAGGAAAGCCGTCCCGATGTCGATGATCATGTGCTCACTCTCGATCTCGGGGTACTCCAGGGCTACCTCATCGAACACCCGATGGAACAACCCATCGGTGAGCTTCATGATGTTGTCCTTGGTGAAGCAGGTCACCTTTCGGCGACCGTACGCCCGGGCGTACTCGAATGCGTACCGGACGATCCGCTCGGTGCCGGGACGGGTGATCAGCTTGAGACACTGATAGACCTCGTCGGTCTGGCGATGCTCGATGCCGGCGTAGAGATCCTCCTCGTTCTCACGAATGATCACGACGTCCATCGACGGGTGGGGGGTCTCGACGAAGGGGTGGTAGGTGGGGCACGGGCGAACGTTGGCGTACAGGCCGAGCGACTTGCGGACGGTGACGTTGAGGCTCTTGAAACCGCCGCCCAGGGGCGTGGTGATCGGCGACTTGAGGAAGACCCGGGTCCGGCGCAGCGACTCCCATGCGTCCGGCTCGATGCCGGAGGTGACCCCCCGCTCGTAGATCCTGGTGCCGATCTCAATCTCCTCGATCTCGAGGTCGGCCCCCGCCGCCGAGAGGATGCGGAGGGTGGCCTCCATGATCTCGGGGCCGATTCCGTCCCCACGGGCAATGGTGATGGGAGTGCTCATACACACGACTCTAGTATCGTGTATTACAGATCGCTATTTATCGTCACCTTTGTGCTGGCGCTGATCACGCCGCTTCCCAGCACCCGCTCGCCGTCGTAGAAGGCCACGGTCTGCCCCGGCGCAATCCCGTACTGCGGTTGGCGGAACTCGGCACCGCCGGACGTCAGCACCGCATCGACCGCCTCGCCGTGCGCCCGGTACTGGAGGCCGATCGAAGTCCCCGGGTCGAGCGGGCGATCCACCCAGGTGACCTGCTCCAGCTCGACGCCACTCACCGCCAGGTCTTGGCGCCTGCCGAGTACCACCGTGGCGGTCTCGGGGATGACATCGATGACGTGACGGGGCTCGCCCAGCGCAACGCCGAGCCCCTTTCGTTGGCCGACCGTCACGGTGGCAACGCCCCGGTGCTCGCCCAGCACGGTGCCATCAGCATCCACGATCGGACCGGGGCGCTCCGACTCGGGTGCCACCGACCGCAGAAACCGCCGGTAGTCACCCCCGGCCACGAAGCAGATGTCCATCGACTCCGCCTTGCCGGCGGTGCGCAGACCGAGCATGGCGGCGATGCGTCGGGTCTCGGCCTTGTCGATCTCGCCGATCGGGAACCTGGTTCGGGCCAATTGATGCTGCCCGAGCATCGACAGCACATAGCTCTGGTCCTTGGCACGGTCTACGCCACGCAGCAACTGGAGGCATCCGTCAGCGGTGCGGATGCGAGCGTAATGCCCGGTCACCACCACCTCGCAGTCGAAGTCATCCGCCTGTTCGAGCAGGTGGTGGAACTTGACGGTCCGATTGCATTCGACACAGGGGTTGGGAGTGCGCCCGTGCAGGTAGTCGTCCACGAACCGATCGATCACCCCGCTCTGGAAGCGGTCGGTGTAGTCCAGCACGTAGTACGGAATGTCGAGTTGGGCCGCCACCCGACGGGCGTCCTCGGTGTCAGAGACCGTGCAGCACCCGGATGTGGGCGCCTCACCGTTGGGTCCGGCCCACATCTTCATGGTGACGCCGGTCACCTCGTGGCCCTCGGCCTGCATGAGCGCGGCCGCAACCGAGGAATCCACCCCGCCCGAAATCGCCACCAGCACCCGGCTCATCGCAGACCAGCCAGGGCCTCGAGGACCAGTCGGGCCGCGACGTCCCCGTCGTCGACGGTCGACGTCCAGCCGAATGAGAAACGAAGCGACTCCCGGGCAACGTCCGCCGACACCCCCATGGCGGTGAGAACGTGGCTCACGGTGGCGGCTCCGGACGCGCAGGCCGAGCCGACCGACACGGCGACACCGAGTCGGTCCAGTCGGATCAGCAACGTCTCATTTCGAACTCCCGGGAACCTGATGTGGGCATGCGAGACGAGCGCACGGTCGAGATCGACGGTCGGAGTACCCACCCCGGCATGCCGGATGCTTGCGACGAAGGCATCCCGGGCAGCGCCGACATCCCGCCTGATCCGCGGCCGATCGGCGGCGGCCAGTTCCATCGCCAGCGCCATCCCGACTGCGCCCATAACGTTCGAGGTACCCGAACGCCTGCCCAGCTCCTGACCACCCCCGTGCAGCACTGCTTCGAGGGCCACCCCCTGACGTACGTACAGCAGACCGATCCCCTTCGGACCCCCGAACTTGTGAGCCGACAGGCTCAGCAGATCCACGCCCAGGTCGTCGACGCGTACATCGAGGGTGGCGAACGCCTGCACGGCGTCGGTGTGCACCGGGACCCGGCCTGCCACGGCGCCCACGATCTCTGCCACCGGTTGCACCATGCCGGTCTCGTTGTTGGCCGCCATCACCGACACCACCCCGGTGTCCGGTGAGATGGCGTCGACCACCTCGTCAGGGCTGACACGACCGAAACGATCGGGTGCGATCGTCCGGACCGGCGAACCCAGGCGGGCACAATGGTCGGCCGCCTCGAGGACCGCCTCATGCTCGATCGAGGTGGTCACGACGGCAGCGCCGCCGACAGCTCGACCCTTGACGGCGAGATTGTCGGACTCGGTTCCGCCCGAGGTGAAGACGATCTCGGAAGGCAATGCGCCCAGCACCGCCGCCGCTCGCTCACGCGCTACCTCGAGGGCGTTCTTGGCGCGGCGGGCCACCCCGTGTGATCCGGAGGCGTTCCCGAACACGTCGGTGGCGTAGGGGGCCATCGCCTCCCACACCTCGGGCCGCATCGGGGTGGTGGCAGCGTGATCGAGGTAGATCATCCGTCACATTGTCGCAGCCCCGCAACGTTTCCCGGGGTGGCCCGGCTCACACCACCAGACGCAGGTGATCGCCCTCGAGATGCCACCGCACCCGGTGCTCTCCACTCACATCCACCACCGACCAACCCGGACCCCCGGTGCGTGACATGGTGGCCACCATGCGGTGGACGGCGGAGGTGGTGGAACCCCGGTCCCGAAGCGCTATCAACGCCTCACAGGCGTCCGGCACTCGCTCGGGCAGGGCGGTCCGGTCGTCGAGGTGTTGCTTCCAAATGCCCTTGTGCCGCCTGCGAGGCATCGCCCGGGTCACGAGCATTCGTTCGGCTCGCTACCCGGGGCCGGAAACGGCTGCACCCTCATGGAGGCGATACCGGACCCGAAGGCGCCACGGTTCTCGTCCCAGGTGAACGTGACGACCACCTCGAGCGTCGCCATCCTGGACGGGAGGTCGAAGCTCGCCTCCCATCGGGTGGCGGTGGCATCATCGGAGATCCCCTCCGTGGCCGCCAGGCGGTGCAGCCTGGCACCGGCGTCGCTGCCGCCGGCGAGGCGACGGGCGATGCCGATGGCGGCAGTCGAGCTGCAACGACCCACCGGGCCCTCGAGGTCGACCAGATCCTCGTCGATCATGAACGGGACCAGATGGGCGCCGGCGTCCTCACCTGGCCATCGCCTCCGCCAGTTCCACCAGCGCCCGAACCCCGAAACCGGTTCCTCCCTTGGGCAGGTAGTGCTCGCCGCTGTCGAGGAACGCCGGACCGGCGATGTCGATGTGAGCCCACGGGATGTCGCCCACGAACTCCTCGAGAAGCAGCGCGGCGGTGATGGCGCCGCCGTAGCGACCCTGGCCGGTGTTCTTCATGTCGGCCACCGGCGAGTCGATCATCGGCCGGTAGTCGGCGGGAAGCGGCATGTGCCACATCCGTTCGCCGGACGACGCCGCCGCCGCCAACACCCGGTCGGCCGCCTCATCCTGGCGGGCGAACACCCCGGCGATCTTGGGGCCCAGCGCCACCTTGCAGGCACCCGTCAGGGTCGCCAGGTCGACGATCAGGTCGGGCGACGACTCCGCCGCCAGCGACAGGGCGTCGGCCAGGACCAGCCGGCCCTCGGCGTCGGTGTTGAGGACTTCGATGGTCTTGCCGTTGCGAATGTGCAGCACGTCCCCGGGTCGCTGGGCCCCCCCACCGGGCATGTTCTCGGCCAGGGCGGCGTAGGCGGTGACCTCGACCGCCACCCCGAGTCGGGCGATGGCGATGATGGCGGCGGTCACGGCGGCGGCACCGGCCATGTCGCACTTCATGGTCTCCATGAAGTCGGCGCTCTTGATCGAGAGACCGCCCGAGTCGAACACGATCCACTTGCCCACCAGGGCCAGGCTGGCCTTGGGCCGGCGCGGTTTGTAGTGCAGTTTGAGCAGGCAGGGGGGACGGTCCGATCCCATTCCCACGCCGATGATGCCGCCCATGTTCTCCGCTTCCAACCGCTCGAGATCCCAGGTCTCGGCGGTCACACCGTGGGCGGAGGCATCCGAGGAGACCCGTTGGGCGAACATGAGGGGGCCTTTGGCACGGGCCGGCTCGTTGACGAGGTCACGAGCAAGCGCCACCGCCTCGGTCACGGCGATGGCCCGGTCGGCAGCAGCCTCAAAACCCTCGCCACCGCCCACCAGCGCCACCGAAAGCTCACCGCGATCGGCGGGGGCCGACTTGTAGAGATCGAAGCGGTAATCGGCGAGCGCCATGCCTTCCAACACCGCGACCGTGGCACCGTCGATCGGGACCTGGTGCAACGAGGTGGCGATCGAAGCAGCTGTATCGACCGCCTTGCGCCCGACCGCCGCCGCCTGCCGCAGACCCTCGAGGTCGAGCTCGTCTCCCAGCCCGACGAAGGCCACCCGCCCCACCGGAGCGCCCTCCGGCATGGCCAGCACAGCCACCTTCCCGGCGGAACCGTCGAACCCGGCGGCGGTGAGAGCGGTCCTGGCCCAGGTCTTCACACCCTTCATGACCGGGTCGGTGCCCGGGGCGGAACGGAGGTCGGGGAACATGCCGACAACGGCGGCCTCGGCGTCGACCGCCGAGAAGGAACGAATCGATGTGACCTTCATGAACAAGACTCCCGGAGCTGTGTGCCGGTGAGCTTAGAGGGGCCCACCGACCGCGCCCGCTCACCTGCGAGCGGATCGCTCCATCAGCCCCCCAACCCCTCCGTTCTGGGGACGGAATCGACGCGATTCGCGTCGATTCTGTCCCCAGAACGGGGCTCGCTCGGGTCAGGACTCGAACTTGGTCCGCTCGTCGACCATCGCCAGCAGTCGGTCACGGACCGACTCGCCCTCCGCCCGGGCGGGTGTGTCGGCAATGCGCCATCCCTTGCGCGACGAATACGTCAGCGCCGGCTCTTTGAGACGCCCCTCGCCCACCTTCTCCACCTCGGCGATGAACAGCGTGTGATCCCGGACCGTGACCCGCTCGGTCACCCGACACATCAGCCACCCCACACATCCGTCGACCACCGGCACGCCTTCCACGTCCGTGAGATAGTCGCCCACGTAGCGGAAGCGGTGTCCGGGATACGAGAAGTACTGGGCGGCCTCGATCTGGTCCCCGGCCAGGATCGACGCGGTGAACCAGCCTTCCCGATCGATGAGAGGGTGGGTGTCGTGTTTCGGTGACACCGAGATCGCCGCCACCGGTTCCTCGAAGCTGAGCTGGTAGGTCCAGGTGGAGGTGTAGGCGCGAGTTACGCCGCCCGACCGGGCCGCCACCACGTACACGCCGTATGTCATCTGGCCGATGACCCGCTTGAGACCAGGATCGATCATGGCCGAAGTGTGCCAACCTGGGGGCGTGACGCCGAATCGCCCCGCTCTCTCCGTGCTCGACCTGGCCGTGGTGACCGCCGGGTCGACCAGTTCCGAGGCTCTGGCCGCCACCACCGAACTTGCCCAGGCCGCCGACCGGCTCGGGTATCTGCGATTCTGGGTGGCCGAACACCACAACATGCCGACAGTTGCCTCCACCAGCCCTTCGGTGCTCATCGCCCATCTGGCGGCGGTCACCAGCACCATCCGGGTCGGCTCCGGGGGTGTGATGCTCCCCAACCATTCCCCGCTGGCGATCGCCGAGCAGTTCGCCCTGCTCGAAGCACTTCATCCGGGTCGGATCGACCTGGGAATCGGTCGGGCGCCCGGTTCGGACCGCGCCACCGCCTCGGTACTGCGGCGCGGGGCCGTCGAAACGATCGACGGCTTTCCGGGCGACCTGCTCGATGTGATGGGGCTGCTCGGTGACATCCGTATCACCGACGGCCTGTGGCAGCACTTCCGGGCGACGCCCGTCTCCACGTCCACCCCCACCATCGCCCTGCTGGGTTCGAGCGACTACAGCGCCCGGCTCGCCGGCCGGCTCGGCATTCCCTTCGCCTTCGCCCACCACTTCGACATGGGTGGCACCTCCGATGCCGTGTCTCTCTACCGGCAGGGTTTCACCCCGACCGAGGCCATGCCCGAACCCTATGTGATCGTGACGGTGTCGGCGCTCGCCGCCGAAACGACCGAGCGGGCCGAGTGGCTGTCGGCACCTGCCAGGCTGCGCCGCCTGGGAATCAGAACCGGCCGCCACACACCGCTGCTGTCGCCCGAGGACGCCGCCCGGCACCCGGATCTGGCCGCCGCCCTGTCGATGCCGTCGAACCACGTCGCCGGCACCCCCGGGGAGGTGGCGACGGCGCTCGACTCCCTCACCGAGCGGCTCCGGGCTGACGAGTTGATGGTGGCCGCCACCGCCCATGACCCGGGCGACCGCGTCAGGAACCTCGAACTGATCGCAGCCGCCTTCGACTCCCGGGTTACCGCAAGCTGACCTGCCGGCGTAGGCTCTCGCCCATGGCAAGGATCAACGTCCACGTCGACATCGCCGCACCGCTCGAAGACGTGTGGCGGGAGGCCGCCGATCTGCCATCGCACGCCGAGTGGATGGCCGACGCCGAATCCATCGAGTTCCTCACCGACCAGCGCGCCGGGATCGGCACCCGCATGAAGGTGGCCACCAAGGTGGGCCCGCTCCGCACCACCGATCTCATGGAGGTGACGGAATGGTCGGAGGGCCGCTCGATCGGGGTCAAGCACAGCGGCATCGTCTCCGGTGCCGGTCGCTTCGACCTCGCCAAGGTGGCGGGCGGCACCCGCTTCTCGTGGACCGAGGAGCTGACCTTCCCGCTCTACCTGGGCGGGCCCGCCACGGCGTTCTTCGCCAAGCCCGTGCTCGGGTGGATCTGGAAACGCAACCTGGTTGGCCTCAAGGACCGGCTCGAACGAGGATGAGGACGAGGGCGACGCCGGCCGCCAGCGCCGAGAGCGACACCGAGCCGCCGATTCCGAACGACTCGTAGGCAACCCCACCCGCCGCCACCGCCGCCGCCCGGGCCAGCGTCCCCACCGCGTTGCCGATTCCGATCGCTCGCCCCCGGGCGTCAGGCGCCGCCTCGCTCACCAGCGTGATGCTGGACACGAAGGCGAACTCGAACCCGGCCAGGAACACCATCAACCCCGCCACCGCCAACACCTGGCTGGCTCCGGAGCCGACCATCAGCCCGAGACCGGCCAACAGCACCAGCAGACCGATGACGATCGAGCGCCTGGTGCCGATCCGGTCCCCCACCGCCGCCACCGCCGATGACGATCCCAGCTCGACGATCCCGAACCCGGCAGCGATGAGCCCGAGCCCGGCGGTCGAGACGCCATGATGCTCGTCGAGCCACACGCCGGACACCACGAAGATCCCGATCCCGGAGGCGGCCGTGGCGGCGGACACCATCAACGACGCCCAGGCGGCTCCACCGAGCGGCACCCGGATCACCTCGCTCTTCACCCGGGCCGATCTGGGCGGAGCGCCGGGTACCTTCCACACCACGACGACGGCGGCCACGGCCGATGCGACGGCAAGCGCCATGAACGGCCCCCTCCAGCCGAACCTGCCGATCAGGAGGGCGACCACGGGGGCGCCCACCAGCAGCGCCATCGCCCACGAAGTCTCGGCGATGCCGATGCTGCGGCTCCGCTCGGCCAACGGGACCCGGTTGCCGATCCAGGCGTGGGCGGCAACGGTCAGGTTGGTCACACCCACGATGAGGACGGCAAAGGCAACCGCGAAGGTGGTGACCGACCCGCCCAGCGCGATCAGCGACGAGAGGCCCACCGCTGCGAGGCCGGCCACGAACACCGCCCGCTCGCGACCGCGGTCCATCACCGACCCCGTGAGCAGGGTCGACAGCCCGCCCAACTCGGCGACACCCATCACCGACGTCAGAGTCCCGGTGGTGGTGGAGAACGCCGCCTGTAGCACGGGTAGGAACGGCGCCACCCACCGCAGGGCGGTGTTGGCCACCACCTTGGCGGCGGTCAGGACGACGAGTTGTCGATTGGTGGAACGGGCTGCGCTCAACGGCCGGTGAAGCCGGCCTTACGTTTGCCGATGAAGGCGGCCACGCCCTCCTTGGCGTCGTCGGTCCAGAAGCAGTCCTCGAACGCCGAGGCCTCCACCTGGAGTGCCTGGGTCATGCCATGGCCCCAGCCGTCGTTGAGCGACCGTTTGGCGGCTCCCAACGCCTTGGTGGGACCCGTGGCCCACGCCGCCGCATCGGCCAGGGCGAGTTCCAACAGCTCGCCGGTTGGAGCCACCTTGTCGGCCAGACCGATCCGCTCGGCCTCGGCCGCCTCCACCTGGCGTCCACTGAACACGAGTTCCTTGGCGCGCTGGAACCCCACGATGCGCGGTAGCCGCTGGGTGCCACCGGCGCCGGGGATGATGCCGAGCAGGATCTCGGGCTGGCCCACCTTGGCCTCGGTGGCCAGGTAGCGGAAGTCACATCCCATCGCCAGCTCGAGCCCGCCGCCGAGGGCGTACCCGTGGACGGCGGCGATGGTCGGTTTTACGAGCATCTCGAGCTTCGCCACCGCCTCGAGCAGTGTGCCGGCCAGCCGTTCATCGGTACCGGAGTCGTAGGCCTGCTGGAACCCCTTGATGTCGGCGCCCGCGGCGAAGTGGGGCTGACCGGTCACCACCACCGCCCGGATGGCGTCATCGGTGCACCGGTCGAACGCTTCGGCCAGCTCGAGCGACAGTTCCTCGGACAGGGCGTTCACCGGTGGGCGGTTCAGGCGAACCAGTGCCACCGCTCCATCGATGCTGAACTCGACCAACGACATGGTTCTCCTCGGCTCGGGTGACACCGAGGCTAGTGAGCCGGGAGGCCCGCGAGACGGTCGTCGTCAGCCTTCGCTCAACGTCGCGGCTTCCCCCGCGCCCGGCCTCTCGCCACGCTGGGCAGGTCGAGCATCTCGGGCGACCAGGCCGGGTCGATGGGGTGGATACGGATCCGGGCGTCCACCGCCCGCACGCCTCGACCCGGCTCGAGGACGAGCAGCGGATTGAGGTCCATCTCGGTGATCTCCGGGACGGCACTGATCAGAGCGGATACCCGTAGCAGTGTGTCGGCCACGGCATCGACATCGCCCTTGGGGAGGTTGCGGTAGCCGGTGAGGAGCCTGGCACCCTTGATCTCGTCCATCATCGACTGGGCGTCGACGTCGTGGAGCGGGTGGAGCCGGAAGGCTACGTCCTTGAGCAGCTCCACGTAGATGCCGCCGAGCCCGTAGACGATCATCGGGCCGAAGTTGGGGTCCTCGGTCATGCCGACCAGCACCTCGTGACCACCCTTCACCATCTCCTGCACCAGGATCCCATCGCGAACGGGCACCGCCTGGGCGATCGACCGGTACCCGGCCAGCACCGCCTCGTCGCCTTCGATGTCGAGGAGCACTCCGCCGACGTCGGACTTGTGGAGCGCCTCCGACGACACCACCTTCAGCACCACCGGCCCCCCGATGGAGCGGGCCGCCTCCAGCGCCTCATCCTCGGATGTGGCGACAGCGGAGGCCGGGCGCGGGATGGCGAAACAGTCGAGCAAAGCCTCCACCTCACCCGGCTCCAGCCATCCACCGTCCTCCCCGAGCCGCCCGATCGCCCCGGTGATCACGGCCTTGGCCGCGGTCGGGTCGGTGTCGTCGAACTGGGGGGTCTGTCCGATCTCGGTCCCCTTCCACTCGCCGTAGCGGACGGCTCGGGCGAGCGCCTGGGCTGCATCCTCCGGGAACTGGTAGCTGGGAACCGTCACCGCCTTGCCCCGCAGATACTCGGCGGCCTCCTCGGCCTGCATGAACACCGACAGCAGGGTGCAACCGGACTCGGTGGACTCGGCGATCTCGAGCAGGGCCGGAGCCACCGTCTCGACACCGGTGGCGGTGACCGGCACGTAGATCACCAGCAACGAGTCGACCTCCCCGCTTTCGAGGATCGCCGGCACGGTTTGCCGATACTGCTCGGCGGTGGCACCGGCGATGAGGTCGACGGGGTTGCCGACCGACGCCTGGGCAGGAAGGACCGCCGCCAGCCTGGCCCGGAGCTCCGCCGAGAACTCCGGCAGGACCAGACCTTCGGCTTCGAGGGAGTCGGCGGCCAGAATGGCAGGACCGCCGGCGTTGGTGATGACACCGACACGTCGCCCCCTGGGTATCGGCTGGTTGGCGAGCAGGTTGGCCACCGCAAACTGCTCCTCGAGCGTGTCTACCCGAATCACACCCGATTGGGTGAACAGGGCGTCGACCGCCACGTCCATCGAGGCAAGGGCACCGGCGTGGGAGGACGCCGCCCGACTCCCCGCACTGGAGCGGCCCGACTTCACCGCCACGATCGGCTTCTTGTGGGCGATTCGCCGGGCAAGACGGGCGAACCGACGGGGGTTCCCGAACGACTCGAGGTACAGGAGGATCACGTCGGTCGACGGATCGTCCTCCCAGAACAACAACAGGTCGTTTCCGGATACGTCAGCCTTGTTGCCCACCGACACGAACTGGCTGATTCCGATGCGGTTGCGTCGGGCGTACTCGAGGATGGCGATGCCCAGCGCTCCCGACTGGCTCGACATGGCGATGTTGCCCACCGGCGGGAACAACGGGGCGAAGGTTCCGTTGAGGTTGGCCGAGGGCGCCGTGTTGAGCAGCCCCATGCAGTTGGGCCCGACCATCCGCATGCCACCGTCACGGGCTATCCGCAGCAGCTCCTCCTCCATGGCCGGTCCGTCACCGGCCACCTCACCGAACCCGGCCGAGATGACCACGAGACCGCGCACGCCCTTCTCGGCGCACTGCTGGGCGGCAGCGAGCACGTGTTTGGCCGGAACGGCGATAAACGCCAGGTCGACCTCGTCGGGGATGTCGAGCACGGTCGGATAGGCACGCACGGCGTTGACGACCGCCGTGCCCGGATTGACCGGATACAACGTGCCACCGAATCCCGTGTGGAGCAGGTTACGAAAGAGCGTGTTACCGATCGACCCGACCCTGGTCGATGCCCCGATGACGGCGACCGAGCGGGGAAAGAAGAGGGGGAGGATCGAAGCGGCCACCGCCCGCTTCTCACGCTCCTCGGCGGCCGAGCGGGCGTCGTCGGTGTATGCCACCGGAAAACCGACCGTGAAGATCCCGTCCTCCACGGTTCGATGCATCTCGAAGCCCGAGTTGCGGAACACCCGCATCATCTGGACGTTCTCGGGCAGCACGAAGGCACGGAACTCGCTGATGCCGTTGTGACGGGCGGCGGTGGTCAGGAGCTGCAGCAACTCGGTGCCGATCCCCCGGCCCTGCTGGTCATCGGTGACCGCGAACGCCACCTCGGCGACGTTCGGTTCCTCCTGGGATCGGTCGTAGCGTCCCACCGCCACCATCCGCCCGTCATGGAGAACCACCAGTGCCATCCGGTGGTCGTAGTCGACGTTTGTGAAGTAGGCGACCTCGCGTGCGTCGAGGGTCTGCTTCACACGGAAGAACCGGAAGTAGCGGCTCTCCGGCCCGAGGTGGTCGAAGAAGTCGACCAGGAGGGCGCCGTCGGTGGGCAGGATAGGTCGGACGTGCACGACCTCGCCATTGCGAAGCACGACGTCGAGTTCGAACTCGGATGGGTACTCGGCCATTGTTCTCAAACCCTCGGAATCTGGTGACTGCTGTTGGCTTGCGGGAGCC